>NZ_AP023081.1:2462500-2762500 GCF_026072635.1 Pseudomonas solani | reverse complement strand
GCGAGTACGAAGCCCCGCGCGCCGTGCTCAAGGCCATCGGCATCGAGGTGAAGGAAATGGCCCGCTCCGGCTTCCGCTCCCGCTGCTGTGGCGGCGGCGGTGGCGCACCGATCACCGACATCCCCGGCAAGCAACGCATCCCCGACATGCGCATGGTCGACATCAAGGAGACCGGCGCCGAGGTGGTGGCCGTGGGTTGCCCGCAATGCACCGCGATGCTCGAAGGCGTGGTCGCGCCGCGCCCGGAGATCAAGGACATCGCCGAGCTGGTAGCCGAGGTGCTGGTCGAGGCCCCGGCAGAAGCGAAGAAGCCGGCAGCGGCGAAACGCGAAGCCGTGGCGGAGGTGCATTGATGCAACACCTTGCCCACCTGTGCCCCTCCCGCACGGAGATACAACGATGAGCGACATCATCCGCCGCGACCCGCGTGCCGAGCGTATCGCCCGCAATCGCCTGCACCCCCTGCACGCCGCAATGCAGCAGCAGGGCCAGACCCGCTGGATGGGGCCCAACGGCGTCATCCGCAAGAACCCCCACGCCATCGCCGTCGGCTTCATCGGCCCCGCCGGCATCAAGCGCATCGACCGCAGCGGCGCCCAGCAGGGCACCAGCGGCAAGCGCAGCGGTGCCAGCGAGGCGGTGCAACTGCCGCTGCATGTGGTGGCGCAACCGGCGTTCTACATCGCCGTGGTGCCGGACATGGTCGGCGGCCGACTCGGCAGCCACGACAAGGACCTGCTCGGCCTGGCCAGCAAGCTCGCCGGCCAGGACGGCGCGGTGGTCGCGGTGCTGTTCGGCGACGACAAGGAAACCGCCTTCGACAGCGCCGGCATCGACCGCATCCTGCGCATCCAGGGCGAGGCCTTCGACGGCTACGCGCCGGAAGCGCGGGTACTGGCCCTGAGCGCGGTGGAGAGCCAGCTAGCCCCGCGCCACTGGCTGCTGCCTGATAGCCGCAGCGGCGGTGGCGAACTGGGTCGGCGCCTGGCCGCCAAGCTCGGCGAGCGCCCCGCCACCCGCGTCTGGCAGGTGGATGGCGAGCACTGCAGCGGTCGCGCCGGTGCCGGTCGCGAGGACCTGGTGCGCGCCACGCCGCGGCTGATCCTGGCCGCCGCCGAGTGCGCCGAGCCGGTCAGCGAGACCCGCCACGAAGCCAGCCCCATCGAACTGCAGGCCAGCATCGCCCGCAGCCTGCCGCGCATCGAGGACCTCGGCGCAGTGGCCGTGGACCCGGCGCAGATTCCCATGGCCGAGGCCGAATTCATCCTGTCCGGCGGCAACGGCGTGAAGGACTGGGCGCAGTTCCACGAAGCGGCCAAGGTACTGGGCGCCACCGAGGGCGCCTCCCGCGTCGCGGTGGACGACGGCCACATGCCGCGCAACCGCCAGGTCGGCGCCACCGGCACCTGGGTCACCGCACGGGTCTACCTGGCGGTGGGCATCTCCGGCGCCATCCAGCACCTGCAGGGCATAGGCGCCTGCGACAAGGTGATCGCGGTGAACATGGACCCGGGCTGCGACATGATCAAACGTGCCGATCTCTCGGTGATCGGCGACTCCGGCGCCATCCTCGCCGCACTGATCGAACGGATCACCGCACACCGTCAGGGAGGCGCACGCGATGCCGCATGACGCACTGAACATCGTCGCCCTGGTCTCGGTCGGCGCTCACCCCACCTCCGGCCGCCCACGGCGTGCGGAGCAGGACGCGCGGGCCGTGGAACTCGGCCTGCGCCTGGGTGGCGAACGCCTGCAGGTGCTGCACGCCGGCAACCCGCGCGAGGAGGCCCTGCGCGCCTACCTGGGCATGGGCCTGGCGCAGATCGCCGTGCTCGAACAACCCGCCCAGGCCGATGCGCTACCCGCCCTGGCCGATTACCTCGCCGAGGCCGGTGCGCAACTGGTGCTCACCGGCAGCCAGGCGGAAACCGGCGAAGGCTCGGGCATGCTGCCCTTCCTGCTGGCCGAGCGGCTCGGCTGGCCGCTGGTGGTGGGCCTGGCCGAAGTGGAGAAGGTGGAGAACGGCGTGGCCCAGGTGCTGCAAGCCCTGCCCCGTGGCCAGCGGCGCCGCCTGCGGGTGCGCCTGCCGTTTCTCGCCAGCGTCGACAACGCCGCCCCGGTGGGACGCCAGAGTGCCTTCGGCCCGGCGCGACGCGGCACGCTCAAGGCCTGCGACGTCGAGGTGGTTGAAGACGCGCTGCTGGCCGAGGCACGCTTGCAGCCGGCACGGCCCAGGCCCAAGCGCCTCAAGGTGATCAAGGCCAAGACCGGCGCCGAGCGCATGAAGGCGGCCACGGCCAAGGCTTCAGGCGGGGGCGGCAAGGTGCTCAAGGACCTGTCGCCAGACGAGGGTGCCGAGGCTATCTTCAAGCTGTTGATGGAAGAAGGAGTGCTGCGCTGACGCGCAGCCCGATGACCGGAGGAGACAGGCCATGATGCATGCCGATCTGATCGACCAGGAAGATTTCCGCGAGCGCCTTGTGGCGCTGGGGCTGGCCATTCCCTCGGGGGTGAGCGCCGAACAGGCTTGCGAGCACGCCGTAAGCGGCCTCAGCCCCGAACGCGCCGTGGCCCTGCGGCGCCTGGTGGAGGAACTGCTGGGAGGCCGCGCCACCCTGCTGCCCAACGTGCGCGAGGCCATCTCCCGTACCCTGCTGCCGGCGCTGGTACCGCGCTGATCCACCCGCAACGAAAAAGGGCGCCGATGGCGCCCTTTTTCATGCCCGGAACCCATGCACACAGCCCCGTAGGATGGCGTAGAGCGAAGCGAAACCCATCACTCTCGGGCACAGACATGACCCTGGCGCTGGCCGGGCAGCATGGGTTCGCGGAGCTCGCGGAACGCCGCCCGACCCATCCTACGAATTGCGCTCGGAACTGGCCTCCGGGGTAAAAGGGGCCGCTGTGCGGCCCCGGGAGGTTTTACAACCGCACGCTGGCGAAGGTGGATTCACCCTGGGCGCGGGTGAGGGCCGCCATGGCGGTGGAGGACGAAGGCCGCATCAGGTCCTCGGGCATGGGCACCAAGGCGACCACGTTGGCGTTCTGGTTGGCGCGCTCGTCACGCGGCGGGATGCCGAAGTACTCGCGGTAGCACTTGGAGAAGTGCGGCGTGGAGACGAAGCCACATACCGAGGCCACTTCGATGATCGACATCGCCGTCTGCTTGAGCAGCTGGCGCGCGCGGATCAGGCGCAGCTTCAGGTAGTAGCGCGACGGCGAGCAGTGCAGGTACTTCTGGAACAGGCGCTCCAGCTGGCGGCGGGACACGTCGACGTAGCAGGCCAGTTCGTCCAGATCGATGGGCTCCTCGAGGTTGGCCTCCATCAGCGCGACGATTTCCTGCAGCTTCGGCTGGTTGGTGCCGAGCATGTGCTTGAGCGGCACGCGCTGGTGGTCCTGCTCGTTGCGGATGCGCTCGTAGATGAACATCTCGGAGATCGCCGCCGCCAGTTCGCGGCCGTGCTCGCGGGCGATCAGGTGCAACATCATGTCCATCGGCGCGGTGCCGCCGGAGGAGGTGTTGCGGTTGCGGTCGATGGAGAACAGGCGGGTGGTGATGGCGGCGCGGGGGAAGGCCTCCTGCATCGCCGCCAGGCATTCCCAGTGCACGCTGCAGTCGTAGCCATCGAGCAGGCCGGCCTTGGCCAGCGCCCAGCTGCCGGTGCACACGGCGCCGAGTTGGCGGCCCTGGCGCGCCTGGGATTGCAGCCACTGCAGGTGTTCACGGGTAACGCTGTGCTGGATATCGACGCCGCCGCAGACGATCACCGCATCCAGTGCCGGGGCGTTCTCCAGGCCCGCATCGGGAGTGATCTGCAAGCCATCGCTGGCGCTTACCGGCAGGCCCGTCTGGGTCAGGGTGAACCAGCGGTAGAGCTCCTTGCCGGACAGCTGGTTGGCCATGCGCAGCGGTTCCACTGCCGAGGCCAGGGAGATCAGGGTGAAGTTGTCCAGCAGCAGGAAGCCGATGGATTGGGGTGCGCGGTTCTGGGGCTGGGAGCCCTGGTTGGACTGTGACATCTGAAAACCCTCACGCTAAACACGCTGTGAACCTTCGTTGCGAGGTTCTCTTCTTATGGTTCTGGTACGGCGACTGACCCAGACGGTTGCCCCTGATACGAGGCAAAGGTCATGCCTAAATTGTTCAGCCGTTCAATAAAAATGCATAAGCGCATCCAAACCCCATGCCAGCGGGGCTAGGCGAGAGCGACAGAAATATTCTGTTAACGACCGCCAGGCCGCGTGACTCCTGGGGTCTGGGGCATTAGGTAGCACCCGCTGGTGGTGCCGTTGTCACCCCGCTACATCCAGGAATACCGGGCGTAACAGACGGACGGCAGCGCAGGTGACCGAATGGTCACGCGGGGCGCTGGCAGCGCCCCGGAGCGTCGCACCAAAAGCTGGCAAGGCGACGCGCCGGGGAGCGAAAGCGGGTCAGCATTCGATGGCGCTGACGGCCAGGCCGCCGCGCGAGGTTTCCTTGTACTTGTCGTGCATGTCCGCGCCGGTATCGCGCATGGTGCGGATCACCTGGTCGAGGGAGATGAAGTGCTCGCCGTCGCCGCGCAAGGCCATCTGTGCCGCGTTGATGGCCTTCACCGCCGCGATGGCATTGCGCTCGATGCAGGGCACCTGCACCAGCCCGCCCACCGGGTCGCAGGTGAGCCCGAGGTTGTGCTCCAGGCCGATCTCGGCGGCGTTCTCCAGCTGTTCCGGGGTAGCACCGAGCACTTCGGCCAGGCCGGCGGCGGCCATGGCGCAGGCCGAGCCGACCTCGCCCTGGCAGCCCACCTCGGCGCCGGAGATGGACGCGTTCTTCTTGCACAGGATGCCCACGGCGGCGGCGCCCAGCAGGTAGTCCACCACGTCGCCGTCGGAGGCCTCGGGGTTGAACTTCATGTAGTAGTGCAGCACCGCCGGGATGATGCCCGCCGCGCCATTGGTGGGCGCGGTGACCATGCGCCCGCCGGCGGCGTTCTCCTCGTTCACCGCCAGGGCGAAGAGGTTGACCCACTCCATGGCGCTCATGGTCGAGCCGATGACATTGGGTTTGCCCAGCTCCTGCAGGCTGCGGTGCAGCCTGGCGGCGCGGCGACGCACGTTGAGGCCGCCGGGCAGGATGCCTTCCTGGCTCAGGCCGTTGTCCACGCATTCGCGCATGGCGTCCCACAGGCGCAGCAGCCCGGCGCGGATATCCGCCTCGCTGCGCCAGGCCTTCTCGTTGGCCAGCATCAGTTCGGAAACCCGCAAGCCATGGCGCTTGCACAGCTGCAACAGCTCCTCGGCGCTGGAGAAGTCGTAGGGCAGCCGGGTGTGATCCTGGTCGAGCTGGCCGGCGGCGGCCTGCTCGGCGTCGACGACGAAACCGCCGCCGACGGAATAGTAGGTGTCGCGGTGCAGCTCGCCGCTCTCACCGAAGGCCACCAGGGTCATGGCGTTGGGGTGGTAGGGCAGGTTCTCGTCGAGCAGGCGCATGTCACGCTGCCAGTCGAAGGGCACCGGCAGGCGACCATCCAGCGGCAAGGTGCCGCTGGCGAGCAGCTCGGCGATACGCGGGGCAATCTGCTTGGGGTCGATGCGGTCCGGCCACTCGCCCATCAGGCCCATGATCACGGCACGGTCGGTGCCATGGCCGATGCCGGTAGCGGAAAGCGAGCCGTAGAGGTTCACCTCCAGGCGCGTCACCCGCTCCAGCAGCTGGCGCTCACGCAGAGCGCCGACGAAGAGCACCGCAGCGCGCATGGGGCCGACGGTATGGGAACTGGAGGGACCGATACCGATCTTGAACAGGTCGAACACGCTGATAGCCACGATGGTCTCCGCGACGGGTGATGGGGCGTGGCCGACATCATCTGCATTTCCACCGCGAGCCGGCGTCCCACACCGACCCGCTCGTGTCCAAATACGCCGCGGCGTCATGGATGAAAAAGCGACAGCACCTTCCTGCTTGCGACCTGCTTCGTAGAAGCCCGCCCGACTTCGTCACATGATCCGGGCGCACCCGCACCGGCCAGCAGCAGTCCGTTCGCCGCGCGGACAGGCGATCGCCATCCCCTCGACTCTGCTGTGGAAGTCCCCATGAACCCATTGATCCCCCGGTTCCTGGCCGTAGCGCTCTGCACCCCGCTGCTGGCACAGGCCGCCGTTGAACCGGAATCCTGCAAGACCGTCCGTTTCGCCGATGTCGGCTGGACCGATATCACCGTCACCACCGCCGTCACCCGCTACGTGCTCGCCGAGCTCGGCTACAGCACCCAGGTCAAGCGGCTCTCGGTGCCCGACACCTACAAGGCGCTGTCGGAAAAGAAGATCGACGTGTTCCTCGGCAACTGGATGCCGAGCATGGAAAACGACATCGCGCCCTACCGCGAGAACGGCAGCGTGGACACCCTCGGTGCCAACCTCAAGGGCGCCAAGTACACCCTGGCGGTCAACCAGGCCGCCTATGACGGCGGCCTGAAAAGCTTCGCCGACCTGGCAAAGTTCAAGAAGGAACTGGGCGGCAAGCTCTACGGCATCGAGCCTGGCAACGATGGGAACAAGTTGATCCAGAAGATGATCGACGACAAGGCGTTCGGCCTCGCCGACTTCAAGCTGGTGGAGTCCAGCGAGAGTGGCATGCTGGCCCAGGTGAAGCGCGCCGAACACCTCAAGCAATGGGTGGTGTTCCTCGGCTGGGAGCCGCACCCGATGAACAACCAGTTCCAGATGCATTACCTGGCTGGCGGCGACGATTACTTCGGCCCCGACTTCGGCGGCGCCACTGTCTACACCAACACCCGCGCCGGTCTGGCCAAGGAATGCCCCAACCTCGGGCGCCTGCTGGGCAACCTGGAGTTCAGCCTGGATATGGAGAACCACCTGATGGGGGCCATCCTCAACCAGAGCACCAACCGCCGGCGCGAAGCCAAGGCCTGGCTGAAGGCGCATCCGGAGCAATTGGAGAAGTGGCTGGTGGGCGTCACCACCCGCGACGGGAAAATGGCGAATGCCGCCCTCGGGCTTGCCGTAGCGCCATGAATTTCGCTTTTTCTCGAATCCGCTGTAGCCCCCGGCAGCTCTTGCCTGAGGCCGTGTCAACCCCTGAAACCCGCGCCCTGCGCGGGTTTCAGCATCCCCAACAGGTGAAAAATTTCTGTTATGGTTTTTTTCGGCAACCGGCCTTGTGTCGTCGCCCAACACGTCAGGGTCGTAAACCGACAATTGCCCGGCTACCGAGGCTATATCGTTGACTCAGCCGATTTCGTCGCTGTCCTTTCAAGCCTGAACTGACAGACCTGGGCCCTCAGCCCTGGACCGAAGAACAGAAAACGGCGGAGCCAATGTCTAAGGCGCCCGCCCTACAAGAAATTTCGGATGTACGCACACCTCAGGACGAGGTGTTGATCGACCCAAGGACAGGGTTTCGTAGCACTGCCAGAGGGTTTGGAAAGCGGTTTGCAAAACAGCGGAATGATGGTTAGGAACTCAAGGAATCGAACGCTCGTCCATACACCCCAGGTGTCATGGCGAATCCTCGAATCCGTGCAGTGCCTAGCCCGCTCCGCCGGTTGCGCGATTCTCCTGCCAAGCCCTGGAACCAGTAAACCCACACAGGCAATAACAGTCGGCATCGCCTGTCGGCGCGTCCCCGTGGCGCCCGTCCGGTCCCGTGTAGCTGATCTGGATGTCTACTGAAGGGGAACCATCCCATGCAGTCTGGAAAAATCGTTGTCCAGAACCTCTACAAGGTTTTCGGCCAACAGCCACAAGAAGCCATCGACTTGCTCAAGCAAGGCTGGAGCAAGGAAAGGATCCTCGCCGAACGTGGCGCGGTGATCGGCGTCAGCGACGTGTCGTTCAGCGTCGAGGAAGGCGAGATATTCGTGCTCATGGGCCTCTCCGGTTCGGGCAAGTCCACGCTCATCCGCCTGATCAACCGGCTGATCGAGCCCACCGCCGGTGACGTGTTCATCGACGGCCAGAACGTCGCCAAGCTGCCCAAGGCGCAACTGATCGACCTGCGTCGCCGCGACATGAGCATGGTCTTCCAGTCCTTCGCCCTGATGCCTTCGCGCACCGTGCTGGACAACGCCGCCTTCGGTCTCGAAGTGGCCGGCAAGGGCAAGAAGGAACGCGAGCAGCGCGCCATGGAAGTGCTGGAGCAGGTGGGCCTGGCACCCTTCGCGCAGAAGTACCCCCACGAGCTGTCCGGCGGCATGCAGCAGCGCGTCGGCCTGGCCCGCGCCCTGGCGGTCGACCCCTCGATGATCATCATGGACGAGGCCTTCTCGGCCCTCGACCCGCTCAAGCGCCGCGAGATGCAGGACGTCCTCCTGGCGCTGCAGAAGACTCACCGTCGCACCATCATCTTCGTCTCCCACGATATCGAGGAGGCCATGCGCATCGGCACCCGCATCGGCATCATGGAAGGCGGCAAGCTGGTCCAGGTCGGCACCCCGCAGGAACTGATCGAGAAGCCCGCCAACGACTACGTGCGCAACTTCTTCGACACCGTCGACACCAGCCGCTACCTCACCGCTGGCCAGCTCAAGTCCGATAGCGTCCCGCTCTACGTGCATAACGGCAAGGCGCCCAACGCCCAGCAGGTGTGCCAGGAGCTGCAGGCACTGGACAAGCACTACGCCTTCATCGTCGACGAGGACAACAAGTTCCGTGGCTCCATCAGCCTGGAGAAGATCGCCCTGCTGGTGGAAGAAGGCCAGAACAAGTGCCTGGAGCCTGAACTGCTCAAGCACATCGTGCCGGTACCCGAGGACCTTCCGCTGGAACAGGTGATCGAACGCCTGGTGGACAACGAAGGCCCCATCCCTGTCGTCGACCAGGACGGCCATTACTGCGGCGCCATCAGCAAGGGCCGCCTGCTTAGCCGTCTGCAGGGAGAATGACCATGAGCGAGAAACTGGATCTGGGCAGCTGGGTCAACGACGTCGTCCAGCACCTGCTGGATAACTACAGCGGTGCCTTCGAGAACATCGGCGCGGTGGTCAGCGGCTTCTCCGAGCTGATCGAACGCTTCCTCATGTGGCCGCCGGCCTGGCTGGTGATCGCCGTCTTCGTCGGCCTCGGGCTGTGGCGCATCGGCGTCAAGTTCGCCCTGTTCACCGCCGCCGCCTTCGTGCTCATCGTGCTCACCGGCTTCTGGGAACAGACGGTGGTCACCCTCGGGCTGACCTTCTCCTCCACCCTGATCAGCCTGTTGCTGGGCGTGCCCCTGGGCATCTGGGCGGCGAAGAGCGAACGGGTCGCCTACATCATCCGTCCCATCCTCGACTTCATGCAGACCATGCCGGCGTTCGTCTACCTGATCCCCGCCGCCATGCTCTTCGGCCTCGGCCGCGTGCCCGGGATCATCGCCACGGTGATCTTCGCCATGCCGCCGGCGGTGCGCCTCACCAGCCTCGGTATCCGCCAGGTGAACAAGGAAATCGTCGAGGCCGGGCAATCCTTCGGCTGCACCAGCTGGCAGCTGCTATACAAGGTGCAGCTGCCGAACGCGATGCCGTCGATCATGGCCGGGGTCAACCAGACCATCATGATGGCGCTGTCGATGGTGATCATCGCCTCGATGGTCGGCGCCGGCGGCCTGGGCAACGACGTGCTCGCCAGTATCCAGCGCCTGGACATCGGCCTGGGCTTCGAAAGCGGCATGGCCGTGGTGCTGCTGGCGATCATCCTCGACCGCATCACCGAAAGCTTCGGCACCCCGCAAACCGCTTCCCGCGGCCGTCTGTTCGGCTGGCTGAGCGCGCGGGCCAAGCTGCAACGGCAATAACGTATACCTAGAAAACAGAAGCCATCACTTTCCAGTAGCAGGGAGTTGCAGATGATGAACATGAAGAAGATCGCGGGTGCCGGCTTGCTGGCCTGCGCGCTGGTGCAAGGCGCGTGGGCACAGGACCCGGAGAGCTGCAAACAGGTGCGTTTCGCCGAGATCGGCTGGGCCGACATCTCCGCCACCACCGGCGTCGCGATGGTCCTCACCGAGGGCCTGGGCTACACCCCGCGCAAGATCATGGCCTCTGTACCGATCGCCTTCACCGGCGTGAAGAACAAGCAGATCGACGTGTTCCTCGGCTACTGGGCGCCCTCCATGGACGCCGTGATCGAGCCCTTCACCAAGGGCAACGGCGTGAAGGTGCTGCCGACCGCCAACCTGGAAGGCGCCAAGTACACCCTGGCCGTGCCCACCTACGCCGCCGAAGCGGGCCTGAAGAGCTTCCAGGACATCGCCAAGTTCAAGGACCAGCTGGGCGGCAAGATCTACGGCATCGAGCCGGGCAACGACGGCAACCTGCTGATCGACAAGATGATCAAGGGCGACCAGTTCGGTCTCGGCGGCTTCCGCATGGTCGAGTCCAGCGAGGCCGGCATGCTGGTCCAGGTGCAGCGCGCGGTGAAGAAGAAGGAGCCGGTGGTCTTCCTCGGCTGGGCCCCGCACCCGATGAACACCCAGTTCGACCTCACCTACCTCGCCGGTGGCGATGACGTGTTCGGCCCGGACTTCGGCGCCGCCAAGGTCTACACCGTGGTACCGCCGGATTACGAGGCGCGCTGCGGCAACGTCGGCAAGCTGCTGAACAACCTGCAGTTCAGCGTCGAGATCGAAAGCCAGCTGATGGACCGCGTCCTCAAGAAGGAAGACCCGGTCGTGGTCGCCAAGGACTGGATCAAGGCCAACCCGGCGATCCTCGACAAGTGGCTGGCCGGCGTCACCACCCTCGATGGCCAGGACGGCGCCGCCGCCGTCAAGAAACACGTCGGCCTCTGATTTTCCGCTTCCCGTCTCCTGCCGCCACGGCCCCACCGGGCCGTGGCGTGCAGCGCCACCCAGCCCGCCCGAGAACGGGCCCGTGGCATCCAACGTAGCTAGCTGCCAATCCCACCTGATGGAGCATTACGTATGCGAAAGCTGAAGTCCCTGTGTCTGCAATCCATCGGCATCGCCGCCCTGGCCATTGGCCTCGGCGCCCACGCCGCTGACAAACCCACCCTGAAGATCGGTTACGTCAACGGCTGGGACGACAGCGTCGCCGCCACCCACGTCGCCGGCGAGATACTCAAGGAGAAACTCGGCTACGGCGTCGAGCTCAAGCCGGTGGAGCCCGCCATCATGTGGCAGGGCATCGCCCGCGGCGACCTGGATGGCACCCTCTCCGCCTGGCTGCCCGCCACCCACGGCGAATACTTCGAGAAGCTGAAAGACAAGGTCGTGGTCCTCGGCTCCAACTACAAGGGCGCCAAGATCGGCCTGATCGTGCCCGACTACGTGCAAGCCAAATCCATCGAAGACCTGAACAAATACAGCAAGGACTTCGACGGCAAGATCACCGGCATCGACGCCGGCGCTGGCGTGATGCGCCGCACCGAAGACGCCATCAAGCAGTACAACCTCGACATCAAGCTGATGCCCAGCTCCGGCCCGGCCATGGCCACCGCCCTGACCCGCGCCGAGAAGGCGCAGAAGCCCATCGTCGTCACCGGCTGGATTCCGCACTGGATGTTCGCCAAGTGGAAACTGCGCTTCCTCGAAGACCCGAAGAAGGTCTTCGGCGACGACGAACACGTCGACACCGTGGTCAACCCGGGCCTGGAAGCCAAGGCGCCGGAAGCCACCGCTTTCCTCAAGAAATTCTCCTGGAACGGCGAGGAAGTGGGCGCCGTGATGCTGGCCATCCGCGAGGGCGCCAAGCCCGAAGAGGCCGCCAAGGCCTGGATCGCCAAGAACCCCGAGCGCGTGGCCGAATGGCTTAAGTAAGCGCTGGCAACCTCTCGACGGCGATGCGTGCCCCCGGTACGCATCGCCGTTTTTCGTTATGCCTCCCGCCTTTTCCAACGCTTCACGGCGCATGCCTTTGACCGACGGGTCATCCTTGAAGCGACCTTCTTGATTGATCGATCAATTTGATACGCCCTAGACTGCGCGCTTTCCTTCGTCCGAATTCGTCGTCTGGAGTGCCTGATGCCCAAGGTCGGAATGCAGCCGATCCGCCGTTCGCAACTGATCAACGCGACCCTCGAAGCCGTCGACCAGGTCGGCATGGGCGATGCCAGCATCGCCTACATCGCCCGCCTCGCCGGTGTCTCCAACGGCATCATCAGCCACTATTTCAAGGACAAGAACGGCCTGCTCGAAGCCACCATGCGCCACCTGATGCAGGCCCTGAGCACGGCCGTGCGCGAACGTCGCGCGGCCCTGGGCGACGACTCCGCACGGGCGCACCTGCGCGCCATCATCGACGGCAACTTCGACGACAGCCAGGTCAACGGCCCGGCCATGAAGACCTGGCTGGCGTTCTGGGCCACCAGCATGCACCAGCCCGCCCTGCGCCGCCTGCAACGGGTCAACGACCACCGCCTCTACTCCAACCTGTGCTGCGAATTCCGCCGCGTGCTGCCCCAGGAACCCGCCCGCGCCGCCGCCCGTGGCCTGGCCGCGCTGATCGACGGCCTGTGGCTGCGCAGCGCCCTCACCGGCACCACCTTCAACGCCCGGCAGGCGCTGCAGATCGCCTACGACTACCTCGACCTGCAGCTGGCCAAGGCGACCGGCTGACGCGCGTAATGGCGGCGCGACGCGCCGCTTGGCGATTGAAATGGCGCTGTCGGCGTTAGCTTTGTGGTTTTAATGCAGGCGCTCAAGCACGGCACTTTCCGGGCGCCCCAAGGCTCGTGCCACCTCCACCGCATGGGTTTCGCTTCGCTCTACACCATCCTACGAAAGTCCGTGCGCACCACGTGGTGATGCGTTGGACGAAGAAAGTTGGAGCAGCCGCCAAATGCCCCTTTCAGGAGGCCGAGCGAATCGTCGTGGAAGGGGTTGAGCGACATGGATGCCGCGAGAGGCGCGCCAGGCCATGGATGGCCCATCGCGCCGGCCCCAGACGACGCTTGCGGCGAACGCACTTCAGTGCGGCCCGAAGGGCGAGCGTAGCGAGTAACGATGATGGAGCGAGGGGAGTCTGGCGAAGCCAGACCCGTATGCAGGGGCAAGCCCTTTTGGTTCCTTTTAAGTGGTTCGGCATTCCGACGATTGTTAAAAGGGACTCGCCCGGGTGGGCGAAACCAGAAATATCACCAGAGCTCGGCAATCAGCTGGACTCAAATCCTCTAGCAACACTTAACGCAGACAGAGCCATTGAAATCGCCCCTACATTGGCCATGGCGGGTAGGTCGGGTGCAACCCGACATCGGCGGCACAGGGCTTTCGCGGGTTTCACCCGCCCTACGGACGGAGCCATCCGCCATAAACGAAAACGCCCCGGGGTTTCCCCTGGGGCGTTGCTCATTGCGGGCCGGTCAGACGGGGCCGGGCGCGATCACCGGTGAGTGCCGGTTCATCTCCTGCGCCTCCAAGTCGGTGCGCATGGCCTTGAGCAGGGCGAACATGTAGAGCAGCAGCACCACCGAGAACGGCAGGCCGGCCAGCACCACCACCGTCTGCATGGCGGTGAAGTTGCCGGCGAATAGCAGGCCGATGGTCACCAGGGTGATCAGCACCGACCAGAAGATGCGCAGCCAGTTGGGCGCGTCCTCGTCCAGCTCGCCCCCCTTGCGCGACAGGTTGGCGAGCATCACCGAGCCGGAATCCGCCGGGGTCAGGAACAGCACGAAGCCCACGCAGATCGACAGGCCGATCACCGCCTTGGCCCAGGGGTAGTGCTCCAGCAGCAGGTAGATGGACATCGCCGGCTGCTCCAGCGCCGCCTTGCCCAGCTCGGCCGCGTTCTGGTCCATCACCAGGTCCAGGGCGCTGTTGCCGAAGATCGACAGCCACGCCAGGGTGAAGCCCAGAGGGATCAGCAGCACGCCGCAGACCAGCTCGCGCACCGTGCGGCCGCGGGAGATGCGGGCGATAAACATGCCGACGAAGGGCGCCCAGGAAATCCACCAGGCCCAGTAGAACAGGGTCCACAGGCCCATCCACGCCTCGCTCTTGCCGGACTGGCCGGTGTAGACGTAGAGGTCGAAGGTCTTCAGCACCAGGCCGTTGAGGTAGTCGCCGAGGTTCTGCACCAGGCCGTTGAGCAGGTGCAGGGTGTCGCCGGCCAGCAGCACGAACAGCAGCAGGCCGCTGAACAGGATGATGTTGAGGTTCGACAGGCGGCGGATGCCTTTCTCGATCCCCGACACCGCGGCCAGGGTCGCCACCGCGCTCATCACCAGGATCACCGTCAGCAGCGCGCCCTGGCTGTGGGGATAGCCGAACAGGTACTCCAGGCCCGAGGAGACCTGCAGCGAGCCGATGCCGAGGTTGGTCACCAGGCCCAGCAGGGTGACGAAGATGCCGAAGCAATCCACCGCGTTGCCCACCGAGCCCTTCATCAGACGCTCGCCAAACAGCGGGTAGAGCGCCGAGCGCAGCGCCAGCGGCTGCTTGTGGCGGTAGGCGAAGTAGCCCACGGCAAGGCCCACCAGCGCGTAGATGGCCCAGCCGTGCACGCCCCAGTGGAGGAAGGTCAGCTGCAACGCCTGGCGCGCCGCGTGCTCGGTGCCCGCCTCGCCTTCCGGCGGGTTGTACAGGTGGTCGATGGGCTCGGAGGCGGCGAAATACAGCAGCGAGATGCCGATGCCCGAGGAGAACAGCATCCCCGCCCAGGCGCCGTAGCTGAAGTCCGGCCGGTCGCCGTCCGCGCCCAGGCGCAGGTTGCCATAGCGGGAGAAGGCCACGTAGAGCACGAAGAACAGGTAGGCCCCGATGGCCAGCATGTAGTACCAGCCAAAGCTGCGCGAGAGCCAGCTCTGCGCCTTGTTCAGCCAGAGCCCGGCCCCCTCGGGGAAGAGGATCAGGGCGACGGTGAGGATCAGGATCAACGCGGTGGAACCGAAGAACACCACGGGGTTGAGCCGCGCACGCGACTCGGGATGCAGCGCAAGGGAAGCGGTACTCATGTGGAGAAGAGCTCCAGGGCAGTGAAAGCACGCGCCTGACGGCGCAACGACAGACCCGCGCCGCCCTGCCGACCCGCTCATGTAACCCGGCGAAGCCTCTGCAATGCGGCCTGAAGAGGTGCGGCGAACTGCCGCAGCCCCGTTCATGGAGCGCAGCTTATTCTTTGTTGTTTGAACGTTCAATAAAAATAAAGTAGGCTCGTTTTCACGCTTCCGGGCACCTTCGCCGTGCCCGGGATTCCGACAAAGGGCCCGCCCGAGCGCGGCCCGCCTTGCGCAAACGAGACCTGAGAGGACGAACCCCATGGCCCGATTCGAAGACCAGAAGCTCTACATCGGCGGTCGCTACGTCGACTCCACCAGCGGTGCCACCTTCGAGAGCATCAACCCGGCCAACGGTGAGGTCCTCGCCAACGTCCAGCGCGCCGGCAAGGAAGACGTCGAGCGCGCCGTCGCCAGCGCCATCGAAGGGCAGAAGGTGTGGGCGGCGATGACCGCCATGCAGCGTTCGCGCATCCTGCGCCGTGCCGTGGAGATCCTCCGCGAGCGCAACGACGAGCTGGCCGCCCTGGAGACCCTGGACACCGGCAAGCCCCTGGCCGAGACCCGCGCCGTGGACATCGTCACCGGCGCCGACGTGATCGAGTACTACGCCGGCCTGGTGCCCGCCATCGAGGGCGAGCAGATCCCCCTGCGCGAAACCAGCTTCGTCTACACCCGCCGCGAACCCCTGGGCGTGGTCGCCGGCATCGGCGCCTGGAACTACCCGATCCAGATCGCCATGTGGAAATCCGCCCCGGCCCTGGCCGCCGGCAACGCGATGATCTTCAAGCCCAGCGAAGTGACCCCGCTGACCGCCCTCAAGCTGGCCGAGATCTACACCGAAGCCGGCGTGCCGGACGGCGTGTTCAACGTTCTCACCGGCAGCGGTCGCGAAGTTGGCCAGTGGCTGACCGAGCACCCGCAGATCGAGAAGATCTCCTTCACCGGCGGCACCGCCACCGGCAAGAAGGTGATGGCCAGCGCCTCCAGCTCCTCCCTCAAGGAAGTGACCATGGAGCTGGGCGGCAAATCGCCGCTGATCATCTTCGAGGACGCCGACCTCGATCGCGCCGCCGACATCGCCGTCATGGCCAACTTCTTCAGCTCCGGCCAGGTCTGCACCAACGGCACCCGCGTGTTCATCCCGCGCGTACTGCAGGCGCGCTTCGAGGCCAAGGTGGTCGAGCGCGTCAAGCGCATCCGCCTGGGCAGCCCGCAGGACGAGAACACCAACTTCGGCCCACTCACCAGCTTCCCGCACATGGAGAGCGTGCTCGGCTACATCGAGTCCGGCCGCAAGGAAGGCGCGCGCCTGCTGATCGGCGGCGAACGCGTCACCGACGGCGACTACGCCAAGGGCGCCTACGTGGCCCCGACCGTGTTCACCGACTGCACGGACGAGATGACCATCGTCCGCGAGGAAATCTTCGGCCCGGTGATGAGCATCCTCGTCTACGACACCGAGGAAGAAGCCATCCGCCGCGCCAACGACACCGACTACGGCCTGGCCGCCGGCATCGTCACCCGCGACCTGGCCCGCGCCCACCGCGTGATCCACAAGCTGGAGGCCGGCATCTGCTGGATCAACACCTGGGGCGAGTCGCCCGCCGAGATGCCCGTCGGCGGCTACAAGCAGTCCGGCGTGGGCCGCGAGAACGGCCTCACCACCCTCGCCCACTACACCCGCATCAAGTCGGTGCAGGTCGAGCTCGGCGACTACTTCTCCGTCTTCTAAACGGCAGCCCGAAGCGGGAAGCCAGGAGCCCTGAGCCCTGGCTTCCAGCCCCCCAGCCATTTAAAGAGAGAGCCTCATGTCTCAAGAATTCGACTACATCATCATCGGTGCCGGCTCCGCCGGTAACGTGCTGGCCACCCGCCTCACCGAGGACGCCAACACCAGCGTCCTGCTGCTGGAAGCCGGTGGCCCCGACTACCGCCTGGACTTCCGCACCCAGATGCCCGCCGCCCTCGCCTACCCGCTGCAGGGCCGCCGCTACAACTGGGCCTACGAGACCGACCCCGAGCCGCACATGAACAACCGCCGCATGGAATGCGGGCGCGGCAAGGGCCTGGGCGGCTCCTCGCTGATCAACGGCATGTGCTACATCCGCGGCAACGCCCTGGACTTCGACAACTGGGCCAAGGCGCCCGGCCTGGAAGACTGGACCTACCTCGACTGCCTGCCCTACTTCCGCAAGGCCGAGACCCGCGACATCGGCCCCAACGACTACCACGGCGGCGACGGCCCGGTGAGCGTCACCACGCCCAAGGCCGGCAACAACCCGCTGTTCCACGCCATGGTCGAGGCCGGCGTGCAGGCCGGCTACCCGGCCACCGACGACCTCAACGGCTACCAGCAGGAAGGCTTCGGCCCGATGGACCGCACCGTGACCCCGGAAGGCCGCCGCGCCGCCACCGGTCGCGGTTATCTGGACCAGGCCCGTGGCCGGCCCAACCTGACCATCGTCACCCACGCCACCACCGACCGCATCCTCTTCACCGGCAAGCGCGCCAGTGGCGTCGCCTACCTGCACGGCGACGGCAACGAGCCGATCACCATCAACGCCCGCCGCGAAGTACTGCTGTGCGCCGGCGCCATCGCCTCGCCGCAGATCCTCCAGCGCTCCGGCGTCGGCCCGAGCGCCCTGCTGCGCGAGTTCGACATCCCCCTGGTGCACGACCTGCCCGGCGTCGGCGAGAACCTGCAGGACCACCTCGAGCTTTACCTGCAGTACGCCTGCAAGGAGCCGGTGTCCATCTACCCGGCCACCAAGTGGTGGAACCAGCCCGCCATCGGCGCCAACTGGCTGTTCCGCGGCAAAGGCCTGGGCGCCAGCAACCAGTTCGAGGCCGGCGGCTTCATCCGCACCCGCCCCGAATTCGCCTGGCCCAACATCCAGTACCACTTCCTGCCGGTGGCGATTAACTACAACGGCAGCAAGGGCGTGCAGGAGCACGGCTTCCAGGCGCACATGGGCTCCATGCGCTCGCCGAGCCGCGGCCGCATCCGCCTCAAGTCCCGCGACCCGCGCGAGCACCCGAGCATCCTGTTCAACTACATGGCGTCCGAGCAGGACTGGCAGGAGTTCCGCGACGGCATCCGCATCACCCGCGAGATCATGGCGCAGCCGGCCCTGGACAAGTACCGCGGCCGCGAACTGAGCCCCGGTGCCCAGGTGCAGACCGACGCCGAGTTGGACGACTTCATCCGCAACCACGCCGAAACCGCGTTCCACCCTTCCTGCTCCTGCAAGATGGGCAGCGACGAGATGGCGGTGGTCGACGGCCAGGGCCGCGTGCACGGCATGCAAGGGCTGCGCGTGGTGGATGCGTCGATCATGCCGGAGATCATCACCGGCAACCTCAACGCCACCACCATCATGATCGCCGAGAAGATCGCCGACCGGATCCGTGGCCGCCAGCCGCTGCCCCGCAGCACCGCCAGCTACTACGTCGCCGGCGACGCCCCGGTACGCACCCAGCCGCAGCGCAAGGCCGGCTGAACCCCAGGGGCGGCCAGTACCGCCCCTTCATTCCCGCAACCCGGGCTCCGGCCCGGGCGCCCCGCCCTACTCCGGCAGCTCCTGACGGATCATCCAGTGCCCACCCGGCGGCATCAGCCGGCTGATATCGAAATGCTCCAGGCTTTGCCGGTCCAGCATCTGGATGCGCGGGCTGACCCAGCGCGCCTCACCCTTGCCCTCCAGCGCCCGCACCGCCAGGTCGATGGCAATGCGCGCCTGGATCACCGGCGAATCCGTCGGTGCCGCCAGCACCAGCCCCTGTCGAATGTCCTCCACCACCCGCTCGGTGGCATACAGCGAGACCACCTGGGTCTGGAAGCGCGACGGCGACCCCTTGACCAGTTGCGCGGCGAAGGCGGCCGCTTCGGCATTGGCCAGCAGGTAGTCCAGGCGTGACTCACGCCCCAGCAGCCCGCGCACCAGCGCCGCCTGGGTCGAGCGGTCCACCGGCCCGTAGCCGCCATCGGCCAGGCGCACCGACGTGCCGTCCATGGCCGTGCGCAAGCCGCGCTCGGCGTCCAGCACCCAGCCCGCGTCCCTGGGGCCCGGCAGCCAGCCGAGGTTGATCGGCCCGCCCCCCGCCCTCTCACCGATGTAGCCCAGGGCCTCCCGCGCCATATCGGCGAAATCCACCCGCGCGTGCGCGGTCACGCCATCGCAGTCGATGCCGTTCACCAGGTCGATCACCGGCGTGCCGTTTCTTTTCAACTGCTTGATCTCGTGGCACAGGCCACGGGCCTCGATGGCGCCGATGACGAAGACGTCGGCACCGAGCTGGATGCAGCGGGCCAGCTGGGCGCGCTGCATGGCCGGGAACTGGTAGCCGCCGGCTTCGTAGATGCCCAGCTGCACGCCCTGGCGCCGGGCTTCCTCGTCCAGCCCCCAGGCGACGCCCCACCAATAGCGGTCGATGCCATGGGGCAGCAGGGTGCAGATGCGCCAGGGCCGGCTGGCATGGTCGAGGGGGACATAGTCGCGGGCCTGCCCGTCGGCGATCACCGGTACCGGGAACCACTGCGCCCCATGGCAGGGCGCCAGGACCAACAGGGAAAGCAGCAGCGCACAGCAGATCCGCATAGGGGCCATTCTGCAGCAAACGCGAGGGGGGAGTGAACCAAGCCTAGCAGCCGTCGCCGCTCGCGGCGGGATGACAGCCCGGCCGGCGGCGCCTAAAGTCCGCAAGGTCGCACGCCCAAGGAATCCCATGGCCGATCTGCCCAGCCTCGACGCTCGCACCGCCCGCCTGCTGCCCTGGCTGGTGGCCGTCGCCTTCTTCATGCAGGCCCTGGACGGCACCATCCTCAACACCGCCCTGCCAGCCATGGCCCGCGACCTGGCCGAAGACCCGCTGCGCATGCAGTCGGTGATCATCGCCTACATGCTCACGGTGGCCCTGTTGATTCCCGCCTCGGGCTGGATCGCCGACCGCTTCGGCACCCGCCGGATATTCTTCGGCGCCATCGTCCTGTTCAGCCTGGGCTCGTTGTTCTGCGCCCTCTCCGCCACCTTGCCGCAGCTGGTCGCCGCCCGCGTGGTGCAAGGCCTGGGCGGTGCGCTGATGATGCCGGTGGGGCGCCTGGTGGTGCTGCGCGCCTACCCACGTACCGAGCTGGTGCGGATCATGAGCTTCATCACCCTGCCCGGCCTGTTCGGCCCGCTGATCGGCCCCACCCTCGGCGGCTGGCTGGTGGAATACGCCACCTGGCACTGGATCTTCCTCATCAACCTGCCCGTCGGCCTGATCGGCGGCTGGGCCGCCTGGCGCTTCATGCCCGACCTGCGCTCCAGCGGCCCGGTGCGCCTGGACGTCTACGGTTTCCTGCTGTTCGGCACCGCCATGGTGCTGATCACCATTGCCCTGGAGGGCCTGGGCGAACTGCACCTGCCCCATGTGCGGGTGATGCTCCTGCTGCTCGGCGGCCTCGCCTGCCTGGCCGCCTACTGGCTGCACGCGGTGCAGGTGGAACAGCCGCTGTTCGCCCCCTCGCTGTTCCGCACCCGCACCTTCGCCGCCGGCATCCTCGGCAACCTCTTCTCGCGCCTGGGCAGCGGCGCCCTGCCCTTCCTCACGCCCCTGTTGCTGCAGGTGGCGCTGGGCTTTCCGCCGGCCCAGGCGGGGATGACCATGATCCCCCTGGCGCTCTCGGCGATGATCGCCAAGCCCCTGGCCAAGCCACTGCTCGACCGCCTCGGCTACCGCCGCCTGTTGCTGGGCAACACCCTGCTGCTCGGCGGCATGATCGCCAGCCTGGCGCTGATCGACGCCGACACGCCCTACCCGCTGCTGCTCCTGCACCTGGCCGCCCTGGGCGCGGTCAACTCCATGCAGTTCACCGCCATGAACACCGTCACCCTGCTCGACCTCGACGACCACCAGGCCAGCAGCGGCAACAGCCTGCTCTCGGTGGTGATGCAGCTGTCCATGAGCCTCGGCGTGGCGGTGGCCGCGGCGCTGCTGGGCGGCTTCGGCAAGCCCGATGCGCCCTCGGTGCTGGCGGCCTTCCAGGCCACCTACCTGTGCGTCGGCACCCTCACCTTGCTGGCGGCGGCGATCTTCTTCCAGCTGCCGCCGGACAGCGGTCGCGCCGTGCGTCGGGTACCCGACGATATCGGCCACTGATAAGGCGCTGCGACACCGGGACGGCAAGGTGGCCCGGCGCCATCCTGCTAAACTGCGCGCCTATCCGATTGCCAGGCCCCGCCCGTGACCACCAACGCCTTTTCCGCCCTGCCCCTGTCCGCCGCCATGCTGGCCAACCTCGACGCCCTCGGCTACCACGAGATGACGCCCATCCAGGCCCTGGGCCTGCCGGTGATCCTCAAGGGCCAGGACCTGATCGCCCAGGCCAAGACCGGCAGCGGCAAGACCGCCGCCTTCGGCATCGGCCTGCTCGACCCGCTCAACCCGCGCTTCTTCGGCTGCCAGGCCCTGGTGCTGTGCCCGACCCGCGAGCTGGCCGACCAGGTGGCCAAGGAAATCCGCCGCCTGGCCCGTGCCGCCGACAACATCAAGGTGCTGACCCTCTGTGGCGGCGTGCCCTTCGGCCCGCAGATCGGCTCCCTGGAGCACGGCGCGCACATCATCGTCGGCACCCCGGGGCGCATCCAGGAGCACCTGCGCAAGGGCACCCTGAAGCTCGACGGCCTCAACACCCTGGTGCTGGACGAAGCCGACCGCATGCTCGACATGGGCTTCTACGACAGCATCGCCGACATCATCGAGCAGACCCCGGCCAAGCGGCAGACCCTGCTGTTCTCCGCCACCTACCCCAAGGGCATCGCCGAACTGGCCGGGCGCTTCCTGCGCAACCCGCAGCAGGTGAAGGTCGAGGCCCTGCACGACGACAGCCAGATCGAGCAGCGCTTCTACGAGATCGACCCCAACCAGCGCATGGACACGGTGGTCCACCTGCTGCTGCACCATCGCCCGCAGTCCAGCGTCGCCTTCTGCCACACCCGCCAGCAGTGCCAGGAGCTGGTGGAACACCTGCAGGCCAACCGCATCTCGGCACAGACCCTGCACGGCGAGCTCGAACAACGCGACCGCGACCAGGTGCTGACCATGTTCGCCAACCGCAGCTGCAGCGTGCTGGTGGCCACCGACGTTGCCGCACGCGGCCTGGACATCGCCGGCCTGGAAGCGGTGATCAACGTCGAGCTGTCCCGCGACCCGGAAATCCACGTGCACCGTGTCGGCCGCAGTGGCCGGGCCGGCGAGAAGGGCCTGGCCCTGAGCCTGGTGGCGCCCGCCGAAGCCAGCCGCGCCCAGGCCATCGAGGACCTGCAGAAGGCCCCGCTGAACTGGCAGCGCCTGGATGAACTGGTCTTGAAGAACCGTGACCCGCTGCTGCCGCCAATGGCTACGCTGTGTATCAACGGTGGACGCAAAGAGAAGGTGCGCCCGGGCGACATCCTCGGCGCGCTGACAGGTGAAGCTGGCATTCCGGGTGCACAGGTTGGCAAGATAGCCATCTTCGATTTCCAGGCTTTCGTGGCCGTGGACAGGAACATCGTCAAACAGGCCTTGAAACGCCTGAGTGACGGCAAGATCAAGGGCCGCTCGTTCAAGGTGCGCGCCCTCTAGTAACGCCCCGGAAAGGTTCGCCCTGTATGACAGCGCTGGCGGGAGGCCCCCGCCACGCATCAATGGAGTAGGTCGTGCGCAATATTCTGGTCGTCGAAGACAGCCCGCTGGTCCTCAAGATCCTCGAACACCTGTTCCGCCAGGAGCCGGACCTGCAGCCCGTGTTCTGCGCCTCCTGCGCCGAGGCCGAGGTGCTGCTGGAAACCTCCGCCGCCTTGTTCTTCGCCACCATCGTCGACCTCAACCTGCCGGATGCGCCCGACGGCGAGATCGTCGACCTGGTGCTGCGCTACGAACTGCCCTGCGTCGTCCTCTCCGGCTCCTACAAGGAGCAGCGCCGCGACGAGCTCCTGCTCAAGGGCGTGGTCGACTACGTGCTCAAGGAAAGCCAGCACTCCTACGAATACGTCTTCCGCCTGCTGCACCGCCTGGTGCGCAACTGCGGGGTGAAGATCCTCGTCGCCGAGGACTCCGAGGCCACCCGCAACTTCGTACGCCGGGTGCTCACCCCGCACCTCTACCAGATCATCGAGGCCCGCGACGGCGACGAAGCCCTGCACATTCTCCAGGAGCAGCCGGACATCGACCTGCTGCTGGTGGACCACGGCATGCCCGGCATCAGCGGCTTCGACCTGGTGAAGATGCTGCGACAGAAGCTGCACCGCACCGAGCTGATCATCCTCGGCCTCTCGGCAGACCAGAAAGGCTCGCTCAGCGCCATGTTCATCAAGCACGGCGCCGACGACTTCCTGCGCAAGCCCTTCTGCACCGAGGAACTCAATTGCCGGGTGATGTCGACCCTGGAGCGCCGCGACCTGATGCGCGCACTGAAGCAGGCGGCGCTGTTCGACTCGCTGACCAACCTCTACAACCGCCGCGCCTTCTACGAACAGGGCCTGCAGCTGTTCCAGCAGGCCCAGCGCGCCGGCCAGGAGCTGAGCGTGGCAATGCTCGACCTCGACTTCTTCAAGCTGATCAACGACAAGTTCGGCCACGCCAGCGGCGACACCGCCCTGGTGATGTTCTCCCGGGTGCTGGCCCACGCCCTGCCCGACGCCCTGCTGGGCCGCCTCGGCGGTGAAGAGTTCGCCGTGGTCAGCAAGAGCGACGCGACCACCCTCAAGGCCACCCTCGACCAGCTGCGACGCAACTGCGCCCGCCTCAAGTACGCCGCCGATGCACCGCCGCTGTCATTCAGCGCCGGCATCTACCAGGGGCCGCCGGAAGACCTGGAAAGCCTGCTCCACGAAGCCGACCAGCGCCTCTACCAGGCCAAGCACGAAGGCCGCGGGCGGACCATCGCCAACCGCTAGAAGCCGTGGCGCTCGAAGATGCGCTGGTAGGTCCCGTCGTCGCGCATCGCCTGCATCGCCCGGTCGAAGTCCTCCACCACCTGGCGATGCATCGGGTGGCTGCGCCGCACCAGGATCGCCAGGTTGTTCTCGCTGAGCGGTCGCGGCAGGAACTCCAGCTGGCCCTTGAGCTCCTTCAGCTCGCGGTTGAGGTGATAGCGCGCCACCAGTTCGTCCTCCAGGGTCAGTTGCACGCGCCCGGCGGCGAGCATGCGCGCGCCCATCTCGAAGCCCATCACCGGCACCCGGTCCAGGGTCGGGTCATGGTCGAACTCGGCGGAGTAGGCATAGCCCCGCACCACGGCGATGCTGTAGGGGCGCAGGTCGGCCAGGGTCTCGAAATTCACCTTCGCGCCGCGATGACGGAGGAAGCGCACACGGTTGACCAGGTAGGGCTTCGAATACAGGCCGTAGACAGCGCGAGCCTGGTCGTACCAGGCGTTGACCACCACGTCGTAGTCGCCCACCTCCAGCCCGCGCAGTGCCCGCGCCCAGGGCACCTCCACATACTCGGAGGTGTGCCCGGCGCGCTGCAGCGCTGTCACCACCAGGTCCACCGCCAGGCCACCCTGGGGCAGGTTGGCGTCGGTGAACGGCGGCCAGGTGTTGGCCACCAGCCGCAGGTGCTCGGCGCGTGCAGCCCCCGTGCAAAGCAGAACGAGCAACAGCAAACAACTGCAGGTCTTTTTCATCCATGGCTTCCACTGGGGCTGGGACGGTCGGAATCACCGGACTGCACGCATTTCCCTTGCCAGCCAGCGGAGAGCGCTGGTCGCGGCACCTCCATAGGGTAGACTTCGCCACCGGCGCGCGCCTTGGCCGATTCGACTTCTGAGGGTGGTTTCTTGTTCGTGACTGATGTGGTGATTATCGGGGCCGGCGCCGCCGGTCTGTTGTGCGCCTCCAAGGCCGCCGCGCGCGGTCGCAAGGTGCTGCTGCTCGATCACGCGAACAAGGCCGGCAAGAAGATCCTCATGTCCGGCGGCGGCCGCTGCAACTTCACCAACCTCTACACCGAGCCGGCCAACTTCCTCTCCGCCAACGCCCACTTCTGCAAGTCGGCCCTGGCCCGCTACACCCAGTGGGACTTCCTCGAGCTGGTCAACAAGCACGGTGTCGCCTACCACGAGAAGAAGCTCGGCCAGCTGTTCTGCGACCACAAGGCCAGCGACATCCTCGCCATGCTCCTGGCCGAGTGCGACGAGCACGGCGTCGACCTGCGCCTGGACACCGCCGTCAGCGCCATCGCCCGCGACGAGGCCGGCTACGCGCTGCAGACCGCCATCGGCCCGGTGCGCTGCCAATCCCTGGTGATCGCCACCGGCGGCCTGTCGATCCCCACCCTGGGCGCCACCGGCTTCGGCTACCAGGTGGCCCGCCAGTTCGGCCACGAAGTGCTGCCGACCCGCGCCGGCCTGGTGCCCTTCACCATCACCGACCAGCTCAAGGCGATGTGCACCGAACTCTCCGGCACCTCGGTGGACGCCCTGGTGAGCTGCAACGGCGCCAGCTTCCGCGAGAACATCCTGTTCACCCACCGCGGCCTCAGTGGCCCCGCCATCCTGCAGATCTCCTCCTACTGGAACCCCGGCGAGGCGATCTCGATCAACCTGCTGCCCCATCTCGACGTGCCCGCCTGGCTGGTGCAGCAGCAGGGCGAACGCCCCAATGCCGAGCTGAAGACCCTGCTGGGTGAACTCTTCACCCGCAAGTTCGCCACCCTGCTGGCGGAGCGATGGTTCGCCTCGCGGCCGATGAAGCAGTACAGCCTGGCCGAGTTGCAGGCCATCGCCGAAGCCCTCACCGACTGGCAGCTCACGCCATCGGGCACCGAGGGCTACCGCACCGCCGAAGTCACCCTGGGCGGGGTCAGCACCCACGAGGTGTCGTCCAAGACCATGGAATCGCAGAAGTCCCCCGGGCTGTACTTCATCGGCGAAGTGCTGGACATCACCGGCCACCTCGGCGGTTTCAACTTCCAGTGGGCCTGGGCCTCGGCGCACGCCGCCGCGCAGTTCGTCTGAGCCCGGGGCATACCTGAGGGCGGCAGCACCTGTGCATTCCCGCCAGCGGGTGTAACCCGCCTCGCCCGGGCGGCATCCAAACGGTAACCTCTTGCCGATCGGCCCCCGCACACCCGCGCGGGCCGAGCCCCTGGAACGCACGCCCACAAGGCCGCCATGTCATCGACCTCGCTCCGTCATTCCCTGCGCCGTCTCTGGGCCCAGGACAAGTTCAGCTACAGCCTGCGGGTGTTCGTCGCCCTGACCGGGAGCATGGCGCTCTGCTGGCAGCAGGACCGCATGGACCTGCTGATCCCGCTGTTCCTCGGCATCATCGCCAGCGCCCTGGCCGAAACCGATGACAGCTGGCAGGGCCGCCTCAACGCCCTGCTGGTGACCCTGGGCTGCTTCAGCGTCGCCTCCTTCTCGGTGGAGCTGCTGTTCCCCTACCCCTGGCTGTTCGTCTCTGCCCTGGCGCTGGCGGCCTTCGGCCTGACCATGCTCGGCGCCCTGGGCGAGCGCTACGCCACCATCGCCTCTGCGACGCTGATCCTGTCGATCTACAGCATGATCGGCGTCGACCAGCGTGACGGCATCGGCCATGACCTGTGGCGTGAACCGGCGCTGCTGGTGGGCGGCGCGGCCTGGTACGGGTTGCTCTCGGTGATCTGGCAGGCGCTGTTCACCCACCAGCCGGTGCAGCAGAGCCTGGCCCGGCTGTACCGCGAGCTGGGGCGCTACCTCAAGCTCAAGGCCAACCTCTTCGAGCCGCTGCGCGAGCTGGATGTGGAAGCCAAGCGCCTGGAACTGGCGCAGCAGAACGGCAAGGTGGTGGCGGCGCTGAACGCGGCCAAGGAGATCATCCTGCACCGGGTCGGCAATGGCCGCCCCGGCCCCAAGGTGAGCCGCTACCTGAAGCTGTACTTCCTCGCCCAGGACATCCACGAACGCGCCAGCTCCTCGCACTATCCCTACAACCAGCTGGCCGAGGCCTTCTTCCACAGCGACGTGCTGTTCCGCTGCCAGCGCCTGCTGCGCCAGCAGGGCGGTGCCTGCCAGGCCCTGGGCCAGGCCATCCAGATGCGCCAGCCCTTCGACTACAACGACGGCACCCAGGCCCTGGACGACCTGCACCGTTCCCTGGAGCACCTGCGCATCCAGAGCAACCCGGCCTGGCGCGGCCTGCTGCGCTCGCTCAACGCCCTGGCCGGCAACCTCTCCACCCTCGACCGCCTGCTGACCGACGCCAGCAACCCCGACGCCCTCGCCGAAGCCCAGGACAGCAGCCTGCTGGACCGATCGCCCAAGGGCCTGAAGGACGTCTGGGAGCGCCTCAAGCAGAACTTCACCCCCACCTCCCTGGTGTTCCGCCACGCCCTGCGCATGGCCATCGCCCTGTCCACCGGCTACGGCGTGCTGCACCTGATCCACCCCAGCCAGGGCTACTGGATCCTGCTCACCACCGTATTCGTCTGCCAGCCCAACTTCGGCGCCACCCGGCGCAAGCTGGTGCAGCGGATCATCGGCACCGTCATCGGCCTGGCCCTGGGCTGGGCGCTGTTCGACCTGTTCCCCAGCGCCCTGGTGCAATCGCTGTTCGCGGTGGTGGCCGGGGTGATCTTCTTCGCCAACCGCGCCACGCGCTACACCCTGGCGACGGCGGCGATCACCCTGATGGTGCTGTTCTGCTTCAACCAGATCGGCGACAGCTACGGCCTGTTCGTACCGCGCCTGGTGGACACCCTGCTGGGAAGCCTGATCGCCGCCCTGGCGGTGATCTTCATCCTCCCCGACTGGCAGGGCCGCGGCCTGCACCGTGTGGTCGCCAACACCCTGGCCTGCAACGCCCGCTACCTGCGCCAACTGGTGCAGCAGTACAGCGGCGGCAAGCGCGACGACCTGGCCTACCGCCTGGCCCGGCGTAACGCCCACAACGCCGACGCGGCGCTGTCCACGACCCTGGCCAACATGCTCATGGAGCCGGGGCATTTCCGTAAGGAAGCGGACATCGGCTTCCGCTTCCTGGTGCTCTCCCACACCCTGCTCAGCTACCTCTCCGCCCTCGGCGCCCACCGCTCCAGCGAGCCCATGGCCCTGGAAGGCAACCTGCTGGGCGACGCCGCCGAGCGCATCGCCACCGCCCTGGAAGAAATCGCCACCGACCTCGCCGCGCGCAAGCCGGTGACCATCCACAGCGACCCGGAAGAAGCCCTGGCCAAGGAGCTGGAGCAACTGCCCGAGGACATGGACGAACGCGCCCGCCTGGTACAGACCGAACTCGGCCTGATCTGCCGCCAGCTCGGCGCCCTGCGCACCCTGGCGGCGCACCTGGCGAGTGGGAAGAAGGTGGAGTGAGGGCCCCTGCCGCCCAAGGAACCCTGCGCTCGGACAATCGCGAATGAATTCGCTCCCACAGAAAAGCACGGTGCCCCGTGGGAGCGAATTCATTCGCGAAGCAGGCCGCAGGACTGCCACCCGCTCACAGCCACACCGCGTCCCAATGCGGGTAATCACCAAGGCGCCGCACCAGCCCCGCCCTCAGCGGGTTGGCGACCACATAGCGCGCAATCGGCAGCAATTCATCCTCGCGCCTCAGCGCCCGGTCATGGAACCCTGGCTGCCAGACCTTCCCTCCAGCGTCCAGCGACAGGCCCAGGCGCCTTGCGGTGCGGCCCCTCAGTGCCTTGACCACCGATGACAAAGGCATTGGCCCGCTGAGCCGCATCAGCCAGTGGAAATGATCGGGCATCACCACCCAGGCCAGTGACTGTGCCAAGTTGCCGTGTTCCAGGCGCCTCAGTTCACCCACCAATAACCGAGCGTGCATGAAATCGGCGAAGAGCGGGCGCCGCTCGGCCGTAGTCGCGGTGATGAGATAAACCCTGCCGAGTTCGGAAACGCGCCCTTTGCGCAGGTCGCGACTGCCCACTGGCCAGCCCTCCTTCCATGGAAAGCTGGGACTCTAATCAACGGGGAAAGACATGGCTGCGCGAGCGCGCCCAGGAAAACGCCGGTCTATGGGTAGCCGAAGGCCGCCGAGTTCAAAGCATCGCGAATGAATTCGCTTCCACGGTCGTCTCCTCCATCAACGCCTTCACCGTCTCGCCCACCTTGCGCACGGCGGCTTCCTGCTCGGCATCGGGCTTGCGCGAGTAGTTCATGCGCAGGCAGCTGCGGTATTTGCCGGAGGCGGAGAACAGGCTGCCGGAGGCGATCTGTACGCCCTTGTCGAGCAGGGCGCGGTTCAGCCGCAGGGTGTCGAAGCCCTCGTCCAGCTCCACCCAGAGCATGAAGCCGCCCTGGGGCCGGCTGGCGCGGGTGCCTTCGGGGAAGTACTTCATCACCCAGTCGATCATCTGGTCGCGGCCGTTCTGGTACTGGCTGCGCATGCGCCGCACATGGGGCTCGTAGGCGCCGCTGGCGAGGAATTCGGCCAGGGCGATCTGCGGCTGGGTGGCGGTGGCGCCGGTGGAGATGTACTTCATGTGCAGCAGCCGGTCGAAATAGCGGCCGGGGGCGATCCAGCCGATGCGGATGCCGGGCGCCACGGTCTTGGAGAAGGAACTGCACAGCAGCACGCGGCCGTCCTCGTCGAAGGACTTGATGGTGCGCGGACGCGGGTAGCGGTAGGCCAGGTCGCCGTAGACGTCGTCTTCGATGATCGCCACGTCGTAGCGCTGGGCCAGGGTCAGCAGGGCGCGCTTGCGGGCCTCCGGCATGATGTAGCCCAGGGGGTTGTTGCAGTTGGGGGTGAGCTGGATGAGCTTGATCGGCCACTGCTCCAGGGCCATTTCCAGCGCCTCCAGGCTGATGCCGTTGATCGGGTCGGTGGGCAGTTCCAGGGCCTTCATGCCGAAGCCCTTCAGCGCCTGCATGGCGCCGTGGAAGCTTGGCGAGTCCACCGCGACTATGTCCCCCGGCTGGCAGATGGCGCGGATGGAGGCGGACAGCGCCTCGTGGCAGCCGGTGGTGATGATCAGGTCGCTAGCGGGAATCTGGCAGCCCGCATCCACCAGCAGCCGCGAAACCTGCTCGCGCAGCGGCAGCGAGCCCTGGATGGCGTCGTAGTAGAGGCCCCCCAGGTCCGGGCGCCGGGCGACCTGCGCGAGGCTGCGCAGCAGCGGCCGCAAGGTGGGGCTGGAGACGTCGGGCATGCCCCGGCCCAGTTGCACCAGGCCGTCGCGGGCGCCGCGCTTGACCAGCTCCAGCACGTCGCTCCACTGCGACACGTCCACCGGGCGCTGCGCCGCGCGGGTCATGGCCGGCAGCGCCGGGGCCTCGCGGCGGGGCGGTACGAAGTAGCCGGACTTCGGCCGTGGCACGGCCAGGCCGCCGTCCTCCAGCAGGCGATAGGCCTGCTGCACGGTGCTGAGGCTGACGCCGTGCTCCTGGCTCAGGGCGCGCACCGAGGGCAGGCGGTCGCCCGGGCGGTAGTAGCCCTGCTCGATGCGCTCGGCGAGGGTTTCGGCGAGCTGGGTGTAGAGCTTCATGACAGTTCCCCTTGCGCAGGGCGGGTTGCGCACAGACCGGTACAGATAACGGGTAAATTGTGGATTCAGACGCAAAGCCGCGCAATCTGTATGAAAAAAATATCAGCACCGTGAATCTGTAATGCTTTTCGTCGCCCATTCATCATGTTCTCCATACACCCGCACCCCAGCATGAGGAGAACGACATGAACGGCCTGAGCGATACGCGGCTGAGCCTCCACGGGAAAGAACTGGAGCTGGAGCACCTGTGCGCCCGCGCCAATGCCAGCTTCGCCGAAGACGGCCGCTGGTATCGCTTCTGGCGCCGTCTGCACACCCGCAAGGCGCTGCTGGACCTGGACGAGCAGGCGCTGCGCGATATCGGGCTGACCCGCGAACAGGCCCTGGAAGAGGCGCTGAAGCCGTTCTGGAAGCTGTAAGGAAGGCCGGCCGCCCGCAGGCGGCCGGTTGTCCGGCGATCAGGACAGGCGGAAGCGCGCGGTGTTCTGGTTCAGCGCCTGGCTGCCGCGATGCAGTTGCTCGGCGGCGGCCTGCACCGACTGGGCACCATGCAGCAACAGGCTGGCAGCCTGGTCCACCTGCTGGATATTGCCGCTGACCTCGTCCGCCGTGGCGGCCTGTTCTTCGGCGGCGGTGGCGATCTGCGCCAGGCGATCACTGACCCGCTGTACCGCATCGGCGATGCCGGAGAGGTCGTCGCCCATGCTCAGCACACTGCCCACATCACCCTCGGCCTGCTTGAACGCGGCCTCCATCAACGCCACGGCCTGGCCGACCACCCCTTGCAGGCTGGCGACGGTGTCGCCGATTTCCTTGGTCGAGTCCTGGGTGCGCTGGGACAGGCTGCGCACCTCGTCGGCGACCACGGCAAAACCACGGCCCTGCTCGCCCGCGCGCGCGGCTTCGATGGCGGCGTTGAGCGCCAGCAGGTTGGTCTGCTCGGCGATGCCCTTGATCACATCCACCACGCGGTTGATCTGCTGGGCCTGGTCGCGCAGTTGCTGCAACGAGGAGACGGTGTCCCCCAGGCGCGTGCTCAGCTCACGCATGCTGGCCCCGGTGCGGGCGCTGCGCTGGTTGCTCTGCATGGCGATTTCGCGGGTCTGCTGGGCATCCTGGGCGGCGCCCTCGCAGCTTTCGGCCACGCTCTGGGCGGTGGCCGCCAACTGGTGCGCGGCGGCGGCGATCTGGCTGACCTGGCCCTGCTGCTGCTCCACCGAGGTAAGGGTGTCCTGGGCCTGGGCATTGAGTTGCTGCACGGTGCCACCCAGTTGGCCGCTCTCGAGGTTCACGCCCTCCAGCGAACTGCGCAGCTGCGCCAGCGCGGCGTTGAGGGCTTCGGCGATCTGCGCCAGGTCGTCGCTGCCATGCACGGTGGCGGCCACGCGCAGGTCACCGGCACGCAGGCCTTCGGCGGCTTCGGTGATGGCGGCGGTACCCCGGCGGATGGCCGCGTTGAGGCACAGCAGCATGTACAGGGCCAGCAGGGTGAGCAGGCTGAAGCCGCCGATCACCTGGACCATGCTGCGCAGCGCCTGGGTACGGAAGTCGCCGAGGCGCGCCTGGAAGCGCTCGGTCAGCGCCTGTTGCAGGGCCACCAGTTGGCCGTCGAGGCGCTCCACCTGCTGGATGAACTCGGCGGTGCCGAGGGTGAAGGGGTTGGCCTCGAACATGCCCTTGTCGACCCGGGCGAGGAAGTCGTTCATGGCCTGGTCGGCCTGGCGGAACGGGGCATCCAGCGCGGCGTTGACGTCGGATGCCTGGGCGATGGCGTCCTGGGCCTTGCGCAGTTGCCGCGACGTGTCATCGAGGGAGCGGCGCAGGTCACGCACGGCGACCCGGCTCTGCAGGGTGAAGTGCTGCGACACCACCGCGCCATGGGCGTTGGCGGCGAAACTGCCGAGCAGCTCCTGGGCGCGCGGCTGCACGTAGGTGAGCTGCTCCATCATCAGATAGGTGTCCATGCCCGGGTCGAGGATCAGCCCGGTCTCGGTGGCCACCTGCTCACGCAAGGATTGCAGGCTCTGCAGTACGTCCTGGAAACGCTCTAGTGCATCCGGCAGCGCCAGCGGCGCCAGGGCCTGGAAGCTGATGCGCTCGCTGCGCGAACGGGCTTCCTCGAACAGCTTGCGGCTCTGCTCGCCGAGCTGCTCCGTCTTCAGCTGTGCATCGACCTTGGCCAGGGCTTCCTGCAGGCGGCCGCTGCGCTGCTCGAGCAGGGACTTGGCGGCATCCTCGGTGCCCTTCCAGCGGGCCAGCAGCAGACGCTGGGTGCCGACCTCATGCTGGGCATCGGCCAGCGTGGCGATCACCCGCATGCCACTGAGCTCGCCCTCCACCAGGCCGAGGCGGTCCAGGTAGGAGGTGGTGATCACCCACAGGGCATAGCCCAGGGGCAGGATGAACAAAAGGAAGAGCAGCTGGAATTTCCGCGCGAAGCTGAACCCTTCGAGCAGACGCACGCCCGGCGTGAGTAATGCTGTCATGACGACACCTCATTGGACCCGGATCGGCCAGGGGGCCGAAAACAAGCCCCATGCAAAAGCCGAACCTGGGGGTTACCCCTTTGTCGCCGGCAGCACCCCGGGGTGCTGCACGACGCATGGCGAGGCACTCCGGCCAGCAGAACCCCGCAGCGGCCCTGCGACGGGAAGGCATTGCACCAGAACGGTGCGACTACTGAAGCAGCGACTCCACCCGCTGGATCTCGGCGCGCTGGCTGGCCACGAGGGCCAGGCCATTGCCGCTGGGGTCCAGGGCATTCAGGGGGCCTGCAACTTACGATAGGCGACAAGATCCACCAGCGGTGGCAGCAGAGCGGTAGGGCCGGCATCACGCAGGGCGTGGAACAGGCCAAGGTTGATCAGGTCGGCCAGTTCGACGCCCGGGCCTGAGGACTCGTCCCAGGCGCCCAGGTTGCGCACCACGGAGATGTAGCTTTCATCCACCGACCATTTCTTCAGCACGATCACCCCGAGGGATTTGCCGTATTCCCGGCACAGGCGGGTGTAGAGCTCGGGGGATGGGATCTGCTGGGCATCCTTGAACGCCGAGAGGATGGCCAGGGCGCCGATGTCGCTGAGCACGCTGGCCAGCAGCACATGGTCGGACGAGGCGTGGCCGATCAGCCGCGCCAGCACGGCGCTGATGCTGCCGCGCCGGGCCAGGCGGCCCCAGGTGTCGACGAAGAGCTTCTTGTGCGCGGCGCTGTGCAGGGTGAACAGGCTCTTGATGCTGTGGACCATGGTGATGCGGTCCACCTCCAACATGCCAAGGGTGCGGATCACATCATCCAGGGTCTTGGGCGGCGGCGCGGTGCGCAGGCGCGTGCTCGCCGCGTGCTTGACCAGGGTGGCGCTGAGGGCGGGGTCCTTGTTGATGACCCGCGCCAGGGTAGCGGTGCTGGCATCCGGATTTGCCAGCACGCGGCGAATTTCCAGGGTGATCATGGGGAGGCTGGGGAGCTGCTCTTCACCGCTCATCAACTGTGAAACCAGACGCCTATAGATCGAATAACCCGACTCTTCAGTACTCACGACAGTCCCCACATGGCCTTGTGCCAGTGTAGCCATCGCCAAGGTCGGCAAACAGTGCCGCGACGCTCTGCCGACGAGCGACATGCGGGCGCGGGGAACCGAACCCGGGCCGCCAGGCTCCACTCTAGTGGTGAACACCATCCCGCTCCCCATTCCGATGCGCAGAGGCCCTTCCGTGGAAACCGAACGACTGTCCAAGACCCTGAACTTCATGCGCACGCAGCTACTTCCCCTTGGCTTTTCCGGCCACATGGACAGCGACCGCAGCCTGCACGTGCTGATCTACGACCAACGCACCCGCAAGACCATCCTCGAGACCGCCGGCATCCCGTTTTCCGCCACCTGCGGCAAGGCCGAGGCGCTGCACCTGGTGCAACGCCTGAAACGCGATATCGACGAGCAGTTCATCCGCACCCACCCCTGAACCGCCTCAGGGGATGGTGACGCCGTGCCGGGTCGCCATCTCATCCAGCCGGCCGTCGCTGATCAGGCTGGCGAAGGCGCGGTCGAAATCGGCACGCAAGGCCGCGTGGTCCTCGGTCCTGGGGAAGGCGAAGTAGCCATCCTGGATGTCGATGATCGGGAGCAACTGGTGCACGGTGCCGCGCTCCAGGGCTTCGATGCGCGGTCGGGTGTTGCGCTCGTTGCTGGCCAGCAGGTCGATGCGCCCCAGCACCAGCATGCGCAGGGCGTTGTCGACGCTCTCGATGCTGTGCAGGTCCATCGCCTCGCGGCCTTCGTCGAAGTGGGGGCCGTAGGTCCAGCCACGGATGATGCCGACACGCCGACCAGCCAGCGTGGCGTAGTCCCCCTTCCAATCGACATCCACGCCATCACGGGCATAGAACACGATGCGATCGCGATAGAAGGCGTGCTGGCTGAAGAGGAAATGCTGCTCGCGCTCCGGCGTGCGGTAGGGGCCGATCAGGATGTCCGCGCGCCCCTGCGCCACCATCTTCTGCGCCCGCGCCCAGGGGTAGACCTCGAAGCGCACCGAGTCGCCCATGCGCTGCGCCACCTCGCGCAGGACATCAGGGCCGAGGCCGATGAAACGGCCATCCAGGGTCTGCCCGAACAGGCGCGGGAACTCGGCTCCCACGGCCAGCCATTCGCGGGCCGACGCGAACGGCACGACCACCAGGCACAGCAGCACTGGACACAGCATCCGTAGGTAGCGGCTCATGCCCGCGAATACTCGACGACAGGAATGGGGCTTGAGCCTAGCAGGCTTTTTCTGCGCCAGGTGAGCCGGCAAAGCGGGGCTGCGGAGGGCCGACCGGAGCATTCGCCAGGGCCTTTGGGACACCGCCTACAGATGCACCCTGGAGCCGGGCTATAGTCGGTCCCGTCATGCCCGCCTCAGGACTGCGCTTATCCTGCAGCCCTCCACAGCTGGGGTTGGGCATGACCCCCTCCCTCCTTACTCTCTCAATTCCCCTCGCCCAGCTCGCGCCAGATCAGGTAGAGCCGCAGATCGAACTCCAGCTGGTGGTAACCCGGCAGCATGTGTTCACACAGCTGGTAGAAGGCCTTGTTGTGGTCGCGCTCGCGCAGGTGCGCCAGCTCGTGCACCACGATCATCCGCAGGAACTCAGGCGCCGCCTCCTTGAACAACGAGGCCACGCGGATCTCCTTCTTCGCCTTGAGCTTGCCGCCCTGCACGCGGGAGATCGCGGTGTGCAGCCCGAGGGCCTTCTGCACGATATCCAGCTTGTTGTCGTAGATCACCTTGTCGATGGCCGGCGCGTTGCGCAGGTGCTCCTGGCGCAGGGCATTGGTGTAGCCGTAGAGCGCCTTGTCGCTCTGCACCTCATGCCGCTCCGGGTAGCGCTTGGCGAGGTACTCGCCCAGGCGGCGCTGCTCGACCATCAGGCGCACCTGGTCCTGCAAATGGGCGGGGTAGGACTGGATGTAGCGAAGCGGGTTCATGGCAGATCGAAGCGGCAGAAAGAAAGCCGACATTCTACCGCCGGTGACACTATGCGACGCAGCCTGTCAGCGCAGCGGCAGACGCCCGGCGACCGTTCATCGGATGCCCTCGAAGCCCCTGCCCGCCCCCAGCGAAACGGGGTTGCCGCTGCGCTTACAAAAAAATGACGCCAATGATTCGGCGCAAGCCGCATTCCACCTGAAGGCGGCATTCCGGACATGAACCATCCGGTTAGTTTTTGCGATTGCACCTTGATGGCAAAGCTCGGTCCAGACGGCTTTTTGACAGGCCCGACGGCGACGATCGGTGATTAACAAGGGGCTTGCGCAACCCTATAAAGCGTTCCGCGAGACGGCGTAAATGCCTTCGGACGACACGGCAGCCCCCTGCCACTCCCTAGCTTTCACTTTTAGTTCGTGTGCAGTTGGCCGGATGCCGCAGTAAGTGATTACGTCTCGTGGATGAGATAGCACCCGACTGAAAGTTCTCTTAGAGAACTCAGTCAAAATGATCGATCTCGGAACCTGGAACCTCACCATCCCCGTCGGTAGCCCTTCGGTGACCATCGAAACCCCCGCCCTGATGGGCGGCTATCAGGACAACTACTTCAAGGCGGCCAACGGCACCCTGTTCTTCTGGACCCCGGTGAACGGCAGCGCCACCGCCAATGCCGTCTACCCGCGCAGCGAGCTGCGCGAGACCTACGCCGACGGCAAGCTGCGCAACTGGACCTATGGCGCCGCCGACAACTACATGAGCGCCAACCTGGCGGTCGGCCAGGTCCCGTCCACGGGCAAGATCGTCATCGGCCAGATCCACGCCTACGGCAGCACCAGCCCCCTGCTCAAGCTGGAGTACCAGTTCAAGACCAAGACCGGCACCGGCAACATCGTCGCCAAGGTGCGCAACACCCCCACCGACGAGGACGGCGCAGTGGTCACCCTGCTCAGCGGCGTGAAGCTCAACCAGCGTTTCACCTACGTCATCAACATGTCGCCCACCGGGCAGTTGAGCATCCTGGTCAACAGCACCCTGTTCACCCAGCAACTGGCTTCCAGCTGGGCGCCCAAGCCGCTGTACTTCAAGGCCGGGGTCTATGCCCAGGACAACGTCGGCGACGCCAGCGAAGCCGGCAGCGCCACCTTCTACAACCTGAAGCTCGAACACCGGGCCCTGGCGACCACCGCCCAGTAAGGAAACAGCATGTGGGTTCCAGGCCCCGAAAAGCAGAAAGCCCCGCGAATGCGGGGCTTTCCGTTTACAGCGAAGGGAAGACTCAGTTGACCTTGGCGGTCAGCTCACCCTTGGCGTAGCGCTGGTACATGCCTTCCAGGGAGATCGGCTTGATCTTCGAGGCGTTACCGGCGGTGCCGAAGGCTTCGTAGCGGGCGATGCAGATGTCACGCATGGCGACGATGGTCTTGGCGAAGAACTTGCGCGGGTCGAACTCGCTCGGCTGCTCGGCCATCATGCGGCGGATGGCACCGGTGGAAGCCAGGCGCAGGTCGGTGTCGATGTTGACCTTGCGCACGCCGTGCTTGATGCCTTCGACGATTTCCTCGACCGGCACGCCGTAGGTTTCCTTGATGTCGCCGCCGAACTCGTTGATCACCTTCAGCCACTCTTGCGGCACCGAAGAGGAGCCGTGCATCACCAGGTGGGTGTTGGGGATGCGCTTGTGGATTTCCTTGATGCGCTCGATGGAGAGCACGTCGCCGGTCGGCGGCTTGGTGAACTTGTAGGCGCCGTGGCTGGTGCCGATGGCGATGGCCAGGGCATCGACCTGGGTCTTCTTGACGAAGTCCGCAGCCTCTTCCGGATCGGTCAGCAGCTGGCTGTGGTCCAGCACGCCCTCGGCGCCGACGCCGTCTTCTTCGCCGGCCATGCCGGTTTCCAGGCTGCCCAGGCAACCCAGTTCGCCTTCCACGGACACGCCGCAGGCGTGGGCGAAGGCTACGGTCTGCTGAGTCACGCGGACGTTGTAGTCGTAGTCGGCCGGGGTCTTGCCGTCTTCACGCAGGGAGCCGTCCATCATCACCGAGGAAAAGCCCAGCTGGATGGAGCGCTGGCACACGTCCGGGCTGGTGCCGTGGTCCTGGTGCATGCACACCGGGATGTGCGGGAATTCTTCGATGGCCGCGAGGATCAGGTGGCGCAGGAAGGGCGCGCCGGCATATTTGCGGGCACCGGCGGAGGCCTGGACGATCACCGGGGAATCGGTCTTGTCGGCCGCTTCCATGATGGCGCGCATCTGTTCCAGGTTGTTGACGTTGAAGGCCGGGACGCCGTAGCCGAATTCGGCGGCGTGGTCCAGCATCTGGCGCATGCTGATGAGTGCCATGGTGTTTCAGTCTCCCGAGTGGGTGGGCATTCGAAATGCGAAGCCTGCCGCAGGGGCAGGCCATGTTCAAGTTCCATGAAGGACGGCGAACGTCCTCCCGTAAAAACCGGCCGGCGCTGAAGCCGGCCCGGTGAAATCATCGGCGCCGATTCAGGGCGCCTTGCAGCCGCGGCCGATCAGGTCATCGGTGGCGACCCAGTAGACCAGCCCTTCGTCACCCTTGGTGTGGAAGGCCAGGCGGCTGTCGCTATAGAGCACGCCGGACCCCGAAGGTTCTTGCGTCAGGCGGTAGACGATATCGCCACCGCCCAGGCGCAGGTCCACCTGCTCCTGGTTGGCATCGGCGAAGCGCCACAGCACCTCGGCCTGGCTGTCGCAGACCCAGCGGGTCCACTCGTCGGCCGGCGCCTGGGCGCCCGCACAGCCGCCCAGCGCCAACAGCGCCGTGAGGGCGAACATGCCTTTCATCCTTTCACTCCCTTGGCCAGAAGGCCGTTCACCCGCAACGGGTCATGGACAGTGCTGCTCCTGGCTGCCGTTGACGGTGGGGTCACCGCTGCTCTGGGCCTCGACACGCTGGTCGTCCTGGGATTGCGGCAGGATGACCTGGGGCGGGCTCATCACCTCGCAGGTGGACGGCGCGGAAGCACCGCCCGCACAGCCGGCGAGCATCGCGAACAACGACAGCAGGATCAGGTTGGTACGCATGGCGGCAACTCCTTTTCTCGGGTCCTGTTCAAGGGACCACGAGCCACCGCCATGGTTTAGCCGCTATTTCAGGCCCTGGTTCAGGCCTTGGCGCGTTGCTCCAGCACTTCAACGGCCGGCAGCACCTTGCCCTCGACGAACTCGAGGAACGCACCACCGCCAGTGGAAATATAGGAGATGCGCTCGCCCACGCCGTACTTGTCGATGGCGGCCAGGGTGTCGCCACCTCCAGCGATGGAGAAGGCCGGGCTCTCGGCGATGGCCTGGGCCAGCACCTGGGTGCCGTTGCCGAACTGGTCGAACTCGAACACGCCTACCGGGCCGTTCCAGAGGATGGTCTTCGACGACTTCAGCAGCTCGGCGAACTGGGCCGCGGTCTGCGGGCCGATGTCGAGGATCATGTCGTCGTCGGCGACGTCGGCGATGGCCTTGACGGTGGCTTCGGCGGTTTCGGCGAATTCCTTGGCCACCACCACGTCAACCGGCAGCGGCACGCTGACCTTGGCGGCGATGGCGCGGGCGGTTTCCAGCAGGTCGGCTTCGTGCAGGGACTTGCCCACCTTGTAGCCGGCAGCGGCGAGGAAGGTGTTGGCAATGCCGCCACCGACGATCAAATGGTCGCAGATCAGGCTCAGCGAGTTGAGCACGTCGAGCTTGGTGGAGACCTTGGAGCCGGCGACGATGGCCGCCATCGGGCGGGCCGGGTTGCCCAGGGCCAGGCCCAGGGCTTCCAGTTCGGCGGCCAGCAGCGGGCCGGCAGCGGCGACCTTGGCGAACTTGGCCACGCCGTGGGTCGAGCCCTCGGCGCGGTGGGCGGTGCCGAAGGCGTCCATCACGAAGACGTCGCACAGGGCGGCGTACTTCTGCGCCAGCTCGTCGGCGTTCTTCTTCTCGCCCTTGTTGAAGCGCACGTTCTCGAACAGCACCACCTGGCCGGGGGCGACATCGACGCCGTCCAGGTAGTCGGCCACCAGGGGCACGTCACGGCCCAGGGCCTTGGCCAGGTACTCGGCCACCGGCGCGAGGCTGTTCTCTGCGGAGAACTCGCCTTCGGTGGGACGACCCAGGTGCGAGCAGACCATTACCGCCGCGCCCTTCTCCAGTGCCAGCTTGATGGTCGGCAGGGAGGCGAGGATGCGCGCATCGCTCTTCACGACACCGTCCTTCACCGGGACGTTGAGGTCTTCGCGAATCAGTACGCGCTTACCCTGGAGGTCGAGGTCGGTCATTTTCAACACGGTCATGGGGGTCAGTCCTTCACGGGGCTGGATGTTGTGGAAGCAGCGGAAACCCGCAGGTAGTGGCCTGCGGTGTCGAGCATGCGGTTGGCGAAGCCCCATTCGTTGTCGAACCAGGCCAGCAGGTTGACCAGGCGCGGGCCGGACACGCGGGTCTGGCTGCCGTCGACGATGGCGGAATGGGGGTCGTGGTTGAAGTCACAGCTGGCGTGGGGCAGCTCGGTGTAGGCCAGCAAGCCCTTGAGCGGGCCGCTTTCGGCGGCCTCGCGCAGCACGCGGTTGATCTCGGCGGCACCGGTGTCCCGTGCGGTCTGCAGGGTGATGTCGAGGCAGGACACGTTCACCGTCGGCACGCGGATGGCCTTGGCCTGGATGCGCCCGGTCAGTTCCGGCAGCAGGCGCTCGATACCCCGGGCCAGGCCGGTGGAGACCGGAATCACCGACTGGAAGGCCGAGCGCGTGCGGCGCAGGTCTTCGTGGTGATAGGCGTCGATTACCGGCTGGTCGTTCATCGCGGAGTGAATGGTGGTGATGGAGACGTACTCCAGACCCACCGACTCATCGAGAAGTTTCAGCAGGGGCACACCGCAGTTGGTGGTGCAGGAGGCGTTGGAGACCAGGGTCTCGGTGCCGACCAGGCTGTCCTGGTTGACGCCATAGACGATGGTGGCGTCGATGTCCGCCTCGCTGGCCATGGGCTGGGAGAACAGCACCCGTGGCGCGCCGGCCCGCAGGAAGCGCTCGGCCTGGGCACGGTTGGTGTACTGGCCGGAGCACTCGAGCACCAGGTCGACGCCCAGCGCCGCCCAGTCGATCCCCTCGGGCGATGGGTTGCGCAGCACCTTCACGCAGTCGCCGTTGATGTGCAGGCAGTCGCCATCGACCTTCACGTCACCCGGGAAGCGGCCGTGGGTGGAGTCGAAGCGCGTCAGGTACTCGATGCTGGCCTGGTCGGCCAGGTCATTGAGGGCGACGATCTCGAAGCCATCACGCCCGGCGCGCTCATGCAGGGCACGCAGGACGCAACGACCGATACGGCCGTAGCCGTTCAGGGCAACGCGGAAGGGAGTGCTGGGCATCTGATCGCGAAGAGCTTGAAGCCGGAAGCTTGAAGCCGGAAGAAGGGCGCACGGGGCGCTCCAGCTTCCAGCTTCCGGCTCTCGGCTTCCGGCTCAGTCCTCCAACAGTTCTTCAGCAGTGGCGACGACGTTCTCGACGGTGAAGCCGAAGTGCTCGAACAGGGCCGGGGCCGGGGCGGATTCGCCGAAGCTGGTCATGCCGATCACGCGGCCTTCCAGGCCCACGTACTTGTACCAGTAGTCGGCGTGGGCGGCTTCGATGGCGATGCGCGCACCGACTTCCAGCGGCAGCACGGACTGCTTGTACGCAGCGTCCTGCTGGTCGAACAGGCTGGTGGACGGCATGGAGACGACGCGGACCTTGCGGCCAGCGGCGGTCAGTTGATCGAAGGCCTGCACGGCCAGGCCGACTTCCGAGCCGGTGGCGATGAGGATCAGCTCCGGCTCGCCGTCGCAGTCCTTGAGCACGTAGCCGCCACGGGCGACGTTGGCCAGCTGGGCCGCATCGCGTGCCTGGTGGGGCAGGTTCTGGCGGGAGAAGATCAGCGCGCTCGGGCCGTCCTTGCGTTCGATGGCAGCCTTCCAGGCCACGGCGGATTCCACCGCGTCGGCGGGGCGCCAGGTGTCCAGGTTCGGGGTGCTGCGCAGGCTGGTCAGCTGCTCGATCGGCTGGTGGGTCGGGCCGTCTTCGCCCAGGCCGATGGAGTCGTGGGTGAAGACGTAGAGCACGCGCTGCTTCATCAGGGCGGACATGCGCACGGCGTTACGGGCGTATTCCATGAAGATCAGGAAGGTCGCGCCGTAGGGGATGAAACCGCCGTGCAGGGCAACGCCGTTCATGATGGCGCTCATGCCGAACTCACGCACGCCGTAGAACATGTAGTTGCCGGCGGCGTCTTCGGCGGAAACGCCCTTGCAGCCTTTCCACAGGGTCAGGTTGGAGCCGGCCAGGTCAGCGGAGCCGCCGAGGAACTCGGGCAGCAGCGGGCCGAAGGCGTTCAGGGCGTTCTGGCTGGCCTTGCGGCTGGCGATGGTCTCGCCCTTGGTGGCGACTTCGGCGATGTAGGCGGCGGCCTGGGTGGCGAAGTCGGCGGGCAGCTCGCCCTTCACGCGGCGCTGGAATTCAGCGGCCAGCTCGGGGTGGGCGGCGGCGTAGGCGGCGAAGCGCTCGTTCCAGGCGGCTTCACGGGCGGCGCCGGCTTCCTTGGCGCTCCACTCGGCGTAGATGTCGGCCGGGATTTCGAAGGGCGCGTGGTTCCAGCCCAGGTTGGCGCGGGTCAGGGCGATCTCGTCGTTGCCCAGGGCAGCGCCGTGGCACTCTTCCTTGCCCTGCTTGTTCGGCGAGCCGAAGCCGATGATGGTCTTGCAGCAGATCAGGGTCGGCTGCGCGCTCTTGCGAGCGGTCTCGATGGCGGTGCGGATCTCGTCGGCGTCATGGCCGTCGACATTGCGGATCACCTGCCAGCCGTAGGCTTCGAAACGCTTCGGCGTGTCGTCGGTGAACCAGCCATGGACTTCGCCATCGATGGAGATGCCGTTGTCGTCATAGAAGGCGATCAGCTTGCCCAGGCCCAGGGTGCCGGCCAGGGAGCAGACCTCGTGGGAGATGCCTTCCATCATGCAGCCGTCGCCCAGGAAGGCGTAGGTGAAGTGGTTGACGATCTCGTGGCCTTCGCGGTTGAACTGCGCACCCAGCACCTTTTCGGCGAGGGCGAAGCCCACGGCGTTGGCGATGCCCTGGCCCAGCGGGCCGGTGGTGGTCTCGACGCCGGCGGTGTAGCCGTATTCCGGGTGGCCCGGGGTGCGGCTGTGCAGCTGACGGAAGTTCTTCAGGTCGTCGACGGTGACGTCATAGCCGCTGAGGTGCAGCAGCGAGTAGATCAGCATCGAGCCGTGGCCGTTGGACAGCACGAAACGGTCGCGGTCGGCCCACTGCGGGTTGTTCGGGTTGTGCTGCAGGTAATCCCGCCACAGCACTTCGGCGATATCGGCCATGCCCATGGGGGCGCCGGGGTGGCCGCTGTTGGCTTTCTGCACCGCATCCATGCTGAGGGCACGAATGGCATTGGCACGCTCACGACGGCTGGGCATCGCTGATCTCCTGCGGGTCTGAAAAGACGCTGAACGAAAAAAGGCGGCTATTTTCGCCCAGCGGGCAGGCATCGGGCAATGACAGATGGTCGAAGATGCGCCTCCTTGTCCTTTCAGCCCCGCGCCGGGCCCGTCAGCGGGCACAGGCAGGGCGCGCGGAACAGCTCGCCATGCCACGCGCCGGCCAGGGTGCGACGCATCACCAGCAGCCAGACGGCGGCCAGTTGCAGCGCCAGCAGGGCACCGACGGCGCCAAAGAACACCAGGCCGGTCTGCCGCTGCAACTCGAAGGTGGCCAGGGCGAACACCCCCAGCGGGAAGGTAAAGCCCCACCAACCCAGGTTGAAGGCCATGCGCTGGCGGATGTAGCGGCGGGTGAACAGGCAGGCCGTCACCCACCACCAGAAGCCTGCGCCCCAGAGTGCCAGCCCGCCCACCAGGCCGATGCCCGGCAGCAGCACAGCCAGGCCCTGCAGGGGCGAACCGGCGAGTGCGTCCGGCGCTGCATGCCCTAGCGCCAGCAGCCCCAGGCAGCCGGTGGCCAGAGGGCCCAAAGGCAGCCAGCTGGTGGCGGCGAAATCGGTATCCGGCAGCTTGTGCAGGGCCAGGCGCAGCAGCACCAGGGTGATCAGCGAGAAGGCCAGGGCCATCGACAGGCCCCACAGCAGGTAGCCCATCACCAGCAGCAGGCGCGCGTCGGCGGCATCCAGGTGCGGGGCGATGACGCCAGCGCTGGCGGCGGCCACTTCGGGCGCGACGATGGGCAGCAACCAGACGGCGGTGAGCTTCTCCAGCGCATGCTCCTGGCGGGTAAACATCAGGTAGGGCACCAGCAGCGCCGCGCCCAGGGCCAGGGCCACGTCCAGCCACCAGAGGCCATGGGCCACGGCATAGGCGGTGGCGCCCCAGTGCGGGCCACCATAGAGCACCAGGCCGTTGACCAGGGTGGCCAGGCCCATGGGGATGGCGCCGAGGAACATCGACTGCACCGGGTGCGCCAGCATCGGCTCGATGGTGTCCGGGTGCAGCAGCAGGCGCGCCAGGAACAGCCCGGCACAGGTGGCGAACAGCAGGGCATTGAACAGCCACAGAGCCTCGCCGAGGCGGTGCAGCAGCGGCACCTGCCAGGGCAGCGTGCCCAGCACCAGGGCCAGCACACCGGTGCCCATGGTCACGGCGAACCAGCCGGGAATGAAATGGCGCACCAGGGCGCGAGGGTCGGAAAGGCGGGTCATTGGGCGAGGCATGGTGGCTCCGGTCGGGTGGTCCCGTTGCAGACGATGACTGCACAGTAGATCCGCCACGTGCTATACGAAAAATACATCCTTGATATGCACGACATGCCTTTTATTTATGAATCTCCATCACCTCAAGGTTTTCCTCGCCGTGGCCGAGAGCGGCAGCATCAGCGGCGGTGCCGAGCGCCTGCACATCAGCCAGCCGGCGGTCACCCGTGAAGTGCGTGAACTGGAAGCGCGCCTCGGGATCACCCTCTTCGACCGCCAGCCCCGCGGCGTGACCCTGACCGAAGGCGGCCTGCGCCTGCACCGCTATGCGCAACGCATCTTCGCCCTGGAACAGGCCGCCGAGGCGGACCTGCGCAGCTTCGCCGGCCTCGACGACGGCGAACTGCGCCTGGGCGCCAGCGCCACCCTGGGCAGCTATCTGTTGCCCGACCTGATCGCCTCCTTCCACGCCCGGCACCCGGAAATCCGCGTGGATCTGCAGGTCAGCAATACCCGCGAGATCACCCAGGCGCTGGCCGACGAACACATCGCCCTGGGCTTCGTCGAGGGTGATTTCGATCGCACCACCCATGCCTTCCAGCTGCTGGAACGCGATCGCCTGCTCCCGGTCTGCAGCTCCACCCACGCCCTCGCCGACCGAGGCCGCCTGGCCGCGGCCGAGCTGGCCGGCCAGGCGCTGTACCTGCGCGAGGAGGGCTCGGGTACCCGCGCCAGCATCGAGCAGGCCTATGCCCAACAAGGCTTGGAGGTGCGGGCGTGCATGGCCATCGCCAGCACCGAAGCGCTGAAGCGCCTGGTGCGCGACGGCCAGGGCATCGCCTGGCTGTCCCAGCGGGTCATCGACGACGACCTCGCCGCGGGCCGCCTGGTCGCCCTTGAGGTGGAAGACCTGCGCATCGAGCGCGAACTGCACCTGCTGTGGCACCCGACCCGCACCCTGAGCCCCGCACCAGCGGCGTTCCTGACGGCGATCCTGGACAAAAAATAACCACCTATCGGCAATATCAAAACTTTTTGATATTGCCGTTGCGAGCGATTGGAGCGGGGACTAGACTGCGCTCCCTATGAACCTGCGCGTACCCCAGATCCGCCACGACGACTGCGATGAGCTGGCCGCACTGTGCAAGGCCGGGGGCGACCCCCTGCGCCTGAACGTGCTGCGCGCCCTGGCCAACGACTCGTTCGGGGTGCTGGAGCTGGCGCAGATCTTCGCCACCGGTCAGTCCGGCATGAGCCATCACCTCAAGGTGCTGTCCCAGGCAGGGCTGGTGGCCACGCGCCGCGAAGGCAACGCAATCTTCTACCGCCGCGCCATCGCCCGGGGCGAGCGCTTCGGCGGCACCCTGCACGGGGCGCTGCTGGACGAGGTGGACAGCCTGCAGCTGCCCCTGGACGTACTGGCGCGGATCGCCGAGGTGCATGCCCAGCGCGAGGCGGTGAGCCGCGAGTTCTTCGCCCGCTCGGCGGAGAAGTTCCAGGCCCAGCAGGACCTGATCGCCGGCCTGCCGCAGTACCGCGACAGCGTGCTGGCCCTGCTGGATGCACTGAACCTGCCGGCCAGCGCCTGTGCCCTGGAAGTGGGCCCGGGCGACGGGGGCTTCCTCCCCGACCTGGCCCGACGCTTTGCCCGCGTCACCGCGCTGGACAACAGCCCGGCGATGCTGGAACTGGCGCGCAGCCGTTGCGCCACCGAAGGATTGGGCAACGTCGAGCTCAAGCTCGCCGACGCCCTAGATGACGAACACGAGGCCGCCGACTGCGTGGTGCTGAACATGGTCCTGCACCATTTCGCCGCCCCGGCCGAGGCCCTGAAGCAGCTGGCTCACCACCTCCTTCCGGGGGCAGCCTGCTGATCACCGAGTTGTGCAGCCACAACCAGAGCTGGGCCAGGGAGGCCTGCGGCGATCTCTGGCTCGGCTTCGAACAGGACGACCTGGCCCAGTGGGCCGGCGCCGCGGGGCTGACGCCCGGCGAGAGCCTCTACATTGGTTTAAGAAACGGCTTTCAGATTCAGGTGCGGCACTTCGCCAAGCCGGCTTCGAGAAGCGACCTCACCCACCGGTATTAAAGGAACCGTTAGATGAGCGAATACTCCCTCTTTACCTCCGAATCCGTCTCTGAAGGCCATCCGGACAAGATCGCCGACCAGATTTCCGATGCCGTCCTCGACGCCATCATCGAGCAGGACAAGCACGCCCGCGTGGCTGTGGAAACCCTGGTCAAGACCGGTGTCGCCATCGTCGCCGGTGAAGTCACCACCAGCGCCTGGGTCGACCTCGAGCAGATCGTCCGCGACGTCATCTGCGACATCGGCTACACCAGCTCCGACGTCGGCTTCGACGGCGCCACCTGCGGCGTGATGAACATCATTGGCAAGCAGTCCCCGGACATCAACCAGGGCGTCGACCGCGCCAAGCCGGAAGACCAGGGCGCCGGTGACCAGGGCCTGATGTTCGGCTACGCCAGCAACGAAACCGACGTGCTGATGCCGGCCCCGATCCGCTTCTCCCACGCCTTGGTCGAGCGCCAGGCCGAAGCCCGCAAGTCCGGCCTGCTGCCGTGGCTGCGTCCGGACGCCAAGTCCCAGGTCACTTGCCAGTACGCGAACGGCAAAGTGGTCGGCATCGACGCCGTGGTGCTGTCCACCCAGCACAACCCGGAAGTCTCGCTGTCCGACCTGCGCGAAGCGGTGATGGAGCTGATCATCAAGCACGCCCTGCCCGCCGAGCTGCTGCACAAGGACACCCAGTTCCACATCAACCCGACCGGCAACTTCGTGATCGGCGGCCCGGTGGGCGACTGCGGCCTGACCGGTCGCAAGATCATCGTCGACTCCTACGGCGGCATGGCCCGTCACGGTGGCGGCGCCTTCTCCGGTAAGGACCCGTCCAAGGTCGACCGCTCCGCTGCCTACGCCGGCCGCTACGTCGCCAAGAACATCGTTGCGGCCGGCCTGGCCGAGCGCTGCGAGATCCAGGTCTCCTACGCCATCGGCGTGGCGCTGCCCACCTCCATCTCGATCAACACCTTCGGCACCCACAAGATCGCCGAAGAGAAGATCATCCAACTGGTGCGCGAAGTGTTCGACCTGCGTCCCTACGCCATCACCAAGATGCTCGACCTGCTGCACCCGATGTACCGCGACACCGCGGCCTACGGCCACTTCGGCCGCACCCCGGAGCAGAAGACCGTCGGCAACGACAGCTTCAGCACCTTCACCTGGGAGAAGACCGACAAGGTCGACGCCCTGCGTGCCGCCGCCGGCCTGTAAGGCTTCGCGACATGAAAAAGCCCCGCATTTGCGGGGCTTTTTCTTTGCTGTACCGGCACTGGCGAAAATCAGGAAATCTTCAGGCCGCCCCCGAGGTACATGAGACCCAGGCCGGCTGCCAGGACCAGCAGCGGAGAACGCTGCACCGGCTCGTTGGCCGCGAAGATGACCTGCGAGATTGGCGGGAAGATGAAGTTGAAGACTGCGCACAGCATGGAAACCTGGATGCCGCGCGCCACTGACCAGATCCAACCCGCCAACGCGATGAAAAAGCCTACCGTAGCCATTTGCCACTCCCTGTGAGAAAGAGCGGCGATCCTACCAGCGCGCGCCCTGTCTGCGTAGCCCGGACTTCAATCCAGGGTTTCACTCACCTTCGACCCCATCTGCACCCAGAGCCGTGAAGCAATGCAGCTTTCATTTCGCTGCCCTGTTGCTAGAATCCGCGCCCTCTCGCCCCTCCCTCACGGATGACTCAAGCGCCCGGGGCGAGCAAGCATTGGCGCTGGAGCCCAAGGAGATACCCATGCGCATCACGTCCATTCTTCCCGCCGCCCTGTTCGCAGCCCTGTTCGCCGCCCAGGCGCAGGCCGTCGACCTGAGCAACCCCCTGGGCGACAAGCTCAGCAAGGGCTGCGAGGAAAAGAGCGCGGAAGCACAGGCCAAGCTGGATGAGGCCAAGAAGGAACAGAGCGGCCTGGGTTCCAGCCTGCTCGGCTCGGTGGCCGACAAGGCCGAGAAGCAACTGTCCGAAGGCTGCGAGAAACTCGACGAAGCCCAGAAAGGCTGAGTCGCGGGGGCCGGCGCGAGTCGGCCCTTCCTGTCAGCCAGCGCCCCACGCTCACCTTCCCCGACGCAACGCCCACCGCTCGGATCCGCCGCTTTAGCGCCCCGCCCTATGCCGCCGCCCATCACGGTAGCCGGCTCCAGTCCCGCCAGTTTTGTTCCCATCCAGGCGCCCTGCCGCCTTCCGTGGCTCAACACACCCCCGCCTGCCGCCCAGGCACTCGCCCAAAGCGAAGCCGCCAAGGATGTTCTGCTACCTCCTTTCGGGCATGGAGCCCGTCCCACCCGCACGGAGGCCCGCATGCCCACTCCCCTGCCCACCCGCCTGCTCACCCTGATCCTTTGCCTGCCCGTCTTCGCCCTCGCTGATTGCCCAGTCTGGAGCGATGCCCGCGCCGAGCGCGAACTGCTTGCCCTGCACAAACAATTGACCGGCTGGGAACACAGCTACCACCGCGACCGCCTGTCACCCATCCCCGACGAAATCTACGACCAGGTGCGTGCGCGCTTCGCCGAACTGCGCCAGTGCTTCCCCGCTGCCGCCGTGGAAGACACCAAGCCATTGGCTGGCGTCGATGGCAAGCACCCGCACCCCGTGGCCCAGACCGGCCTCGACAAGCTCGCAAACGCCAAGGCCCTGCAGGACTGGATGCGCACCCGCAACGACCTGTGGGTGCAACCCAAGGTGGACGGCGTGGCGGTCACCCTGGTCTACCGGGCCGGGCGCCTGCAGCAGGCCATCAGCCGGGGCGACGGCGAGCGCGGCGAGGACTGGACCGCCAACGCCCGGCGCATCCCCGCCATTCCCGAGCGCCTCACCACCTCCAGCGACCTGTTGTTGCAAGGCGAGCTCTACTGGCAGCTCCCCGGGCACATCCAGGCCCAGGCCGGCAGCCGAGGCGCACGCGGCACGGTTGCCGGGCTCATGGCCAGGCACAACCTGGGCGCGGAGGAGGCCCGGGGCATCGGCCTGTTCATCTGGGACTGGCCCGGTGGGCCGGAGGGCATGCTGCAGCGCCTGGACGGCCTGGCGCGCCTGGGCTTCACCGATGCCCAGCGCTACACCCTGCCGGTACGGGACGCCGAGCAGGTGGCCCAATGGCGCGAACACTGGTACCGCAGCGCCCTGCCCTTCGCCAGCGACGGCGTGGTGATCCGCCAGAGCGTGGCGCCTGCCGCGCGCACCTGGCAGGCGCGACCTCCGCACTGGGCCATCGCCTGGAAATACCCCTTCGCCCAGGCCCTGGCCGAGGTACGGCGGGTGGAGTTCCTCGTCGGCCGCACCGGCCGCGTTACCCCGCGCCTGCTGCTGTCAGCGGTGACCCTGGATGATCGGCGCATCCAGCGCGTCAGCCTGGGTTCACTGGAGCATTGGCGCGACCTGGATATCCGCCCCGGTGACCAGGTGGCCATCGCCCTGGCCGGGCTGACCATTCCGCGTCTGGAATCGGTGGTGCTGCGCGCCAGCGAGCGTGTGACCCTGGAGGTGCCGGATCAGACAGCCCTGCACGCCCTCAGTTGCTGGCGGCCGACACCGGGTTGCCAGGCGCAATTCCTCGCCCGGCTGGAGTGGCTGTCCGGCCGCGGCGGCCTGGCCATGCGCGGTGTCGGCCCGGGCACCTGGGAGCGCCTGCTGGCGGCTGGCAAGCTGGACGGCCTGCTGGATTGGCTGGAACTGGAGGAAGAGGAGCTGCAGGGCATACCCGGGTTTGCCCAGCGCAACGCCGCGCGCTTCAGCCAGGCGAGCGCCACGGCGAAACGCCAGGGTTTCCAGCGCTGGCTCAAGGCCCTGGGCCTGCCACCCAGCGGCGATGCGCCACTGGATGGTGGCTGGGAGCGATTGGCACGCCGCACCCAGGCCGAGTGGCAAGCCACCCCGGGCTTGGGGCCGGTCCGCGCACAGCAGTTGGAGGCGTTTTTCCGCCACCCGGAGGTGCAGGCCCTGCGCGAACGCCTGGCGGCGGCGGGCGTCGAGGGTTTCGGAACGGCGCCTCAGTAGGCGCGGAACTCCTTGTGGCACGCCTCGCAGGCGTCCTCGGCCTTCTGCACCAGCGGCGCCATGGCGTCCGGGTCCAGCGGGCGGGTTGCACTGGCGGCGGCGAGCTGGCCGGTGGCGGCTTCCAGTTCGCGGGCCAGGGTCTGGAAGCGCTCCTGGCGCTGCCAGACTTCGTCACGGGCGTCGCTGTCGCCTTCATCACGCACCTTGGGGAAGTGCTGCCACGGCTGGTGGGACAGCTGGTCGAGCTTCACCGCGTTCTCGGCGAATTTCTGCTCGTTGAAGTCGACACGGCCACGCAACATGCCGCCCATGTCTTCACTGGTGTGCAGCATCTGCTTGAAGATCGCCTGGCGTTTGCCCAGGGGCGAATTGGGGTCGACACCGCCGCAAGCGGCGAGCGTCAGGCAGGCGGATAGCAGGATCAGGACAGTCGTTCTTTTCATGGCGAATCACGGGGTACTACGGCGGGCGGGGCGCACAGTATCGGTAGATGCCTGGCAAATACCAAGGGTGGCGACAGTTTGTCGCAGATCATTGCAAGGCTGATAAGCCGGGCGCGAGCGCCCATCCGCAGCCACAATGACAGCCAACCGAAACCACCCGAGCGAGGCGATCCCATGCACCTGCCCACCCTGCTGCTACTCACCGCCGGCCTCGCGCTGGCAGGCACCGCCGCTGCCGCCGACGCACCACTCACCGGTTGCGCGGCCAAGCGCCAGGCCATCGAATCACGCATCGAACAGGCCCGCGCCCACGGCAACGATGCACAGGTCGCCGGCCTGCAGAAAGCCCTGGACGAAGTGAAAGCCCACTGCACCGACGCCGGCCTGCGCCAGCAGCGCGAGGACGACATCGCCAAGCGCCGCGCCGAGGTGCAGGAGCGCGAAGCCGACCTGCGCGAAGCCCAGGCCAAGGGCGATGCCGGGAAGATCGCCAAGCGCGAGGCCAAGCTGGCCGAAGCCCGCCGGGAACTCAGCGCCGCCGAGGCGGAACTGCAGCGCTGACCCCGGCGTCCGCCTCAGGCGGAGACGAAGAAGAAGCTGGCGATCAGCCCCATGCCGGCGAACCAGACCAGCGAGCGCAGTGCCGCCCAGTCGGCCAGGTAGCAGACGAAGTAGGCGATGCGACTGGCGACGAAGGCCATGGCCAGGGTGTCCAGGGTGCCTTGCTCGGCGCCGCCGGCGAGGTGGCCGATGACCACGGCGATGCCGAATGCCGGGGTGACTTCGAAGGCATTCAACTGGGCGTTGTTGGCGCGCTTGCGCCAGCCCTCCAGGCCCGCGAGGAAGGTGCGCGGGTCATGGTTCTGCCGGGGGCCGAAATCCCCTCCGGTGAACTTCGCCGCGGCAGTGGACAGGTAGGGCAGAAACAGCGCGACCAGCACGCACCAGTAGGCTAGGGTCATTGAAGGCTCCAAGGGGACAGGGAAAGCCCCGAGGCTGCGCCAGGTACCGTTCGTCGTCCATGGCCGATAAAAACGTGCCGATCGGCACATCGGCCAATGGCCACGACTGTCCGTCGACGAGGTCGCCTGTTCTAATCACCCCTTTTTCAAGGACGAGAAAAGCCCATGCCCCGCCTTGCCATCCTCCTGCTCACCGCCCTGCTGCTCAGCGGCTGCGGCTATAACGCCATGCAAAGTGCCGACGAACAGGTCAAGGCCGACTGGTCCGAGGTGGTCAACCAGTACCAGCGCCGCGCCGACCTGATCCCCAACCTGGTCAGCACGGTGAAGGGTTACGCCGCCCACGAACAGGCCGTGCTCGCCCAGGTGGCCGAGGCCCGCGCCCAGGTCGGCAGCGTTCGGCTCGACGCTGGCCAGCTCACGGACGAGCAGGCGGTGAAGAACTTCCAGAACGCCCAGGGCCAGCTCAGTTCCGCGCTGTCGCGCCTGCTGGCGGTCAGCGAGAACTACCCGCAGCTGAAGGCGGACAGCCTGTTCCAGGACCTGCTGGCGCAGCTCGAAGGCACCGAGAACCGCATCACCGTGGCGCGCTCGCGCTACGTCAAGGCCGTGCAGGCCTATAACGTGCTGGTCCGCCAGTTCCCCGGCAACCTCACCGCCATGGCCTTCGGTTACCAGCCCAAGGCCAATTTCAGCGTCGCCAACGAGGCCGAGGTGTCGGTGGCACCCAAGGTGGACTTCAACACCGCTCCGCACCGGGAGGGCTGACCATGCGCGCCCGCCTGGTTGCCCTGCTGCTGTCGCTGGCCTGCCTCTGCGCCAACGCCGACCAACCGGTACCCGCCCTCAAGCAGCGGGTCACCGACCTCACCGCCACCCTGGACGCCAGCCAGAGCGCCGCCCTCGACGCTCAGCTCGCGGCCCTGGAGGCGGAGAAAGGTGCACAGGTCGCCGTGCTGATCGTCGCCAGCACCGGTGCGGACAGCATCGAGGCCTATGCCACCCGTGTGTTCGAGCAATGGAAGCTGGGGCGCAAGGGCGTGGACGACGGCATCCTGCTGCTGGTGGCCAAGGACGACCGTGCGTTGCGCATCGAGGTGGGCTACGGCCTGGAAGGCGCGGTGACCGATGTGCAGGCCGCGCGCATCATCCGCGAGCGCATCACCCCGGCCTTCCGCGAGGGCGATTTCTTCGGCGGCATCCAGGCCGGCACCGATGCCCTCTCCGGCCTGGTACGTGGCGAACCGCTGCCGGAGCCCAGTGCACGGGAGCCCCAGCCGGACACCATCAACCTGTTCAGCCTGTGCCTGTTCTTCGCTCAGTTCTTCATCGTGCCGGCACTGGTGAAACGCATCCCCAGACCCTGGGCACGTCAACACAGTGGCCGTCGCTACTTTTCCTGCATCGGCCTGGTGACCGTCGCCACCTTGATCTACTGCCTGGCCACCGGCACGGCGCTCGACCTGCTGCTGTTCTTCACCCTCACGGCGGGCTTCATCAGCCTGTTCGTGTTCATTTTCATCCTCGCGCCGCTGTCCACCTGGAAGGTCAGCAGCGGCTCGAGCAGCTCGTCCGGCTACTCGTCGAGCAGCGACTCGAGCAGCTCGTCCAGCAGCTCCGGCGGAGGCTTCAGCGGGGGCGGCGGTTCCAGCGGCGGCGGCGGAGCCTCCGGGCGCTGGTAGCCATCAATCCTTGAACTGATCGCGGATGTAGCTGATCTCGGTCTTGCCGTGGGGGGCGGGCTTGCCGTCCTCGCCGAGGTTGACGAAGACCATGCGATCGATGGTGAGGATGCTCTTGCGGGTGATCTTGTTGCGCACTTCGCAGCGCATGGTCAGGGAGGTGCGGCCGAATTCGGTGGCGGTGATGCCCAGTTCGATGATGTCGCTCTGGCGCGCCGAGCTGACGAAGTTGATCTCCGACATCAGCTTGGTCACCACGCGCTGGCTGCCGAGCTGGATGATGGCGTAGATCGCCGCCTCCTCGTCGATCCACTTCAGCAGGCTGCCGCCGAAGAGGGTGCCGTTGGGGTTCAGGTCCTCGGGCTTGACCCATTTGCGCGTATGAAAATTCATCTGTCGTTCTCCTCGCTTCGTTGACGCGGCGGATGATGGCAGAGCCCCGTTGCGCTGTCCCGGCAGCGGAATCAATCGTGTCGATAGCGTGCTCGCCGCGCGACGGAAAGCCTTGGGCAGATCGCCTCACACGGCTATAATCCCCCGGTTTCACGCGGCTTCATGGCCGCGCCCGCCACCTGTCCGAGGGGCGCTGCAGCAGACCTGTTCCAGAAAGGGTTTGTCAGGCTCGGATGGGGCGTTACCCAAACGCATCAACGGCGCCCATTCGCACACAACGAATGGAGAGTTCGCATGAGCGCTGTTATCACGCCTGCCGATTTCAACGATTACAAAGTCGCCGACATTTCCCTCGCTGCCTGGGGCCGTCGCGAACTGATCATCGCCGAATCCGAAATGCCCGCCCTGATGGGCCTGCGCCGCAAGTACGCCGCCAGCCAACCGCTGAAAGGCGCGAAGATCCTCGGCTGCATCCACATGACCATCCAGACCGGCGTGCTGATCGAGACGCTGACCGCCCTGGGCGCCGAAGTGCGCTGGTCCTCCTGCAACATCTTCTCCACCCAGGACCAGGCCGCTGCCGCCATCGCCGCCGCCGGTACCCCGGTATTCGCCTGGAAAGGCGAGACCGAGCAGGAGTACGAGTGGTGCATCGAGCAGACCATCCTCAAGGACGGCCAGCCCTGGGACGCCAACATGGTGCTGGACGACGGCGGTGACCTGACCGAGATCCTGCACAAGAAATACCCGCAGATGCTCGAGCGCATCCATGGTGTCACCGAAGAGACCACCACCGGCGTGCACCGCCTGCTGGACATGCTCAAGGCCGGCACCCTGAAAGTCCCGGCGATCAACGTCAACGACGCCGTGACCAAGAGCAAGAACGACAACAAGTACGGCTGCCGTCACAGCCTCAACGACGCCATCAAGCGCGGTACCGACCACCTGCTGTCGGGCAAGCAGGCCCTGGTGATCGGCTACGGCGACGTGGGCAAGGGCTCCGCCCAGTCCCTGCGCCAGGAAGGCATGATCGTCAAGGTGTCCGAAGTCGACCCGATCTGCGCCATGCAGGCCTGCATGGACGGCTTCGAGCTGGTCTCCCCCTACAAGAACGGCCTCAATGACGGCACCGAAGCCAGCGTCGACGCCGCCCTGCTGGGCAAGATCGACCTGATCGTCACCACCACCGGCAACGTCAACGTCTGCGACGCCGGCATGCTCAAGGCCCTGAAGAAGCGCGCCGTGGTCTGCAACATCGGCCACTTCGACAACGAGATCGACACCGCCTTCATGCGCAAGAACTGGGCCTGGGAAGAGGTCAAGCCGCAGGTGCACAAGATCCACCGCACCGGCGCCGGTTCCTTCGACCCGGCCAACGACGACTACCTGATCCTGCTGGCCGAAGGCCGCCTGGTGAACCTGGGCAACGCCACCGGCCACCCCAGCCGCATCATGGACGGCTCCTTCGCCAACCAGGTACTGGCGCAGATCTTCCTGTTCGAGCAGAAGTACGCCGACCTCTCCGCCGAGAAGAAAGCCGAGCGCCTGACCGTCGAAGTACTGCCGAAGAAACTGGACGAGGAAGTGGCCCTGGAAATGGTCAAGGGCTTCGGTGGCGTCGTCACCCAGCTGACCAAGCAGCAGGCCGACTACATCGGCGTCACCGTCGAAGGCCCGTTCAAGCCGGACAGCTATCGCTACTAACCAATCAAGCCAGAAGCTGGAAGCCGGAAGCTGGAAGCGCACATGCTCCACTTCCGGCTTCAGGCTTACGGCTTCAAGCTTGGAATTCTCCATGTCTCAAGAACGCCGCTACAGCTTCGAGTTCTTCCCCACCAAGACCGAAGCCGGGCATGAAAAACTGCTGAACAACGCGCGTCAGCTGGCTGCCTACAAGCCGGACTTCTTCTCCTGCACCTACGGTGCCGGCGGCTCGACCCGTGACCGTACCCTCAACACCGTGCTGCAGCTCGATGGCGACGTGAAGGTGCCGACCGCGCCGCACCTCTCCTGCGTCGGCGACAGCAAGGCCGACCTGCGCAGCCTGCTCGAGCAGTACCAGGCCGCCGGCATCAAGCGCATCGTCGCGCTGCGTGGCGACCTGCCGTCGGGCATGGGCATGGCCAGCGGCGAACTGCGCCACGCCAACGAGCTGGTGGAGTTCATCCGCGCCGAGACCGGCGACCACTTCCACATCGAAATCGCCGCCTACCCGGAAATCCATCCGCAGGCGCGCAACTTCGAGGACGACCTGGCCAACTTCGCCCGCAAGGCCAAGGCCGGTGCCAACAGCGCCATCACCCAGTACTTCTTCAGCGCCGACTGCTACTTCTACTTCGTCGACCGCGTACGCAAGCTGGGCGTTGACCTGCCGATCGTCCCGGGCATCATGCCGATCACCAACTACAGCAAGCTGGCACGCTTCTCCGACGCCTGCGGCGCCGAGATCCCGCGCTGGATCCGCAAGCAGTTGGAAGCCTACGGCGACGACCTGGAAAGCATCCAGGCCTTCGGCGAGCAGGTGGTGACCGAGATGTGCGAACGCCTGCTACAGGGCGGCGCCCCGGGTCTGCACTTCTACACCCTGAACCAGGCCGAACCCAGCCTGGCCATCTGGAACAACCTCAAACTGCCACGTTGAGGCGAAGGGCCGGCGGTAGGATGCGCCGGCCCCTTCACTCAAGGAAGAGACCATGACGATCACGCCACGCCTCGCTCCGCTCGCCCTGCTCATCGGCTTCGCCAGCCCCAGCGCCTTCGCCAGCTTCGACTTCGTCTGCAGCCCCACTTGGGCCATCGCCGGCGACCGCCTGCTGGGTTGCAGCAACCTGCCCTTCCTCAGCCCCGGCAACGACAGCCGCGCCAACCTGCAGCTGCTGCTGGCCGATGCCGGCCGCCTGCGCCTGCCGGAGACGCTGAAGTCCACCAGCGGCTACGAGGACGGCTACGCCCAGGTGCCCTTCACCCTGGAGATGCTCGACCCGGCCAATGCCGAGGCAGCCGCCAGCGAGAGCAGCGGCGAAGGCGAAGAGAGCAATGCCGAGAACACCGAGGCCGAGCAGAAGGACCCGCGCAAGGAGAACCTCACCCTGGCTCTCGAGCAGGTAGGCGTGCAACTGGAAGAGAACGGCCTGGCCGAACACTACTTCGCCGAAGGTGAGGGCAACCGCTGCCGCACCAACGACCTCGACAGCACCCAGGCCTTCGTCGACCAGTTGGCCGGCACCGAGGCGCTCTCAGCCGCCGAGCGCAAGGCCCTGGCCGATGCCCGGGTCAACCTGATGACCATCTGTGGTGAAGGCGACCCGCAACCCGAGGACGTGCTGCCCGCCGCTGGCGCCCTCACCTCCCCGGTCGCCCAGGCCTTCGGCTCCTACCTGACCGGTGCCGACGCCTTCTACCGCGGCGACTTCGCCGGTGCCGGCCAGCAGTTCGCCGGCCTCGCCTCCAGCGACCAGCCCTGGCTCAAGGAAACCGCCCTGTACATGCAGGCGCGCGTCGCGCTGAACCAGGCCCAGCAGGACGCCTTCGACGAGTACGGCATTCCCGACCTGGCGAAGATCGACCGCAACGCCATGACCAGCGCCGAGTCGGGCCTCAAGGCCTACCTGCAGGCGTACCCGGAAGGGCTTTACCGCGCCTCCGCCCGTGGCCTGCTGCGCAAGGTCTACTGGCTGCTGGACGACCCGCGCAAGTTCGCCGCCGAGTACGCCTGGCAGTTCGCCCAGGACGAGGACAGCGACCAGCGCAACATGAGCGGCCGCGCACTGATCGAGGAGCTCGACGTCAAGCTGCTACCGGCGCTCAAGCCCGACGATGTCCAGGACCCGACCCTGCTCGCGGTGATGGACCTGATACGCCTGCGCAAGCCCGGCAGCGACCTCAGCCCGACCATCACCCTGGAACAGCTGCAGGCACAGAAACAGCGCTTCGCCAGCCAACCCGGCCTGCACGATTACCTCGTCGCCTCCTGGCACTTCTACCGCGGTGGCGATGCCGCCAAGGCCCTGGCCGCCCTGCCGGCCGCGGACAACCAGGCGCCCATGGGCCTGCTGGTGTTCAGCCAGGAAACCCTGCGCGGCCTGGCGCTGGAAGCCACCGGCAAGCCCGATGCGGCACGCGAGCTCTGGCAGCAACTGCTGGCCCGCCAGCCTTCCGCGCTGCAACGCGGCCAGCTGGAACTGGCCCTGGCCCTGAACCTCTCGCGCAACGGCAAGGTGGCCGAGATCTTCGCCGCCGACTCGCCAATCCGCACCGCGCCCATCCGCGAGATCGTCCTGCGCAACCTCGCCTCCGCCGACCTGCTGCGCCAGCAGGCCAAGGACAGCGCCGCCCCCGCCGCCGAACGTGACAACGCCCTGTTCACCCTGCTCTACAAGGAGCTGCTGTTCAGCGACTACGCCCACTTCCGGCAGGACCTGGCCCTGCTGCCGAACCCGGCGCCCAAGGTGGAAGAAGGCGATACCTGGGCAGTGGGACGCTTCGCCTGGGCCGGCCAGTCCGCTCCCGGCGAGTACGCCTGCCCGCCGCTGGCCAAGGTGGCCGAACGGCTGGAGGAAAACGACGGTGATGGCCTGGCCCTGAACTGCCTGGGCGACTTCGTCCGCACCAACGGCCTGGACGGTTTCAGCCTCAACAGCCAGCCACCGGCAGACGAACTGGGCGGCTCGACCACCGACTTCCCCGGCCAGCCCTGGTCGCGCCTGGTCGGCTACCAGCGGACCATCGACGACCCTCACGCCAGCGCCGACGAGATGGCCTACGCACTGTTCCGCGCGGTGAACTGCTTCGCTCCCGCCGGCTACAACACCTGCGACGGCCAGGACATCGACAAGGCCCAGCGCAAGCAGTGGTTCCAGGACCTGAAAAAGGACTACCCGGGCAACCCCTGGGCGCAGAAGCTCAAGTACTACTGGTAAGCGACGCGTGATCGCCAGGGCACTGGCCCTGCTGCTGGCCCTGGCGAGCCTCCCCGGTATCGCCGGGGAGCGGGTGGATGCTGCCGACTACGACGCCTTCTGGGTCTGGAGCGGCGTGCGCTCCCAGGCGGTGCTGGCGGAGGCGCGCACCCTGTACATCCTCCAGGGCCAGATCGACGGACCGCGCCAGCCCGGTGACCCGCAGGCGCGCTTCATCGCCCAGGGCATGGCAGTGCCGCGCCTGTCCAAGGGTGAAGTCTGGGTGGTCTACCGCGCCCATACCCTGCGCTGGACCGAGCCCATCTACGCCACCTTGCTCGCCCAGCTGGAACGCTGGCGCCGCGCGGGCAACCCGGTGGTCGGCGTGCAGATCGATTTCGATGCCCGCACCCTGCACCTGGACGGCTACGCCGACTTCCTCGAACAACTGCGCCAGCGCCTGCCCCGGCACTACCGCCTCGGCATCACCGGGCTGCTGGACTGGGGCAGCAACGGCGACCCGGCAGTGCTCAACCGCCTGGGCAAGGTGCTCGACGAGGTGGTGGTGCAGACCTACCAGGGGCGTCACAGCATCCCCGGCAACGCCCGCTACCTGCCCCGCGTCGCGAAGCTGCAACTGCCCTACCGCATCGGCCTGGTGCAGAACGGCGAGTGGGAGCCACCGGACTACCTGGAAGACAGCCCCTGGTTTCGTGGCTACGTGGTGTTCCTGCTCAATCCCTGACCGGCCGAGCGGCGCGCCGGGTCACTTCCCAGCCCGGAAAGCGCCGCGTATTCTGGCCCTATGCCAGCATCCCGTCGCCTCTTCGTCCTGTTGCTGTTCACCTGCCTCGGCGCCTTCGCCAACGCGGGGCCGCTGCGCATCGTCACCGATCCCTGGGCGCCCTATGTCTTCGTGGAGAACGGCCAGGCACGCGGCCTGGACTATGACGCCAGCGTCGAGGTGTTCAAGCGCCTGGGCGTGGAGGTGCACTGGGACTTCATGCCCTGGAAGCGCTGCCTGATCGAGATGGAGAACGGCCAGGCCGACGCCGTGCTGGATATCTTCATGACCGAAGAGCGCCGTCCCCGCCTGCATTTCGCCGACGAGCCGCTGTCCAGCGCCGAGTTCGTGCTCTTCTATGACCGCGCCCGCCCCTATCCCTTCAACCGCCTGACCGACCTCCAGGGCCTGAAGGTCGGCACCTCACCGGGCTACTGGTACAGCGACAGCGACTTCCGCACCTCCGAGCTGTTCACCCGCGAGCCGGCGCCGAGTCACGAAGCCAACCTCGGCAAGCTGGTGCGCGACCGCGTCGACCTGGTGGTCAACGACCGCCGCGCCGGGCTGTGACTGGCGCAGCACCTGGGGCTCGCCGAACAGGTCGCCCACCACCCCCGTCCGGTGGGCGAAGACCCGCTCTACCTGGCCTTCCGCCGCACCCCCGAACTGGGCGAGTTGGCCCAGCGCTTCGCCGAGGAACTGCGCCGCTTCAAGCGGGAGCCGGCCCACGCCACGCTGCAGGCGCGCTACCCGGTACGCGAACAGGCCTGGGCCGACGGCCTGGATCGCAGCACACCGTTGAGCAGTCGATAGGCTGCACGCCGGAAATGCTCTGTTATACTCCCGGCTCCCGCCAGGTATACGCCCGGATGTTGGCCCCCCAAGCCAGCAGGACCGGACGGGAATCGCGCCTCCCCGCTGCGATTTTCTAGCCAGGCAGACACTCCCCCGGGCCAAGCCCTAACTAGACAGGATTTCCCATGTCCTTTGCCTCCCTCGGTCTCTCCGAGGCTTTAGTCGGCGCTGTGGAAGCAGCCGGCTATAACCAGCCCACTCCGGTGCAACAGCGGGCCATTCCCGCCGTGTTGCAAGGTCGCGATCTGATGGTTGCGGCACAGACTGGCACTGGCAAGACCGGCGGCTTCGCCCTCCCGGTTCTCGAGCGCCTGTTCCCCAATGGTCACCCGGACAAGTCGCATCGCCATGGCCCACGCCAGGCCCGCGTCCTGGTCCTGACCCCGACCCGCGAGCTCGCCGCCCAGGTCCACGACAGCTTCAAGGTCTATGCCCGTGACCTGCCGCTGGCCAGCGCCTGCATCTTCGGCGGTGTCGGCATGAACCCGCAGGTCCAGGCCATGTCCAAGGGCGTCGACGTCCTGGTCGCCTGCCCCGGTCGCCTGCTGGACCTGATAGGCCAGGGCAGCATCGACCTCTCCCACGTGGAGATCCTGGTACTCGACGAAGCCGACCGCATGCTCGACATGGGCTTCATCCACGATGTGAAGAAGGTCCTCGCCCGACTCCCGGCGAAACGCCAGAACCTGCTGTTCTCGGCGACCTTCTCCAAGGACATCACCGACCTCGCCGGCAAGCTGCTGCACAACCCCGAACGCATCGAAGTGACGCCGCCGAACACCACGGTCGAGCGCATCGAGCAGCGGGTGTTCCGCCTCCCGGCCAACCACAAGCGTGCGCTGCTGGCCCACCTGATCACCGCTGGCGCCTGGGAACAGGTCCTGGTGTTCACCCGCACCAAGCACGGCGCCAACCGCCTCGCCGAATACCTCGACAAGCATGGCCTGCCGGCCGCCGCGATCCACGGCAACAAGAGCCAGAACGCACGCACCAAGGCCCTGGCCGACTTCAAGGCCAACAGCGTGCGCATCCTGGTCGCCACGGACATCGCCGCCCGCGGCCTGGACATCGACCAGTTGCCCCACGTGGTCAACTACGAGCTGCCCAACGTCGAGGAAGACTACGTGCACCGCATCGGCCGTACCGGTCGTGCCGGTCGTAGCGGCGAAGCCATCTCCCTGGTCGCCCCGGACGAAGAGAAGCTGCTCAAGGCCATCGAGCGCCTGACCAAGCAGCGCATTCCCGATGGCGACATGCAGGGCTTCGACGCCTCCGCCGTCGAGGCCGAGCGCCCCGACGTGCGCCCGCCGCAACCGGCGCGCCAGCCGCGTGCCGACCGTCCGAAGCGCGAAGGGGCCACCCCGCCCGCTGCCGACGGCGAAGGCAAGCCGCGCAAGAGCCGCAACCGCCGTGGCAAGGGCAAAGGCAAGGAAGGCGAGAACGCCCAACCGGCCGCCGGCAACAACAGCCAGCCACAGCAGGCGCGTCCGGCACGCCCGCCACAGCCCACGCGTGATCGCGACCCGGAAGAGTTCCTCGACGACGACGTGGACAACTTCGGCAACCGTGCCGACTACGTCAGCCCCTACCCGGACAAGACCCAGAGCCGCAACCGCCGTGGCGGCCAGGGCCAGGGTCAAGGCCAGAGCCAGGGCAGAAGCCAGGGTCAGGGCCAAGGCGCCGGTGCACGTGGCCAGGGTCAAGGCCAGGGCAAGAGCCGCAGCGGTGGCGGCGGTGCCGGCCAGGGCGCTGGCAACGGTCAGCGCCGTAGCGGTGGTGGCCAGGGCCAAGGTCGCAGCAATGGCGGCCAGGCCCGCCGTGACGAGCCCCGCGCCTCCCGCGGCCGCGAGGAGCCTGCCGTGCAGGAGCCGCGCAAGCCGCAGCCGAAGATCATCCACAAGGAATCCAAGGGTGATCGTTTCCCCACCGCGGAGCAGCTGGACCAACTGTCCAACAGCAACCGCCCCCGTGGTGAGAAGCCCGCGCTGCTGACTCGCAACCGCTGAGCTGCAACGCCATGAAAAACGCCGGCCCTGGGGCCGGCGTTTTCATTTGTGCCTCGGAGCACCGCATCGTAGCCCGGGCTTCAGCCCGGGAAGAGGCGCCCAGTTCCGACACGGCACTGCGTTGTGCCGGAAATGAAAAACGCCGGCATCAGCCGGCGTTCTTCGTCATCCGCGCAATCTTACTTGCGCACACCCTCGAAGGAGATGATCAGCTCGACTTCCTGGGAAGCCGGGCCGAGGTCCTTCTGGATGTCGAAGTCCTTCAGCTTCAGGGTGGTGGTGCCTTCGAAGCCGGCGCGGTAGCCGCCCCACGGGTCGTCGCCTTCACCGATGAACTTGGCCTTGACCACGACCGGCTTGGTCACGCCGTTCAGGGTCAGGTTGCCGGTTACGTCGGCGGTGCCGTTGCCGGTGGATTTCACGCCAGTGGACTCGAAGGTGGCGGTCGGGTTCTTGCTCACATTGAGGAAGTCGCCGCTCTTGATGTGCTTGTCGCGTTCGGCGTGGTTGGTGTCGACGCTGGCGGTCTGCAGGGTGACCTTGATCTTGCTCGCTTCCGGCGCCTTGGCGTCGAAACTGAAGGAGCCGTCGAAGTCCTTGAAGGTGCCGTACAGCCAGCTGTAGCCCAGGTGGCTGATCTTGAAGTTGACGAAGGCGTGCTGGCCTTGCTTGTCGATGGCGTAGTCGGCGGCCATGGCCTGGCCGGCGAACAGGGCGGCACCGAGGGTCAGCGCGGCGAGGGATTTCTTCAGCATCGGTATTTCTCCTTGTGAGGGTGCAGCTTATTTGGCGGCGCGCCCGAACATGCGGGTCAGGGTGGCGTCGCGATCGATGAAGTGGTGTTTGAGCGCAGCGAGCGCATGGACGCCCGCGAAGATCACCAGGCCCCAGGCGAGGTATTCGTGAATGACGCCGGCGACGTCTTCCTGGTCGGGAATGCTGGTCAGGGTCGCCGGCACTTCGAACAGGCCGAACACGGCAATGCCGCGACCGTCGGCGGTGGAAATCAGGTAACCGGAAACCATGATGGCGAACAGGCCCAGGTAGAGCGCCAGGTGACCCAGTTTGGAGCCCAGGCGGGTGAGCTGGCCGTGGTTGGGCAGGGCCGGCGGCGGCGGGCTGACGAAGCGCCAGAGCACACGGGCGAGCATCACCAGGAACAGCAGGATGCCGATGCCTTTGTGGATGTCAGGGGCGGTCTTGTACCAGCCGCTGTAGTAGTCGAGGCCGACCATCCACAGCCCCAGCCCGAACAGGCCGAAGACGACCAGGGCAACACCCCAGTGCAGGACGATGCTGACGAGGCCGAAGCGGTTGGGAGTATTGCGCCACTGCATCAGGAGGATTCCTTGAAAAACGGATGGGCCAAGCCTAGCGGCAAAAATATCGAAGAAAAGTAGAAAATGTCGCTTTGAAATATCGGGCAATACGATAGGTAGGACGAACTGGCCCGAGCGGGAATTAGGCGTGGGAAGGGGCTTTAAGTTCTGTCCGAGGTGCACGAACGGCACCCCGGAGGCGACTGGAGGTCACGGGCATTGCGCCCGTGGCGCCATCAGTTGAACAGGCGGGAGAAGAAGCCCTTCTTTTCTTCCTTGGCATCGGCCTTGGCCGGAGCCGGGGCGGCGGCAGCAACCTGCTCGACCGGTTCCAGGCTCTTGCCGGCGAACAGGTCACGGGCCTGGCTGGCGGCGCGCTGGCCACTGCGCAGGGCGCCTTCCAGGGTGCCCGGGTAGAGCGCGTCGGTGTGCTCGCCGGCGAAGATCACCCGGCCCAGGGGCTTCTCCCACATGCGCCAGTAGAGGCTGATTTCGCCTGGGCCATAGGCCAGGTAGGCTCCGCCCACCAGGGAGTCCTTGCCGTAACGGCGCAGCTCGTAGCCGGTGAACTGCTCGCGGGCGCCGGGGAACAGCTTGTCGAAGCGGATCAGCACCTGGTCGACCATCTGCCGGTCACCGAAGGCCTGCAGCAGGCGCGCGTTGTCGCCGGAGATATTCACCAGCAGGTTGGCACCGCCCTTGAGCGCGGGCTCGACCCACATCATGCCCAGGCCCTGGTCGCTATAGACCTCACCGGAGAGGCGCGACTTGCCCCACACGGGCTTCTTGAACTTGAGCAGCATCTGGTCGCGCCAACCGTAGTTGATGTCCTTCAGCGAGCGCAGCTGCAGGGCAGACAGCGACGGGGTGAGGCTGATCTTGTCCAGCGCCGGCAGCGGCACGGCGAGCACCACGTAGTCGGCGCTGTAGCCGGCGCCGCCCACTTTCACGGTGACGCTGTCCTTGTCCTGGACGATGGCGGAGACCCGCGCGTTGGTCTTGATGGTCTTGATCTTCTTGGCGAAGGCCTGGGCCAGTGCCGCGCTGCCACCCGGCAGGCGGGCGGCGCGCAGGTCGCCTTCCGGCAGGCCGCGATAGACCCGGCCCTGCTGGGCGAGGTAGAGCAGCGACAGGCGCGAGGGCTCGTCGTAGCGCGAACGGATGCGCTGGTCCACCAGGGCACGGGAAGTGGGCGGCAGCGCCAGCTTGTCGAGCCAGCGCGCCACGCTGATGGAATCCAGGGTCTGCAGGGTGTGGTTGACCAGCGGCTGCAGCGGGTCCTCGATGGAGGCGGCGAGATCATCCAGGCTCTTGTCGAAGCGCTTCAGCCCTTCGACGGTGCTGGGCGCTTCCTTGAGCAGGTCGGCTTCGTTGAAGTAGCGACCGGCGATCAGGTAGCCCGGGGTGCGCACGTACTCGGGCGCGGCCACGGTCGCCAGCTTGAACCCCTTGAGGTAGGCATTCAGGGTCGGCTGCAGCTTGTCGGAGCCGATCCATTCGGTGCTGGCCAGGCCGGAGCGCCCGCCGATGCTCGGCTTGGCCTCCAGCAGGGTCACCTGCCAGCCTTGCTGCTGCAGCTCATAGGCCGCCGTGAGGCCGGCCATGCCGCCGCCGACCACGATGGCGGCCGGTTGCTTTTCCTTGCCCTGCGCAACGGCACTGAGCACTCCCAACACAACAAACGCACAGGTGCGCAGCCAGGCAGCAGACATTGGATTCCCCCGAGGAACGGTCGTATTTCTTGAATGGCGCGCAGGATACGCCAGGCACCCGGCAGCCACCAGAGATGCCCGTCGGCGCCGGCTATTGTGTCGGCGCGGCGCGCTTGTCCATCTCACCCCTATTGCATAGTCTTCCCCGACCCTTTCCGGAGACCACCCCATGGGCCTCAACGCCGACTGGATGAAGCGCGACCTCGACGTGCTCTGGCATCCCTGCACCCAGATGAAAGACCACGAACGCCTGCCGGTGGTGCCCATCCGCCGTGGCGAAGGCGTCTGGCTGGAGGATTTCGAAGGCAAGCGCTACCTGGATGCCGTCAGCTCCTGGTGGGTCAACGTCTTCGGCCACGCCAACCCGCGCATCAACCAGCGCATCAAGGACCAGGTCGACCAGCTCGAACACGTGATCCTCGCGGGCTTCAGCCACCAGCCGGTGATCGAACTCTCCGAGCGCCTGGTGAAGCTCACGCCCGCGGGGCTGGACCGCGTGTTCTACGCCGACAACGGCTCCTCGGGCATCGAGGTGGCGCTGAAGATGAGCTACCACTTCTGGCGCAACCAGGGCCGCGAGGGCAAGACGCGCTTCATCACCCTGACCAACAGCTACCACGGCGAGACCATCGCGGCGATGTCGGTGGGCGACGTGGCGCTGTTCACCGAGACCTACAAATCCCTGCTGATGGACACCCTCAAGGTGCCCAGCCCCGACTGCTACCTGCGCCCCGAAGGCATGTGCTGGGAAGAACACTCGCGCACCATGTTCGCCCACATGGAGCGCACCCTCGCCGAGCACCACGGGGAGGTCGCCGCCGTCATCGTCGAGCCGCTGATCCAGGGTGCCGGCGGCATGCGCATGTACCACCCGGTGTACCTCAAGCTGCTGCGCGAGGCCTGCGACCGCTACGGCGTGCACCTGATCCACGACGAGATCGCCGTCGGCTTCGGCCGCACCGGCACGATGTTCGCCTGCGAACAGGCCGGCATCGCACCGGACTTCCTCTGCCTGTCCAAGGCCCTCACCGGCGGCTACCTGCCCATGGCCGCTGTACTCACCAGCGAGGCCGTCTACCAGGGCTTCTACGACGACTACCAGACCCTGCGCGCCTTCCTCCACTCGCACACCTACACCGGCAACCCGCTGGCCTGCGCTGCCGCCCTGGCGACCCTGGACATCTTCGAGCAGGACAAGGTGATCGAGGCCAACCGCGCGCTGTCGGTGCGCATGGCGCAATCCACCGCCCACCTGGTGGATCACCCCCATGTCGCCGAGGTGCGCCAGACCGGCATGGTGCTGGCCATCGAGATGGTCCAGGACAAGGCCAGCCGCGCGCCCTACCCCTGGCAGGAGCGCCGTGGCCTCAAGGTCTTCCAGCACGCCCTGGAACGCGGCGCGCTGCTGCGCCCGCTGGGCAACGTGGTGTACTTCCTGCCGCCCTACGTGATTACCCCGGAGCAGATCGACTTCCTCGCCGAAGTGGCCAGCGAAGGCATCGACATCGCCACCCGCGACTCGGTGAGCGTCAGCGTCGCCAGCGACCTGCATCCCAATCACAGGGATCCGGGTTAGAGGAGCAGCCGGAAGCTGGAAGCTGGAAGCGCCGCACGGGTAGACTTCAGGCTTTCAGCTTCAGGCTTCCAGCTCCCATGCGCCTTTCCCGCTTCTTCATCGACGCCCCCCTTTCCATCGGCCAGCACGAGCTGCCGGAAACCCAGGCCCATTACATCGGTCGCGTGCTGCGCCTGGCCGTGGGCGATGCCGTGCAGCTGTTCGACGGCTCCGGCCAGGAGTACCTCGGCGAGCTGGTGGAGGTGGGCAAGAAGAATGTGCGCGTCGAGCTGCGTGAGGCCTTCGCCGGCCAGGCCGAGTCGCCGTTGCGGGTGCACCTGGGCCAGGGGCTGTCGCGGGGCGAGCGCATGGACTGGGCGATCCAGAAAGCCACCGAACTGGGCGCCGCCGAGATCACCCCCATCGTCAGCGAGCGCTGCGAAGTGCGACTGAAGGACGAGCGCGCCGACAAGCGCCTGGCCCACTGGCGCCAGGTGGCGATCAGCGCCTGCGAGCAATGCGGCCGCTCGGTGCTGCCGGTGATCCACGCCCCCGTCAGCCTCGCCGACTGGCTGAAGCAGATCGACGCCGACCTCAAGCTGGTGCTGCACCCGGTGGCCGAACCCCTGGCCAGCCACGCCAAGCCCGGCACCCTGGCCTTCCTCATCGGCCCCGAAGGCGGCCTCAGCGACGCCGAAGTCGCCCAGGCGCAAACCGCCGGCTTCCATTCGGCACGCCTGGGACCCAGGGTGTTGAGGACGGAGACAGCGCCGGTGGTGGCGCTCAGCGTGGCGCAGCAGTTATGGGGTGACTTTTAGCTGGAAGCGTTTTTAGCTTGAAGCTGGAAGCAAAAGCCAAGGCACCGCTTCCGGCTTCCGGCTAGATAATCCCCGCATCCTCGAGCATCTGCTCGAGTGCAATGAGGTCGGGGATGCGCGCGATGTCGTTGCCCAGTTGTACGGCGTCCAGCTCCAGGGGAGCCAGGGGGACGGCGGCGCGGGGGAGGTCTGAGTCGACCTTGAGCGAGCGCGGGATGCCCTGCACCAGCAGGGCGATGAACTTGACGTGGCCACGGCCGCCCAGGGCGTTGAGCACCACCACGCGGGCGCCGGCGCCGGTCTGGGGCTGGCCGTCGGAGGCGGCTTCGAAGGACAGCAGCGGCAGACGCAGGTCACGCCAAGCCACCTGGCCGAGGAACCAGGCCGGCATGCCCGCCGATACCTGCGGCGCGCGATAGGGGATCAGCTCGGCCACCGCCACGTTGGGCACCAGCAGGGTGCGGTCGGACAGCGGCACCAGCAGGCCGGTGAGGCTGTTGGCGCTGTTCGGGTTGGTGACGGCTTGGCTCATGGTTCTTCCTTCAACGATTCTTCATTCCCGGCGTTATCGCCCTGGGCCCTCGGGCCTTAGGCGCACTGCTCCGCCAGGTGGTTCACCAGCGCCTGGGCCAGCTCGCGGGGATCGGCGCTGAAGGTGCTGTAGCCACCCTCGCGCAGGCTGTCGGGCATGCTGGCGCAGGCGCAGCTGTCGCCACGCTGGGTCCAGATCGGCGCGCCCTGGCGGCGTACATAGGCGGCGGCTGCACTGCCGTCGCTGCCCATGCCGCTGAAGGCGATGACCCCGCACTGGGCACCGTAGTGCTGGGCGAGGTTGAGCATCACCTGGTCGATGGACGGGCTGTAGGGCTCCGGCCACGGGCGTTCGCCCACCAGCATGGCACCGTCTTCGGCAAAGCTGAGTTCATGGCTGATGGGCACCACCACCACTTCACCGGCACGCACCGCATCACCGGGGCGGGCCAGGTTGACCGGCCACTGGCTGTGACGGCCGACGGCCTGGGGCAGCGCCGTTTCGAAGGTCGGGTCGATGTGCTGGGCATAGATGAAGCCAACGGGCAGGCCGCCGGGCAAGGCATCAAGGAAGGCCTTCACCGCAGCCGGGCCACCGAGGGACGCCGCCAGCAGCCACACCTGGCGTGCCGGCTCACCGGCTACCAGCGGCGTGTCGGCCAGGGCGCGGGGCAGGTCCAGGCGCGCCGGGCGCTGCGCATCGCTGAGCAGGGCTTCGAGGCTGGGGCCGACGGCCACGGCCGGGTCGCCCACCAGGCGCTTGAGCTTGCCGAACAGGCGACGCTCCCAGCGCGGGTAATTCTCCGAGTGGCGCTCGGGGCATGGCCCTCGCCGAACAGCACCGGTGCGCTGGCGCGTTCCATCAGGTTGTCGACCAAGGGCGAGTCGTCCGACTGCGCCAGGTCCACCAACCACAGGTCCACTTCGCAGGCGCTCAGGGTTTCCTCATCCAGCCGTGCCGGATCGCTGTTGAGCACCACCTGGTAGCCGTTGCCCGCCAGCGCCTGCTGCAGCACATGGCGCTGCAGCGAGGTGTCGGCGATGACGGCGATACGCGCAGAGGTTTTCTCAGTCATTTCCCTTGACCAGTCGCTGGATGGTTTCAAGCAGCAGGGACTCCTGGTACGGCTTGCCCAAGTAGTCGTTGACGCCGATGGTCATGGCCCGCTCACGGTGTTTCTCACCGGTACGCGAGGTGATCATGATGATCGGCAGGTCTTTCAGTCGCTCATCGTGGCGCACCAGGGTGGCCACTTCGAAACCGTCCATGCGCGGCATCTCGATGTCCAGCAGCATGATGTCCGGGCGGTGTTCCTGCAGTTGCGAGATCGCGTCCACCCCATCCTTGGCGGTGAGCACGTTCATGCCGTTGCGTTCCAGCAGGCGGCTGGTGACCTTGCGCACGGTGACCGAGTCGTCCACCACCATCACCAGCGGCGGACGGTCGTGATCGAGTTCCGCCGGCAGAGCGGCCTGGGTGGCGGAGCGCGGCAGCATCTGCACCAGGTGTGCGTGCATGGCGCGGATGGTCGCCAGCAGGTCGAGAATCACCACCACGCGGCCGTCACCGAGGATGGTGGCGCCGGAGATGCCGTGCACCCCGGAGAACTGCGGGCCGAGACTCTTCACCACGATCTCGCGGGAGCCCGCCAGGGAGTCCACCTGGACCGCCACGGCGTGCTCGGTGGAGCGCACCAGGATCACCGGCAGCGGCAGGCTCTGGCCCACCAGCTTGGGTTGCTGGCCGTTGTTCAGCAGGTCGCCCAGGTACTTCAGTTCGTAGGCCTGGCCGGCGTACTCGAAGCGCGGGGCATCGGGCTGGTAGTAAGCCTCCAGCTCGTACGGGGAGACCCGCACGATACCTTCGATGGTGTTCAGCGGGATGGCGTAAAGGTCTTCGCCGGAGAGCACCATCAGCGCGCGGTTCACCGATACGGTGAACGGCAGGCGGATGAGGAAGCGGGTGCCCTCGCCCGGCGTCGAGTCGATGCTCATGGAGCCGCCGAGCTGTTTCACCTCGGAGTGCACCACGTCCATGCCCACGCCACGGCCGGAGATCTGCGTGACCTTCTCGGCAGTGGAGAAGCCGGCTTCGAGGATGAACTGCAGCACCTCGTAGTCGGAGAGGTCGGATTCGCTGTCCATCATCCCGCGCTCGATGGCCTTGCGGCGCACGGCGTCGAGACGGATGCCACCGCCGTCGTCGGCCAGGGCGAGGACGATATCGCCACCCTCGCGGCCCAGGGTCAGGCGGATGGTGCCGGTTTCCGACTTGCCGGCGGCGCGGCGTGCGTCGACGGATTCGATGCCATGGTCCACGGCGTTGCGCAGCATGTGCTCCAGCGGCGCGACGATCCGTTCGAGGACGGTACGGTCCATCTCGCCTTCGGCGTTGCCGACGACGAATTCCACCTGCTTGCCCAGTTCGCTCGCCACCTGGCGGACGATCCGGCGCAGGCGCGGCACCAGGCGGTCGAAGGGCACCATGCGCGTACGCATCAGGCCTTCCTGCAGCTCGGTGTTGACACGTGCCTGTTGCAGCAGCAGGGTTTCGGCATCGCGGTTACGCGCCGCCAGGGTTTCCTTGAGGTCCAGCAAGTCGGACGCGGACTCGAACAGCGCACGGGACAGCTGCTGCAGCTGCGAGTGGCGGTCCATCTCCAGCGGGTCGAAGTCCTCGTAGCCGGCACGCTCGGCCTCGGCCTGGTAGCGGCTGAGGATCTGCGCCTGGGTTTCGGTGTCGAGGCGGCGCAGCTGGTCGCGGACCCGTTCGATGGTGGCCTCCATCTCGCTCAGGGTGAAGCTGAAGTCGCTTACCTGCTGCTCGACACGACCACGGAAGATCGAGGTTTCACCCGCCAGGTTGACCAGGCCTTCGAGCAGGTCCGCCGGTACCTTGACCAGCTCCTGGGGTGCGCGGCGGGAGGCGGCGTCCAGTGCGGCTTCCTGGGCCTTGCGGACGAAGGGCAGGACCTTGTTCTCGGTCACGACCTGCGGCACGGCGCTGGCAGCGACCATGGGCGCGGCCAGGGTGGGCACGGGGGCAGGAGCTGCCGGGGCCGGCTCGTGGGCTTCCGGTTCCTGGGTTTCTTCGGCGAGCACCGCGTTCAGGCGCTCGCGCAGTTGGTCGAGCTCGGCCTGCAGGCCGTCGAAGCCGGACTGCACGTCGAGGAACAGGCTGTCCGGCCAGGGCGCCCCTTGCTGCTGTGCTTCGGTCAGGTGCTGTTCGAGGTCATGGCTGAGATCGCCCAGGCGTTTCTGCCCGGCCAGGCGCGCACCACCCTTGAGGGTGTGCAGCAGGCGCAGCAGCTCGTCGATCTGGGCACCGTCCTCGCGCTGCTCTTCCCAACGACCGATGGTGCGCTCCATGGCTTCGAGCAGGTCGTCGGCCTCTTCGAGGAAGATGTCGAGGATGTCGTCGCTTTCGCTGGCATCGTCATCGACCACCTGGGCAGCCGGCTGCAGGTGCACGCTGGAGGGCATGCTCAGCTGCTCGTCCGGGTTGGCCCGGAAGCGCTTGATGGCGTCGATCAGGGCATCGCCGCTGGGCACGCCACGCTTGTCACGCACCGCTTCGAGCATCTCGGCGAGGCGGTCATGGCAGGCCTGGAGCAGGGCGAACAGGCCCGGGCTGGCGCGCAGGCGCCCGCCGCAGAGGCCTTCATAAAGGAATTCGAGTTCGTGGGCGAGGTCGCCGATCTCGCGGATCTCGGCCATGCGCGCACCACCCTTGAGGGTGTGCAGGTCACGTTGCAGGGCTTCGACTTCGAGGATGTTGTTGACGTCGTCCATCCAGCGCTGCAGCGAAGCGCCGGCGCTGTCGATGATGTCGAAACCTTCCTCGAGGAAGATTTCCACCAGTTCCGGATCGCGATCATCGAAGGCACTGGAGACGGGCTCGACGGCGCGGGGTGCTTCGATCACCGGTGCCGGCACGAACTCGGGCTCGATGGCAGCAGGCGCTTCGACCTCAGACAGGTCCAGCACTTCCGGCTCGGCGTGCAGCTCGATCACGGGCTCAGCTTCAAGCTCGGCTTCGGCTTCGGCTTCGGCTTCGGCTTCGGCTTCGGCTTCGGCTTCGGCTTCGGCTTCGGCTTCGGCTTCGGCTTCGGCTTCGGCGACAGCCGGCGCGCTTTCCTGGGCCTCGTCAACCAGCCACTGGTCGAGCTCGGGCTCGTCGTCGCTCACCGGTTCAGCGTGCAGCACGTGCAATTCGGGGTCGACGTCCGCAGGGGCATCGGGCAGCAGCTCGGCCACGGCTTCCGCCGGCAGCTCCTCCACCACCGCGTCGATGGCGTCGATGGCCGCCTGGGTGTCCAGCGGGTCGGCTTCGTCGATCAACGCCAGGGGCGGCTGTTCTTCGTCGATGACGATGCTCTCACCAAGCTCGGCGCTTGGGGCGTCGTCAGCTGGCTCGATCGCTTCGACCTCGGCGAGGTCTTCGATGTCGTCGAGCGGTAGCGCAACCGCTGCTGCGGAAAGGCTCAGCCCACCGTTCTGGCGAAAGGTGCGGATGGCATGGATCAGCGCCTGCGGGTCGTTCAGCGGCATGCGTGCCTGCAGCTGGTCGAGCAGCACGGCGAGGCTGTCGTGGCTCTGCTGCAGCAGGCCGCCGAGGGCCGGCGAGTAGCTGAAGCGGCGATCCACCAGGCCTTCGTAAAGGGATTCGAGTTCATGGGCGAGATCACCGATGGGGGCGATCTCGGCCATGCGCGCACCACCCTTGAGGGTGTGCAGGTCACGCTGCAGCGACAGCAGCGAGCCATGGTTGTCGGGTTCGCCCAACCAACGGTCGAGGGATTGCCCGGCGCTTTCCAGGATATCCACCGCCTCTTCGAGGAAGATGGCGACCATTTCCTCGTCGAGGGATTCATAGACGCTGGGCGTGTGGGCCGCAGGGGCCTCGACCACCGGCTCCGGCTCGACGATCGGCGAGGACAGGTCCTCCTCCAGGCCGGCAGCGGTCAGCTCGGGCAGGGTCACCTCGTCGAACTGCGCAGGCTCTTCCATCAGCTCCGCCAGGGGCGGCAGCTCGGCGTCGGTGGCGTTCCAGTCGATCAGGCCTTCCAGGTCCGTCTCATCGAGTTCCTCGATGGTCAGCCCGGTGGTCAGCTTGGGATCGAGCAGCGCCAGGGCAGCGGGGTCGACCGCTTCCTGCAGCAGCTCGCGCAGGGCCTGCACGCGCTCGGGCTGGGGCGTGACCTGAAGGGCCGCAGCCACCTGGTCCATCATGCCGATCAGCGCTTCGTGGGCACGCTCGGCTTCGGCGAAGAAGCGCTCGCTGACGGCGAGGCTGCCTTCTTCCACGGAACCGTAGGTGTCGAGCAGGGCTTCGCAGAGCTCTTCGATCTGCGGCAGCTCGGCCATCTCGGCACCGCGGCCGAGGGTGTTCAGTTCTTCCAGCAGGGCTCCCAGTTCCTGGCGCTCGGACGGGTGCTCGCGCCAGCGGCGCAGCAGGTCTTCGGCATCCAGCAGGATGTCCATGCCTTCAGCGAGGAATATGGAGATCAACTGCGGGTCGCGTACCGCCTCGCCCCGCTCACCCAGGCGCGCGGCTTCGGCGGCGCCGAGACGATCCTGATGCAGCTGCTGCACACGCTCGAGGAACTCGGCGGTGCCGGGGATCCCCGCCAGCGGCGTGGTTTCCAGTTGCTCCAGCCCGGCGCGGAACAGGTGTTCGGCGTCGCGCAGCAGCTCGGCCTCGGCCAGGTCCATCTGCACCAGGTTGGTCTTGTATTCCTTGGCCAGCTTTTCCAGGGGCGTGGCGATCTCGGCGATCGGCAGGATGCCCGCCATGTGCGCACTGCCCTTGAGGGTGTGCAGGGCACGCTGGAGGCTGTCGGTGACCGGCTGCGGCAGGGACTGGGCGCAGTCGGCGAGGAAGCCCACCAGGCTGTCGAGGTGCGTCTCGGCCTCATTGCGGAAGATCTCCAGCAACTGCGGGTCGAGCGGCTCTTCGTCGCTTTCGGCAACGCTCGGGGCTTCCGCCACGGACGGTGCTTCCGGCTCGCCCTCGGGCTCGACTGCCTGTGCTGAGTCCGGGGCTTCAGATTTTGGGAGTCGCTGCCCCTTCGCCAGGGCGTGTGCCTCGGCGGCCAGGTGGTCGACATCGTCGCGCTGGCGCTGGGCCTTGGCGGCGAATTCGTCGACCAGTTGCGGCAGCAGGGCGACCACGTCCTGGATTACGCCACGGACATCTTCGTCGGGCTGGATGCTTCGATCCAGCACGCGGTTGAGCAGGTTCTCGATGGACCAGGAGAGTTCGCCGATGACCAGCGCGCGCACCATGCGACCACTGCCCTTGAGGGTGTGGAAGGCGCGGCGGATTTCGGTCAGGGCTTCCTTGTTGTCGGTGTCGGCCAGCCACTGGGGCAGGAAGTCACCGATGGTCTCCAGGACTTCGCCGGCCTCTTCGATGAAGACTTCCAGCAACTCGTCATCCACCGGCTCTTCGTCGGCGGGCGGCGGCAGCAGGCTGGGCGGCACGTCGCCGGCAGGCGGGTTGATGGCCTGGGTGGGCGCGGCCATGACATCGGCCATGGACAGCGGCTTGTGCTCTTCGACAACAGGTGCCTGTGGCTCGATGGGCGCAGCGGGCAGCTCGACCTCGGGGAGGTCGAGGCCGGTGAGCTCCATGTCATCCCAGCTCATCGTGGACTCGGGCAGCGGCTCCAGGCTGAGGACTTCGCCTTCGAGCGGTTCGAGGCTTTCCAGCGGCGTGGCGTCCGGCAGCGGCTCCAGGTCGTCCAGATCGAAGCTCTGCAGGGGCTCCAGGTTGTCCTGGGGTTCCTGGGCGGCATGCAGCTCCAGCGGCACATCAAGGCTGAAGTCGATGACTTCGGGCGCTTCGGTCGGCAGCTCGCCGAGGTTCCAGTTGTCGTCGGAGACCAGCAGCTCGGCGCTGTCGGCAGCGGGCGCTTCGAGGCTCAGTTCGTCCAGGGCCGGCAGGGCGTCCAGCTCGCCCAGGGCGGCGGGCTCGGTGAGCGCGTCCAGTTCGGGCAGCGGGTCGAGGTCCGGCAGTTCGTCGAAGCTGGCGACGGGTTCGGCAACCCGCTCGGGCTCGGCGTCGATGGCCGGTTCCAGCTCGGCAAGGGGTTCAAGCTCGGGCAGCGGCTCGAGTTCCGGCAGGGCGTCGAGGGCGCCCGGCGGCGTTTCCTCGGTGCTCTCGGCGGCGACCGGCTCGGCGAATTCGGCGGCAACCAGTACGTCGTCACCAGCGGCCAGGGGCTCCAGGTCCAGCGGCTCGACCAGTTCCGATTCCTCAGCGGCCAGCACTTCGATTTCCTGCAGCGGGTCGGCCAGGGGCAGCGGTTCTTCTTCCGGCTCGATGCGGTCGAGGATCGAGGGCTTTTCCTTCAGCGGGTAGCCCAGCGCCTCCAGGCTTTCCTCGGCCACGTCGAGAATCAGGTCGCCCTGGGTCGCGTGGTCTTCGGAGAGACGTTCGAGGTAGTACTCGACGCTGGTGATGGCGTCGGCGAGGGTGTCCAGGCTCTGCCAGTTGGGCACGGCCTTGCGCGCCAGGAGCTGCTCCTGGATGTAGCGGTTGCAGGCTTCCAGCAGGGTCGCGGCACGGCTCAGCGGGATCATCGCCAGGCCACCACGGACCTGGGTCAGCAGCTCGGGGACGCGAGCCAGGTGCTCGTGGTTCCACTGCGAGGCGATGAACTCGATGATCGCGTCCTTGGCCTGTTCCAGGCCATTGCGCGCTTCCTTGATCACCAACTGGTGGATCTGCGCCACGTCGGTGGTGGGCAGGTGGCTTTCTTCGGCGCGGCGGTCATCGGCCGGGCCGACCATGCCATTGAGGGTGGCTTCTACATAGAGCAGCGCGCCGGCGACGTCCATCAGCACGGCGTCATTGGGTTCGCGCTGGCCGAGGGACAGGCTGTGGACAACGTCGATCTGGTCGAGGATGACCCGGCGCGGCTGACCGAAGCCCAGCACGGCGAGGGTGTCGGCGATCTGCTTGAGGGGGGCCAGCAGGGAATCCAGCTCGGCGACGCCACGGCGATCGCTGCGCACGAAGATGTCCAGGCTGTCCTTGACCCGTACCAGCTCCTCGCAGAGGGCGGTGACCACCGAGCGCATGGCGTCGCGGTCGGGGCCGGCGAGGCGGGCACGCTCCTCGTCCACCACGTCGGTGTCGGGCAGCGCTTCGTCGAGGCGGTACTGCTCCTTCAGGGCGCGGATACGCGGCGACTGGGCAGGGGCCTTGGCGATGTAGAACAGCAGGTTCTTGACCAGCTCCTCGGGAGCCGGCTGGTTGATGCCGTCGGCGCCCTGGTCGAGCAGGCGCTTGAGTTCCTTGTCGATCTGCCGCAGCAGGGTGCGCACGGAGGTGCCGTTGACCACGCTGCCATTGGCCAGGCCTTCGACCATGCCGGAGGCGATGGGCCAGAGCGTGCCGAGGGGCGCTTCCTTGCACAGGGATTCGAGGCGGGCGAAGACGCGCGCCATGTAGCCGAGGTTGGTGGCCAGGTCCTGGTTGCGGATGATCCCCACCAGGGCCAGCTGCAGCATCTGCCGCAGCTTGCGCAGCAGCACCGGCAGTTCGGCGGTGCGCATCTGTGCCAGGGCGTCCATGGACAGCGCGGGCAGGCGGCTGGAGAGGTCCGGGGAGAACAGGCTGGTTTCCGACAGCAGTTTCTCGCCCCGCGCCGCGCGCAGGTCGTTGAGCAGCGGCAGCACCACCATGGGCAGGTCGCGGCGCGCACTCTGGATGCGGTCGAGGTAGACCGGCAGCTGCAGGATGGCCTGCATCAGCACTTCCAGGGCTTCGCCCTGGTTGGTCACGCGACCTTCCATCAGCGCCTGGGCAAGCTGTTCCATTTCTTCGGCGAGCAAAGCCGCGCCGTAGAATTCGACCATCTGCAGGGTGCCGTGGACCTGGTGCACGTAGGTCAGGCAGAAACGCATGCGCGTCGGGTCCTGGGTGTTCTCGACGAACGCCTCCAGAGCCTGTCGCGCCTGCTTCAGGGTTTCCGCGATCTCGCCCTTGACCCACTCAAGGGCGACATAATCGTGCCGATCACTCATAGCCGTCTGCTATCCCTTCCGGGTGAATGCCAGAACCTGATCGTTGGCCACCGGAATCAAGTCCGGATGGTGCCAACCCACTACTTCGCCCACGCCCACCACCATCAGGCCTCCCGGCGCCAGGCGCTCGGCCAGGCGGTTGAGGATTTCACGGCGACGCCAGCGGCGAAAATAGATCAACAGGTTCTGACAGAAGATTACGTCCATGCCGGACATTGGCGCCTTCGCCAGTTCCAGCACATTGAGCCGGGCGCAGCAAACGCGCGCGGCCAGGCTCTCAACAACTTTGAAGCGGCCATCGTCCATGACCTGGAAATAACGTTCGCCCTGGTCAGCATCCAGCTGTTCCAGGCGGCGTGCCCCATACACCCCTTCCCGCGCCTTGTTCAGGGCGCTGAGGCTGATGTCGGTACCGGTCACACCGAAGAATTCCGGCCGGTCGCTGTCCTGCAGCGCCTCGGCGGCGGCAATCGCCAGCGAATAAGGCTCCTCGCCGCTGGAACAGCCGACGCTCCAGAGCGCCAAAGGGCTGTCCAGGCCCGCAGCGACCCGCTCACGCAAGTAGGCGTCGAGCAGGTCGAAGGAGGGGCGATGGCGAAAGAACCGGGTTTCCTGAACGGTGAGGCGGTCCAGCAGCGTGGACCATTCCACAGCACCACGCGGGCCGTCTGTGACCTGGCGGTAGTAGATGCTGTAGTCGTCAACGCCCAGTTCGCGCATCCGTGCAGTGAGATTGGTCTGCAGGAAGGCGCGACGCTGTTCGTTGATCACCACACCCGTGCGTTCCTCGAGCAGCGACTGCCAGTCGTGGAACTGCGCGGGCGTCATGTCGGCCAGGGGTTTCAAGGCCCACACGCCGCTTGGCTGCATGCTGTCGTGCCTCTCGCTCATGGCCGCTGCGCCGCGGCGTCAAGCCGCGGCATCTCCCTTGGTCAGGCCTGTTCCGGAGCGTCCGGCAGGTTGAAGCCGGATACCGATTTGCGCATCTCGCTGGCCATCTTGGCCAGGTTACCAATGCTCTTGGCGGTAGCAGTGGTACCTGCGGAGGTCTGCGAGGTGATCTCCTGGATCACGTTCATGGTGTTGGAGATGTGGCCCGCCGAGGACGCTTGCTGACGAGCGGCGTTGGAGATGTTCTGGATAAGGGCCGCGAGGGTCTTGGATACCTTCTCGATCTCTTCCAGTGCCACACCGGCGTCCTGCGCCAGACGCGCACCACGTACCACCTCGGAGGTGGTCTGTTCCATGGAGATAACCGCTTCGTTGGTGTCGGTCTGAATGGTTTTTACCAGGGCCTCGATCTGCTTGGTCGCGGCGGAGGAACGTTCCGCGAGTCGCTGGACCTCGTCCGCTACCACGGCGAAGCCGCGGCCCGCGTCACCGGCCATGGACGCCTGGATCGCGGCGTTCAGTGCGAGGATGTTGGTCTGGTCGGCAATGTCGTTAATCAGGCTAACGATGTCACCGATCTCCTGGGACGATTCACCGAGGCGTTTGATCCGCTTCGAGGTGTCCTGGATCTGCTCACGGATGTTATCCATGCCGGTGATGGTGTTGTGCACCACTTCGTTGCCCTTGTTGGCGATGGCTACGGAACGTTCCGCTACCGCGGAGGATTCCGAGGCGTTCGCCGATACCTGGTCAATCGACACCGCCATCTCGTTGATGGCCGCCGAGGCGCCGGCGATTTCCTGCGCCTGGTGCTCGGACGCTTCGGCGAGGTGCATTGCAGTGGCCTGGGTTTCCTGGGCCGCCGCCGCTACCTGCACGGCTGTCAGGTTGATGGTCTCTACGAGGTCGCGGAGCTGGTCGATCGAGTAGTTGATGGAGTCCGCGATCGCACCGGTGAAGTCCTCGGTTACGGTCGCGGCCACTGTCAGGTCACCGTCCGCGAGGTCGGCGATTTCGTCGAGCAGTCGCAGAATCGCCGCCTGGTTACGTTCGTTCTTCTCGGCGGTCTCGGCCAGTCGGCTGCGGGTTGTCTGAACCATGACCAGGCCGATCAGGATGATCGAACCCAAGGCCAGGGCGCCCAGCAGGTAACCGGCGAGGGTGTTGAAGCTACGGCCTTCGGCCTGCTTCTCGAAGCCGCCGGCCAGGGTGGAGGCCTTGTCCAGCAGGGTCTGCGAACCGGTGAAGATGGTGTTGGCGGATTCACGGACCTGGAACAGTTCGGGCGAGGTTTCGAGAATCTCGTCCACGGAACCGGAAACGAATTCGAACAGCTCGGAAATCTCCTGCAGGCGCTCCAGGGCTTCGTTGTCGGTCACCTTGGAGATTTCCATCGCCGCGTTGCCTTCCAGCATCGCGTTCAGTACACGACCGAAGAGGCTGGCGTCGCGGCCGAACATGTCGGCGGCCTGTACGGAGTCTTCGTCACCGGCCAGTACCTTGTTCACCGAGCCGAGGATACGTTCGGCCAGCAGCGACTGGCGCTGGGCTACCGAGACCTGGTCGGCGGGCGCGCCGCTTTCCAGCAGGATGTCGACCACTTCCTCGTACTCGACCTGCAGCTGCGGAATGGTTTCCGCCAGGGTCGCGGCTACCTGGTGCAGGGAGAGAACGGTCTGTTCGCTGGCAAGGATGGCGTCGGAGTTCTGCCGCAGGCTGTTCCAGTCGGCCTGCACGGCATCCATCTCGGCCTTCACGCCTTCCGGAGCGGGCGGCAGACCGGTGTTCTCGTCGCCATTGACGAGGATGTTCCAGCGCTTCTCGAAGTCGTTACGGGCGTCTTTCAACAGGGCGAAGGCCTCGGCCTTGCCCGCCGCCGCTTCGGTGGCGTTCTTGGCGATACGCTGGGACAGTACGCGCAGCTCACCGGAGTGGCTGAGGTATTCCTTGTCGTAGTTCGCCTGGGTGTTCAGGTATGCGAAGTTGGCGAACAACAGCACGATGGACACGATCAGGACCACGAACAGCCCTGCGATCAACGTACTACTGCGCGTTCCCGCAAGTAGATTGCCTGCGTTAAGTTTTTTCATTATCGGGCCCCCGCCTGGACCAACAACACAACGATTTCCATGTAACGCCAAAGGGCCGGCATGAACCGGCCCAACCTTGAATCAACGGCACCACCGGCGCCGCGTGCGTGCCGGGGAATCGCCCCGCCACGCTGAACCGCCCCTCCCGGAAACGGCCCGCCGCACCCGGCCCTGAGGCCGGATGCGGATAAAGCTATACCGCCACGTCGAGGAACACCTGGTGCTGCGCCAGCACGTGAGGGCTGAACACCAGCCAGGGTTGCTCGCGCTGGAACACACCGTGGATGAACGGCTGGATCGCCGCCTCCAGGGGAGGCAGTTCCTCGGAGAACGAATCCACCGGGAAATGCTGCATGCCGTAGACCTCGTCGACGATCAGCCCGGCGAAGATTTCCTGGTGGTCTACCACCAGCACCCTGCGCTGCTTGCGCAGGGGCGACAGTTCACCACCGAAGAACCCGCACAGGTCCATGATCGGCAACAGCCGGCCACGCACGTTGGCCACGCCCTTGACCCAGGACTTCACGCCCGGCAGCAGCGTGTGCCGCGGCTCGTGAAGCACCTCGCCGACCTCGCCCATGGGCGCCACGAACAGACGCTCGCCCATGCGGAAGCCGATGCCGCTCCAGGTCTGTACGGTTTCCTGCTGCGCAGGGAGGCCCGCCGCCAGCGCACGGCAGCGCTGGTCGATCTCGAGGAGAAGCTGGAAAGGGGTCTGCGCGTCCGACATGCCGGCCAGGGCCTTCTTTCTTCTAGTTATCGACGGACTGTTCCGGCATCAGCCGGCCAGTACTGCGTTGAGGGTTTTCAGCAGGGTGTCTTCGTCGATCGGCTTGGTCAGGTAGTCTTTCGCGCCCTGACGCTTGCCCCAGACCTTGTCGGTTTCCTGGTCCTTGGTGGTGACGATGATCACCGGAATGTGGCTGGTCTCGGCGTCCTTGGTCAGCTGACGCGTGGCCTGGAAGCCGTTCAGGCCGGGCATGACGATGTCCATCAGCACGGCGTCGGGTTTTTCCTGGCGAGCCAGGGCAACGCCATCGGCGCCATTCTCGGCCTTGAGTACCTGATGGCCGTGCTTCTCGAGCATGGCGGTCAGTTTGTACATCTCGGTCGGCGAGTCATCAACAATCAGAATACGAGCCATGTTTGTCCCCAAAACGGAAAGGCATCACCGGCCATGGGAGGCCGGACTTCAGGAGGCTTGTTCCACCGGGGTGAAATCAGGCACGTGAGTCTTGATCGCGCCGAGCAACTCTTCCTTGCTGAAAGGCTTGGTGAGGTATTGATCGGAACCAACGATGCGACCCTTGGCCTTATCGAACAGGCCGTCCTTCGAGGACAGCATGATCACCGGGGTGGACTTGAAAGCACTGTTGTTTTTGATCAGGGCGCAGGTCTGATAGCCATCGAGCCGCGGCATCATGATGTCGACGAAAATGATATTGGGGTGAGTATCGGCGATCTTGGCCAATGCGTCGAAGCCGTCGACGGCCGTAATGACCTCGCAACCCACCTTCTTCAGCAGAGTTTCAGCGGTGCGACGAATCGTTTTCGAATCGTCGATCACCATGACCTTCAAACCCTCGGAATGCTGTTCCATGTTCGCCCTACCATCGCCTCGGTGAGTCGTTATTTTGCTTAGTTCAGTGCGCCTGAGGCCCTGTCAGCGACGGGCTACGACCCAATCGTCGGGCCTTTTTAGCACACTCTCCGGACGCAAGCTACAAAGCGCCAGCCTCCGGGAATCCTAGTCCATGCGGCGAGGTTTCCCTTGACCGCGACAACCTCCAGCGCCAACCTGAACGCCTCGTTACCGGGCCCGGAATTCTCCAGTGCCCCTCTTTATTAAACAGTCGCGGAGAACACACCCATGAGCGTTCGCCTCGGGATCGTCATGGACCCCATTGCGCACATCTCCTTCAAGAAGGACAGCTCCCTGGCCATGCTGCTGGCAGCCCAGGCCCGCGGATGGTCCCTCTACTATATGGAGCAGCAGGACCTGTACCAGAAGGCCGGCGAAGCCCGCGCCCGCATGCGGCCGCTGAACGTGTTCGCCGATCCTCAACGCTGGTACGAGCTGGAAGACGAGAGCGACGCCCCGCTGGCCGAGCTGGATGTGATCCTCATGCGCAAGGACCCGCCCTTCGACAACGAGTTCGTCTATTCGACCTACCTGCTGGAACAGGCCGAACGCGCCGGCGTGCTGGTGGTGAACCGCCCGCAGAGCCTTCGCGACTGCAACGAGAAGTTCTTCGCCACCCTGTTCCCTCAACTGACCCCACCGACACTGGTCAGTCGCAGGGCTGATATTCTGCGCGAGTTTGCGAAAGAGCAGCGTGACATCATTCTCAAACCCCTTGATGGCATGGGCGGATCGATGATTTTTCGCCACCGCGAGGGCGATCCGAACCTTTCCGTCATTCTCGAGACCCTGACCCGCCACGGCGCCGAGCAGATCATGGCCCAGCGCTACCTGCCCGCGATCAAGGACGGCGACAAGCGCATTCTGATGATAGACGGTGAACCGGTACCCTACTGCCTGGCGCGCATTCCCGCCGCTGGCGAGACCCGGGGCAACCTGGCGGCCGGCGGCCGTGGCGAGGCGCGACCACTGTCCGAGCGCGACCGCGAGATCGCCGCCACCGTGGGCCCGACCCTGCGCGAGCGCGGCCTGCTGTTCGTCGGCCTGGACGTGATCGGCGACAGCCTCACCGAAATCAACGTCACCAGCCCGACCTGCATCCGCGAGATCGACGCCGCCTATGACACGCGCATCGGTGATCGCCTCATGGACGTCATCCAGACCAAGCTCGCCGAGAACGGGCGCAAGCCCCAAGCTTGATGCAGCTAACAGCTTTGGACATGCAACTTGCAGCCTGCCGCCCCAGTTCGGCAGACTGCGCGCCATCCTGAGCAGATCCGATGTGCGATGAACGCAGCCGCTGATTTTTCCGACTTCCCCTCCTCCGGCGTACGCCCGGCGGACCGGCTGGGTTTCACCCTGTTCCTCGCGGCCGTGCTGCACGTTGCCTTCATCCTCGGGGTCGGTTTCACCTTTGCCGACCCCAGCCAGATCAGCAAGACCCTGGAAGTCACCCTCGCCAGCTTCAAGAGCGACAAGAAGCCCGAGAAGGCCGACTACCTGGCGCAGATGAACCAGCAGGGCAGCGGCACCCTGGAACACAAGGACACGCCCAAGACCACCGAGCAGGCGCCGTTCCAGGACCAGGAGATCAAGAAGGTCACGCCGCCGGCGGCGCCGCAGCAGGCCGCGCGCCAGGAAGCGCCCAAGGCCGCCGTCGCCACCACCGCGCCCAAGGTGCAGAAGACCACGGTCAAGCACGAGGAAGCCAAGCCCGAACCCGAAGCCCGCCCGGCACCGGTGTTCGACAGCACCCAGCTGTCCTCGGAGATCGCCAGCCTGGAGGCCGAGCTGTCCCAGGAGCGCCAGCTCTACGCCAAGCGCCCACGCATCCACCGCCTCAACGCCGCCTCGACCATGCGCGACAAGGGCGCCTGGTACAAGGACGACTGGCGCAAGAAGATCGAACGCGTCGGCAACCTCAACTACCCCGAGGAAGCCCGCCGCCAGCGCCTCTACGGCAGCCTGCGCCTGCTGGTGTCGATCAACCGTGACGGCACCCTCTATGAAGTGCAGCTCCTGGAATCCTCCGGCCAACCGGTGCTGGACCAGGCCGCCATGCGTATCGTCCGCCTCGCCGCCCCCTTCGCCCCCTTCACCGGCGACCTGGCCGACATCGACCGCCTGGAAATCATCCGCACCTGGCGTTTCGAGCGCGGCGACCGCCTGTCGAGCAACTGACCGCGCTTGAAGCTTGCGGCGCGAAGGTCGAAACTAGCGCCCATGAAAAGCACCGCGCCCACCTACCTCAAGCACCACTTCCTGATCGCCATGCCGCACATGGACGATCCCAATTTCGCCCAGACCGTCACCTACCTCGTCGAACACAACGAGCAGGGCGCCATGGGCCTGGTGATCAACCGCCCCAACGGCCTCAACCTCAGCGATGTGCTCGAGCAGCTGCGCCCGGAGATCGACCCGCCCGCCCGCTGCCAGACCCTGCCGATCTACGCCGGCGGCCCGGTGCAGACCGACCGCGGCTTCGTCCTCCACCCCAGCGGCCTGACCTTCCAGGCCACCCTGGAGCTGGGCGACCTGGCGCTCTCCACTTCCCAGGACGTGCTCTTCGCCATCGCCGAAGGCCAGGGCCCGCAAAAAAGCCTGATCACCCTCGGCTATGCAGGCTGGGATGCCGGCCAGCTGGAAGCCGAGCTGGTGGACAACGCCTGGCTCACCTGCCCGGCCGACCCGGCCATCCTCTTCGACACCGCCGCCGACCAGCGCCTCGCCGCTGCCGCCGCGCGCCTCGGGATCAACCTCAACCTGCTCACCACCCAGGCCGGGCACGCCTGATGGCCGCCAAGCCACTGCGCCTGCTGCTGGGCTTCGACTACGGCACCAAGCAGATCGGCGTCGCCGTCGGCCAGGCCGTCACCGGCCAGGCCCGCGAACTCTGCGTGCTCAAGGCGCAGAACGGCGTACCGGACTGGCAGAAGGTCGAGGCCCTGCTCAAGGAATGGCAGCCGGACGCCATCGTCGTCGGCCTGCCGCTGAACATGGACGGCACCCCCAGCGACATGAGCGAGCGTGCGGAGAAGTTCGCGCGGCGCCTCAACGGTCGCTTCAACCTGCCGGTCTTCACCCATGACGAACGCCTGACCACCTTCGAAGCCAAGGGCCAGCGGCTCGCCCAGGGCCAGCGCGGTGGTTACCGCGACAACCCCGTCGACGCCCTGGCTGCCGCCCTCCTGCTGGAAGGCTGGCTGGCGGAACACCCCGGACACGAATAGCGAGGAACGCACATGACCCTGCCCAACCCGGCCGAACTGCTGCCGCAGATGGCCAGCGCGCTGAACGCCCACCTGGCCGCGCGCGGCATCGCCAACCCCCGTTTCATCGGCATCCGCACCGGCGGTGTCTGGGTCGCCCAGGCCCTGCTGGCGGAGCTGGGCAGCGAAGAGCCCCTGGGCACCCTGGACGTTTCCTTCTACCGCGACGACTTCACCCAGAACGGCCTGCACCCGCAGGTGCGCCCCTCCGAGCTGCCGTTCGAGATCGAAGGCCAGCACCTGATCCTCATCGACGACGTGCTGATGAGCGGCCGCACCGTGCGCGCAGCCATGAACGAGCTGTTCGACTACGGCCGCCCGGCCAGCGTGACCCTGGTCAGCCTGCTGGACCTCAACGCCCGCGAGCTGCCGATCCGCCCCGACGTGGTCGGCGCCACCCTGTCGCTCGCCGCCGATGAACGGGTAAAATTGCTCGGCCCCGCGCCGCTCGCCCTCGAGCGCCAGGTCCTCACCCCCGCTTCCTGAAACTCCCGACCCCCAGGGCCTGCCCCATGCCGACAGACGCCAAGCGCCCGCTGCAGCTCAACGATCAGGGCCAGCTGCGCCACTTCCTCTCGCTCGACGGCCTGCCCCGCGAGCTGCTGACGGAAATCCTCGACACCGCCGACTCCTTCCTCGAAGTCGGCGCCCGCGCCGTGAAGAAGGTCCCGCTGCTGCGCGGCAAGACCGTGTGCAACGTGTTCTTCGAGAACTCCACGCGCACCCGTACCACCTTCGAACTGGCGGCCCAGCGGCTGTCCGCGGACGTGATCACCCTCAACGTCTCCACCTCCTCCACCAGCAAGGGCGAGACGCTGTTCGACACCCTGCGCAACCTGGAGGCCATGGCCGCCGACATGTTCGTGGTGCGCCACGCCGACTCCGGCGCCGCCCACTTCATCGCCGAGCACGTATGCCCGGACGTGGCCATCATCAACGGCGGTGACGGGCGCCACGCGCACCCGACCCAGGGCATGCTCGACATGCTCACCATCCGCCGCCACAAGGGTGGTTTCGAGAACCTCTCGGTGGCCATCGTCGGCGACATCCTGCACTCCCGCGTGGCGCGCTCGAACATGCTCGCGCTCAAGGCGCTGGGCTGCCCGGACATCCGCGTAATCGCGCCCAAGACCCTGCTGCCCATCGGCATCGAGCAGTACGGCGTCAGCGTCTACACCGACCTGGCCGAAGGCCTCAAGGACGTCGACGTGGTGATCATGCTGCGCCTGCAGCGCGAGCGCATGCAGGGCGGCCTGCTGCCCAGCGAAGGCGAGTTCTACCGCCTCTACGGCCTCAGCACCCAGCGCCTGGCGCTGGCCAAGCCCGATGCCATCGTCATGCACCCTGGCCCGATCAACCGTGGCGTGGAGATCGAATCGGCGGTGGCCGACGGCGCCCACTCGGTGATCCTCAACCAGGTCACCTACGGCATCGCCATCCGCATGGCCGTGCTGTCCATGGCCATGAGCGGCCAGAACACCCAACGCCAGATCAACCAGGAAGCCGAGGTGCAGAACTGATGCGTACCCACATCATCGGCGCCCGCCTTATCGACCCCGCCAGCGGCACCGACCAGGTCACCGACCTATACCTGGAAGCCGGCAAGGTGGCCGCCATCGGCCAGGCGCCCGCCGGCTACGAAGCCGAACACAGCATCGACGCCAAGGGCCTGGTGGCCGCGCCCGGCCTGGTGGACCTCAACGCCGCCCTGCGCGAGCCGGGCTACAGCCGCAAGGGCAGCATCGACAGCGAAACCCGCGCCGCCGCCGCCGGTGGCGTCACCAGCCTGTGCTGCCCGCCGCTGACCCGCCCGGTGCTGGACACCCCGGCCGTGGCCGAGCTGATCCTCGACCGCGCCCGCGAAGCCGGCCACACCAAGGTCTTCCCCGTCGGCGCCCTGAGCAAGGGCCTGGCCGGCGAGCAACTGGCCGAGCTGGTCGCCCTGCGCGACACCGGCTGCGTCGCCTTCTCCAACGGCCTGGCCAGTTTCGACAGCAACCGCACCCTGCGCCGCGCCATGGAATACGCGGCCACCTTCAACCTGACGCTGATCTTCCACGCCCAGGACGCTTCGCTCGCGGACGGCGGCATGGCCCACGAGGGCGCCACCGCCGGCTTCCTCGGCCTGGCCGGCATTCCCGAGAGCGCGGAGACCGTGGCCCTGGCCCGTGACCTGCTGCTGGTGGAGCAGAGCGGCGTGCGCGCGCACTTCAGCCAGCTCACCAGCGCCCGGGGCGCACAGATGATCGCCGAAGCGCAGGCCCGTGGCCTGCCGGTGACCGCCGACGTGGCGCTGTACCAACTGCTGCTCACCGACGAGGCGCTGATCGACTTCTCCAGCCTCTACCACGTGCAACCGCCTCTGCGCACCCGCGCCGACCGCGACGGCCTGCGTGAAGCGGTGAAGAGTGGCGTGATCGGCGCCATCGCCAGCCACCACCAGCCCCACGAAGCGGACGCCAAGCTGGCCCCCTTCGCCGCCACCGAGCCGGGTATCAGCAGCGTCGAGCTGTTGCTGCCGCTGGCCCTGAGCCTGGTGGAAGACGGCCTGCTCGACCTGCCGACCCTGCTCGCCCGCCTCACCGCCGGCCCGGCCCGCGCCCTGCGCCTGCCGGTGGGTCGCCTCGCCGTGGGCGCCCCGGCCGACCTGGTGCTGTTCGACCCGCAAGCCCGCACCCGCGCCGGTGAGCAATGGCTGTCCAAGGGGCGCAACAGCCCCTTCCTCGGCCAGGATCTGCCGGGCAAGGTGCGCTACACCCTGATGGACGGGCACATCACCTATCAGGCCTGAGCCGCCCGGTCACGAAAAAGCCCGCCAGATGGCGGGCTTTTTCATGCCTGAGCAACGGCTCAACGGCGGGCGTTGAGCACCGAGACCTGGGTGTTCAGGGTCCAGAAGTCGTAGAGCACGCCCAGCAGGAAGAACCCGCCGGTGAACAGGTAGAGGATGCCGGTGATCCACTTGCCCTGGTACATGCGGTGCACGCCGAAGACGCCGAGGAAGGTGAGCAGGATCCAGGCGACGGTGTAGTCGTGGGAGCCGGCGTTGAAGCGCAGCGAGGCTTCGCGGTCCATGGACGGGATGAGGAACAGGTCGATGATCCAGCCGATGAAGAACAGGCCGAAGGTGAAGAACCAGAGGGTGCCGCTCACCGGCTTGCCGTAGTAGAAGCGGTGGGCGCCGAGGAAACCGAATATCCACAGCAGGTAGCCGATCAGCATGTTGTGGGTGTCAGGGCGTTGCATGCGTACTCCTTCAGATCGCGACCATCCGTCGACGACGGACTTGCGCAGGCTTCAGGACCGACAAATACTGTATACACATACAGCTATTCGCAGCCCTTTCCATGGAACTCATCGACAAACTAACCGTGCTGGCCGACGCCGCCAAGTATGACGTTTCCTGCGCCAGCAGCGCCGCCCCCAAGCGCAGCTCGGCGGGCAAGGCCGGCGTCGGCGCCACCAACGGCATGGGCATCTGCCACAGCTTCACACCCGATGGCCGCTGCGTGGCACTGCTGAAGATCCTGCTGACCAACTTCTGCCTCTACGACTGCCAGTACTGCGTCAACCGCCGCTCCAGCGACGTGCCCCGCGCCCGCTTCACCCCCGAGGAGGTGGTGACCCTGACCCTGGATTTCTACCGGCGCAACTGCATCAGCGGGCTGTTCCTCAGCTCCGGCATCATCCGTTCCTCCGACTACACCATGGAGCAGTTGATCCGCGTGGCCCGCCTGCTGCGCGAAGAGCACCAGTTCCGCGGCTACATCCACCTGAAGACCATCCCCGACGCGGCGCCGGAGCTGATCGCCGAAGCCGGGCGCTACGCCGACCGCCTCAGCGTCAACATCGAGCTGCCCACCGAGGACGGCCTCACCCGCCTGGCCCCGGAGAAGCGCGGTGCACCGATCCGCCGCGCCATGGGCCGCATCCGCCTGGGCGTGGAAGAGGCCAGCGCGGAGAAACGCGCGCCGGCCTTCGCCCCCGCCGGGCAGAGCACGCAGATGATCGTCGGCGCCGACGACACCGACGACCGCACCATCCTCGACACCGCGCAGACGCTGTACGGCGCCTATCGCCTCAAGCGCGTCTACTACTCCGCCTTCAGCCCCATCCCGCAGAGCCCGAAGACCGTGCCCTTCGAAGCCCCACCGCTGCTGCGCGAACACCGCCTGTACCAAGCCGACTTCCTTCTGCGCGGCTACGGCTTCGCGGTGAGCGAGCTGATCGCCACCCCCGGCAACCTGCCCCTGGACATCGACCCCAAGCTGGCCTGGGCCCTGGCCAACCGCGCGCAATTCCCCCTCGACCTGAACCGCGCCGAGCCGGCGATGATCGCCCGGGTCCCGGGTATCGGCGTGCTCAGTGCCAACCGCCTGGTGGAGCTGCGCCGCCAGCGACGCATCCGCTACGCCGACGTGGCGCGCCTGCGCTGCGCCATGGAAAAGGCCAAGCCCTTCATCGTCACCCAGGACTACCGCCCCCGCGACGCCACCCTGGAATCCACCGTGCTGCGCCAGCGCCTGGGGGATGCCCCGGCCCAGCAGATGGCCCTCTGGTGATGCGCGCCATCCGCTTCGACGGCAGCTTCGCCGGCTGGCGTGACCAAGCCCGGCAGCTGCTGCTGGCGGGCATCGAGCCCCAGGCCGTGGACTGGACGCCCAGGCTGTTCGACGGCGACGACGCAGCGCCCTCTCCCGCCGGCGTCGCCAGCGTGCCCATTCCCCGGGAGTTGCCGGCGCTGTTGGCCGACGCCGCACGCTTCCGCGCCCACGACCGCTGGGCCTTGCTCTACCAGGTACTGTGGCGCGTGGCCCAAGGGGACCGCAGCGCCATGCTCGCCGGCGACCGCGACGGTTCCGAACTGCAGCGGCGGATCAAGGCGGTGCGCCGCGAGGCCCACCACATGCACGCCTTCCTGCGCTTCCGCCCTGGCGACAAGGCGCAGGGCGCCCCGGACTACCTGGCCTGGCACGAACCCGCCCACGACGTGCTGGACCTGGGCGCCGAGCACTTCGTGCCGCGCATGGGCCGCCACAGCTGGCTGATCGGCACGCCGGAAGGCCTCGCCCACTTCGATGGCGAGCACCTGGCCTACCAGTCGCCCTGCCCGCCTGGCCTGCGCGAGGCCATCGAAGGTCACGACGACCCGAGCGAATCCCTGTGGACGGCCTATTACCGCAGCACCTTCAACCCGTCCCGCCTGAACCCCGAGGTGATGCGCAGCCATATGCCGGCACGCTTCTGGAAGCACCTGGCGGAAGGCGCGCTGATCCCCGAACTGGTGGCCGATGCCCGCACCGGCCGGCAGCGCCTGGCCCAGGCACCGGAGGTGGGCGCCCGCCAGGGCAAGGAGGTGCTGATCGCCAGCGACGCCGCGCAACCGGAACGGGCACCCGACACCCGCCTGGACCAGTGCCGGCGCTGCGATATCTGGCGCAACGCGACCTGCGCCGTGCCGGGCGAAGGTCCGGCGCAGGCGCGGATCATGCTGGTGGGCGAACAGCCGGGGGACCAGGAGGACCTGGCCGGGCGCCCCTTCCTCGGCCCCGCCGGCCAGGTGCTGCAGCGCGCCCTGGCCGAAGCCGGGCTGTCACGCCAGGCGGTCTACCTGACCAACGCGGTGAAACACTTCAAGTGGGAGCCCCGGGGCGGCGCACTGGGCCGCGCGGCGACGCGCTGGCACGCCACGCCCAAGCCGGCGGAGATCCGCGCCTGCCACCCCTGGCTGGCCCGTGAACTGGAGGAGCGTCAGCCGCAATGGGTGGTGGCCCTGGGGCGTACCGCACTGGCTTCGCTGCTGGGCCTGCATGACCCACAGCGCATCCGCCTGGCCGATTACCTCGGCAAGCCGCTGCGTCATGAAGGCCGGTGGATTTCAGTGGCACCGCACCCGGCGGCGGTGCTGCGCAACCGCGACGGCGGCGAGCAGCTCTACCGGGAGCTGGTGGACGCCCTGCGGCAGGCGCAGCAGGGCGAAGGGGCGGTCAGCGGAAGCGACGGCCCGGGTCTTCCTCGGACACTTCCAGCGACAGGCCACCGCTCATGCTCGTGAGGTGGTCGCCGTCGGTTTCGGAACCGAGCTTGATCATCAGGCGCAGGTCGTTCGCCGAGTCGGCGTAGAGCAGCGCGTCTTCGTAAGTGATCTCGCCCTGGGAGTAGAGGGTGTACAGCGCCTGGTCGAAGGTCTGCATGCCCTGCTCGGTGGAGCGCTTCATCAGCGGCTTGAGCTCATGGACCTCGCCCTTGCGGATCAGGTCGGCAGCCAGCGGGGTGTTGATCAGCACCTCGATCACCGCGCGGCGGCCCTTGCCGTCCGGGGTCGGCACCAGTTGCTGGGCGACGATGGCCTTGAGGTTGAGGGACAGGTCCATCCACACCTGCTGCTGACGGTCGGCAGGGAAGAAGTTGATGATCCGGTCCAGCGCCTGGTTGGCGTTGTTGGCGTGCAGGGTGGCCAGGCACAGGTGGCCGGTTTCGGCGAAGGCCACGGCATGGTCCATGGTTTCGCGGGTCCGCACCTCACCGATGAGGATCACGTCCGGCGCCTGGCGCAGGGTGTTCTTCAGCGCCACCTCGAAGGACTCGGTGTCGATGCCCACTTCACGCTGGGTGACGATGCAGCTCTGGTGCTGGTGGATGTACTCGATCGGGTCTTCGATGGAGATGATGTGGCCGCTGCTGTTCTTGTTGCGGTAGCCGATCATCGCCGCCAGGGAAGTGGACTTGCCGGTGCCGGTGGCGCCGACGAAAAGCACCAGGCCGCGCTTGGTCAGCGCCAGCTTCTTGAGGATTTCCGGCAGCTTGAGGTCATCCAGGGTGGGGATGTTGGTCTCGATGCGGCGCAGCACCATGCCCACCAGGTTGCGCTGGTAGAAGGCACTGACGCGGAAACGGCCGATGCCCCGGGCGCTGATGGCGAAGTTGCACTCGTGGTTCTCGGCGAAGTCACGGCGCTGCTGCTCGTTCATCACCGCGAGAACGGTTTCACGGGTCTGCTCCGGGGACATGGCGTTCTTGGTCACGGGCATGATCTTGCCGTTGACCTTCATCGACGGGGGGACGCCGGCGGTGATGAACAGGTCGGAGCCGCCCTTCTCGACCATCAGGCGCAACAGTTTCTCGAATTCCATGGTCTTTCTCGCAGTGAACGTGCCGGTCGCCTGGGGCGACGCCGAAAGCCCCGATGACCGGGGTTGCCGTCGCGGCATGGCGCCGCGCTACGGCGAAACGGGCACCCCGACCGGGGCGCCCGCCGCTGGTTAGAAGTTTTCCGGGCTCTTGGCCTTCTCGCGCGCGCTTTCGCGGCTCACCAGGCCCTTGGCCACCAGCCCCTTGAGGCAGCTGTCCAGGGTCTGCATGCCGAGGCCGCCGCCGGTCTGGATGGCGGAATACATCTGCGCCACCTTGTCCTCGCGGATCAGGTTACGGATGGCCGGGGTGCCGATCATGATCTCGTGGGCCGCCACGCGACCGCCGCCGATCTTCTTCAGCAGGGTCTGGGAAATGACCGACTGCAGGGATTCGGAGAGCATCGAACGGACCATGGACTTTTCCTCGGCCGGGAACACGTCGACCACGCGGTCGATGGTCTTGGCGGCGGAGGTGGTGTGCAGGGTGCCGAACACCAGGTGACCGGTTTCCGCGGCGGTCAGTGCCAGGCGGATGGTCTCCAGGTCACGCATCTCACCCACCAGGATGATGTCCGGGTCTTCCCGCAGTGCCGAGCGCAGGGCTTCGTTGAAGCCGAGGGTGTCGCGGTGCACCTCGCGCTGGTTGATCAGGCACTTCTTCGATTCGTGAACGAATTCGATGGGGTCTTCGACCGTGAGGATGTGGTGGTACTTGGTGCCGTTGAGGTAGTCGAGCATCGCCGCCAGGGTGGTGGACTTGCCCGAGCCGGTCGGCCCGGTCACCAGCACCAGGCCGCGCGGCACGTCGGAGATCTTCTTGAAGATATCGCCCATGCCCAGGTCTTCCATGCTCAGTACCTTCGAGGGAATGGTACGGAACACGGCGCCGGCGCCACGGTTCTGGTTGAAGGCGTTGACCCGGAAACGCGCTACGCCAGGCACTTCGAAGGAGAAGTCGGTCTCGAGGAACTCCTCGTAGTCCTTGCGCTGCTTGTCGTTCATGATGTCGTAGATCAGCGCGTGCACCTGCTTGTGGTCCATGGCCGGCAGGTTGATCCGGCGCACGTCACCGTCGACGCGGATCATCGGCGGCAGGCCAGCAGAGAGATGCAGGTCCGACGCGCCCTGCTTCGCGCTGAAGGCAAGCAGCTCAGTAATATCCATGGGACTCCCCAATTCCAAGCGGTTAGAATGCCGCAGACCCACTCAGGCCGGGCTGTAGAGCGCAGGTAATGTCCACGATAGCAGAGAATATTGCAAAGGTTCGCGCGCGTATCCGTGAGGCGGCGCAAGCCTCGGAGCGTGATTTTTCCGCCATCGGCCTGCTGGCCGTGAGCAAGACCAAACCGGCGGCCGCGATCCGCGAGGCCCATGCCTGCGGCGTGGTCGATTTCGGCGAGAACTACCTGCAGGAGGCCCTGGCCAAGCAGCAGGAACTGGCCGACCTGCCGCTGACCTGGCATTTCATCGGCCCCATCCAGTCGAACAAGACCAAGCCCATCGCCGAGCACTTCCACTGGGTGCACTCGGTGGACCGCCTGAAGATCGCCGAACGCCTCTCCGCCCAGCGCCCCACCCACCTGCCGCCGCTGAACATCTGCCTGCAGGTGAACGTCAGCGGCGAGGCGAGCAAATCCGGCTGTGCCCCGAGGAGCTGCCGACCCTGGCCGCTGCCGTGGCGGCCCTGCCCAACCTGCACCTGCGCGGGCTGATGGCCATTCCCGAACCCACCGAGGACCGCGCCGAGCAGCACGCGGCCTTCGCCCGCCTCCAGCAACTGTCCCATTCACTGAACCTGCCGCTGGACACCCTGTCCATGGGCATGAGCCACGATCTCGAAGCGGCCATCGCCGAGGGCGCTACCTGGGTCCGCATCGGTACGGCCCTGTTCGGCGCCCGCGACTACGGCCAGCCCGCACAGCAATAAGAAGGAAGCATCCATGAGCACTACCCGCATCGCGTTCATCGGCGCCGGCAACATGGCCGCCAGCCTGATCGGCGGCCTGCGCGCCCAGGGCGTACCGGCCAGCCACATCCGCGCCAGCGACCCCGGCGCCGAGCAGCGCGCCAAGGTGGCCGCCGAGCACGGCATCGAAGTGGTGGAAAGCAACGCCGAGGCGGTACGTGACGCCGACGTGGTGGTGCTGGCCACCAAGCCCCAGGTGATGAAGGCCGTGTGCGAAGCGCTGGCACCGAGCCTGTCCGCCGGCCAGCTGATCGTTTCCATCGCCGCCGGCATCCCCAGCGCCAGCCTCGCGCGCTGGCTGGGCGTCGACTCCATCGTGCGCTGCATGCCCAACACCCCGGCACTGTTGGGCGAAGGCGCCAGCGGTCTGTACGCCACCGCAGCGGTCAGCGCCGAGCAGCGCCAGCAGGCCGAGCAATTGCTCAGCGCTGTGGGCATCGCCCTGTGGTTGGACGAGGAAAAGCAGATCGACGCCGTGACCGCCGTTTCCGGCAGTGGCCCGGCCTACTTCTTCCTGCTCATGGAGGCCATGACCGCCGCCGGCGAGAAGCTCGGCCTGGCACCGGACGTCGCCGCCCGCCTGACCCTGCAGACCGCCCTCGGTGCGGCGCGCATGGCGGTGGCCAGCGATGTTGGCCCGGACGAGCTGCGCCGCCGCGTGACCTCGCCCAACGGCACCACCGAAGCGGCCATCAAGTCCTTCCAGGGCAACGCCTTCGAGTCCCTGGTGGAGCAGGCGCTGCAAGCCGCCGACAACCGCTCCGCCGAACTGGCGGAACAGCTGGGCCAGTGACCGCCATGCGCCCGTCGCCGACGCGTTGCCCGCGCTCCCCGCTGGAGAGCGTCGTTGCGGGTGCCACCCTGCTTGCCCTCATCCTCGCCGGCACCGCCGCCCGGGCGGCCGAATGCCCCGTTCCGGTGACGCTGGAGCACGCGGTGGCCAGCGCGCAGCAGGAACTGCAGCGTCGCCTCGACGAACGCACGGGCGAGATGGACGACAGCCTCGCCCCGCCCCTGGTGGCAGCGCTGGACGCCTATAAGGAAAGCCTCGCCGCCGCCATCGACGCACAGCTGGCGTGCAGCGACGAAGCCGTCGCTGCCGACGCGCTGCAGGCGCTGCTGGCCACCCACCTGGCGCCGAGCAATGGCGCCAGCGAAGCCGGCGATGACAGCCTCCGCCTGGTGGTGCGCCGCGAGGACACGCCCGATCCCATGTTGCTGGTCAACGCCGGCTTCGACATCCCCTGCGGCGACGACAACCTGCTGCTCGGCTACAGCCGCGAGAACGGCCACTGGGTGCGCAGCCTGGACTGGCGCAGCAAGGGCTATACGGAGATTTCCGGGGCCAACGGCGACTTCTTCCGCCACCTCCGCCTGCCCGGCGGCCAACTGGTGATCGCCCATGGCACCCCCTGGTGCACCTCGCGCTGGAGCCGCCTGAGCATCGACATCGTGCAGCCGCGCCAGGGCGACACGCCCCAGCGCGTGCTCGACCATGTCGAGCACGGCTATGTGCGTGACGAAGTGGAAACCCGCCTCAAGCCCAGCCCAGACGGTTTCGAGCTGCGCACCGAAGTCGGCATGCTGGATGTGGACCTCCTCACCCGCCCCGGCATCCTGCGGTACCGCCTGGATGGCGAGGCGCTGCACCGCGTGCAGCCTGCCGCCAAAAGCGGCCGCGACTTCGTCGACGAGTGGCTGCAGGTCGGCGCCGACACCGCCCGCGAATGGAGCGAGCCGGACAACGCCAGCGAATCCCTGCTCGCCCGCGAGCACCTGCTGGCCCTCGAAGCCCGCCGCGACGTGACCCTGAACTACGGCGCCGTGCGCGGCTGCCAGGCCGAGCCGGAGCGTTTCCAGGTGGAACTGGAGCTGACCAGCGAACAGCCCCTGGAAGGCGGCACCCATCGCTACCTGGCGATCCGCCAAGAGCCCGGTGGCTTCACCCTGCTGTCGGTGAGCGATGCCGCCGACCCGGCCTGCCAGGGCCCGGACCTGATGGCCAGGCGCTGAGGAAACCACCGTGCATACAGCCCGCAACAGATTTCCGCGACCGTTCGCCCCGAATTCCCTACATTATCTCCACGCAACGCCGTCGCCCGCCGACCGCGCCAAGCGCCCCGTAGCGAGCCCCGACTTCGCGACCGGGGTCCCAACGCCCACAAGGAACGCCTAATGACCGGACTTTCCACCGCCGCCATCTACGTCATCCAGACCCTTGGCAGCCTCTACCTGCTGATCGTGCTGCTGCGCTTCATCCTGCAGCTGGTGCGCGCCGACTTCTACAACCCGCTCAGCCAGTTCATCGTGCGCGCCACCAAGCCGCTGCTGAACCCGCTGCGCAAGGTCATCCCCGGCTTCGCCGGGCTGGACGTGGCGTCCCTGGTGCTGGCCATCCTCATTCAGCTGCTGCTGATGATCGTCACCCTGGTCCTCATGGGCTACGGCGTCGGTGGCTACCTGCTGCAACTGCTGGTGTGGGCGCTGATCGCCGTGACCTCGCTGTTCATCAAGGTGTTCTTCTTCGCCATGATCATCAGCGTGATCCTCTCCTGGGTCGCCCCCAACAGCTACAACCCCGGCGCCCAGCTGGTGAACCAGATCTGCGAGCCGCTGCTGGCGCCCTTCCGCAAGCTGCTGCCCAACCTCGGCGGCCTGGATATCTCGCCGATCTTCGCCTTCATCGCCCTGCGCCTGATCGACATGCTGGTGATCGGCAACCTGGCGGTGATGACCGGGATGCCGAAGATCCTCAGCCCCTTCATGTAATGAGCTTCTTCCGCTGGGACGGCGAGGACCTGATCCTCGACGTCCACCTGCAGCCCAAGGCGAGCCGCGACGAGTTCGCCGGGCTGCATGGCGAGCGCCTGAAGATCCGCCTCACCGCGCCCCCGGTGGAAGGCAAGGCCAATGCGCACCTGCTGGCCTTCCTCGGCCAGGCCTTCGGCGTCGCCAAGAGCCTGGTGAGCCTGGAGAGCGGCGAGCTGAACCGGCAGAAACGCGTGCGCATCCGCGCCCCGCAGAAGCTCCCGGAGCTCCCCGGACTGACCGCTCGGTCGCCCTGACAGACCTTAAGGCGGGACCGCCGAGCGGGCCGATTGACGGCGCCGTTGGGCCCCGGATAATGCGAGCCATTCCTCCGCTCGCGCCACCACAGGCGGCGGGCCCGCCCGGCCAGGGCAAACGGCAGCCGCCAGGTCGCCGTCGCATCGATGTCGAGTTCCCACATTTCTGTACGCAGGACGCGCTACCGGAAGGAGAGCCAGGATGAGCATGGAACGTCTCAGTCAACAGGTTGACGCCTACGTCGCCTGGAAACGCGAGCTGATGCGCGAGATCACCCGCTATCGCAGCTGGCTGGAACACAACCGCCTCAATTCCGATGCGGTGCAGGACAAGCTCGAGCGCACCCTGCGCCTGCTGCGCACCGACCACATCACCCTGGCTTTCGTCGGCGAGTTCTCACGGGGCAAGACCGAGCTGATCAACAGCCTGTTCTTCTCCGAGTTCGGCCAGCGCATGCTGCCGTCCCACGCCGGCCGCACCACCATGTGCCCCACCGAGCTGTTCTTCGACCCGCGCTCGGAGCGTTCCTACATCCGCCTGCTGCCGATCGAAACGCGCACCGCCTCGGCCAGCGTCGCGCAGTTCAAGCGCATCCCCCGGCACTGGGTGAACATCCCGCTGGATATCAGCGACCCGGACAACATGGTCCAGGCCTTCACCCAGGTGGCCAAGACCAAGCCGATGCCGGTGGAACAGGCCATCCAGCTCGGCTTCCACCCCGACACCCTGGAATCCGCCGGCCGCCCCGGCATGGTGCTGGTGCCGGCCTGGCGCCACGCCATGGTCAACTTCGACCACCCGCTGCTGCGCCAGGGCCTGCGCATCCTCGACACCCCGGGCCTGAACGCCCTGGGCAGCGAGCCGGAACTGACCCTGTCGATGCTGCCCAGCGCCCAGGCGATCATCTTCCTGCTGGCCGCCGACACCGGCGTCACCGCCAGCGACATGGACATCTGGCAGCAGCACATCCGCCAGCTCGACGAAGACACCCAGACCAGCCTGTTCGCCGTGCTGAACAAGGTCGACGTGCTCTGGGACGACCTCGCCGGCGAGACCTTCGTGCAGAACGCCATCCGCCAGATCCAGGAATCCACCGCCCGCCAGCTCGGCATCCGCCGCGAAGACGTGCTGCCGCTGTCGGCCAAGCAGGCCCTGCTGGCCAAGGTGCGCAAGGACCACGAGCTGCTGGAACGCAGCCAGATGGCCAACCTCGAGACCCTGCTCTGCGAGCGCATCGTCGCGCAGAAGGAACGCCTACTGCAGACCCGCGTGGTCAACCAGGTGCTGGCCCTGCTGCAGAACAGCCAGCACGTGCTCAACCTGCGCCTGGAGAAGGTGCGCGAGCAGCAGGAACTGCTCAGCAACCACCAGCAGGACAACGGCCAGATGCTCTTCGAGCTGACCGCCCGCACCAAGGAAGACCACGCCCGCCACCATCGCCGGCTGCTCGGCCTGAAGACCAACCAGCGCCTGCTCAAGCGCCAGGGCGACATGCTCCGCGCCGCCGCCCGCCCCGAACGCCTGGAAGAACACCTGGCCCGGGTGCGCCGCAACCTCACCAGCAGCTGGACCACGGTGGGCATCAACCAGGCCATCCTGCACTTCTTCCGCTCGGTGGAAGCGGACCTGCACAGCCTCGAACACGAGGCGGACACGGCCAACAAGATGGTCTCGGCCGTCTACCGCCGGCACAACGAGGAAAACCCGCTGCAGGGCGTCGACGCCCCGCAGTTCGATGTCACCCGCTACCAGCGCGAGCTGCGCCAGCTGCGGGGCAAGGCCGACCAGTTCCGCCTGCACCTGAAGACCCTGCTCACCGAGCAGCGCCTGCTGACCCGCCGCTTCTTCGCCACCCTGGTGCAGGAGGTGATCGGCATGCACCAGCGCCTGCGCCAAGATGCCGCACAGTGGGCCAACGAAGCGCTGATGCCGCTGATGCAGAACACCCTGGAGCACAAGCAGCTGCTGGAAACCCACATGCTGCGCCTCAAGGCCCTGGCCCAGGACACCCAGCAGGCGCGTCAGCGCGTGCTGCAGCTGTCGCGCTACACCGGCGAGCTGGAAAAGCAGCTGGCCCAGGCCAACGACATGCTCCGCGTGCTGCGTCGCCCGGCGCCCATCCAGCGCCAGGGCAAGGTGGTCAGCCTGCCCGGGCTGGTGCGTCAGCAACACGAGGCCTGAGCCTTTCGATTCAAGGGTTTGGCCACCGTTCCGCCTGTTGCCGGGGGGACGGTGCTCTTTAGACTGGCGCCCTTCCCAGATAAAGAGCAGCGGCCGCGATGCCCACCGTCATCCCCGAAGATTCCGTCGGCCTGATCACGCCCCAAGTGCAGCGCTTCAGCGAGCCGCTGCCGTTGGCCTGCGGCCGCAGCCTGGCCGAGTACGACCTGGTCTATGAGACCTACGGCGAACTCAACGCCGACCACAGCAACGCCGTGCTGATCTGCCACGCCCTGTCCGGCCACCACCACGCCGCCGGCTTCCACAGCATGGAAGACCGCAAGCCCGGCTGGTGGGACAGCTGCATCGGCCCCGGCAAGGCCATCGACACCCGCCGCTTCTTCGTCGTCAGCCTCAACAACCTCGGCGGCTGCAACGGCTCCACCGGTCCCTCCAGCATCAACCCGGCCACCGGCAAACCCTTCGGCGCCGACTTCCCGGTGATGACGGTGGAAGACTGGGTGCACAGCCAGGCCCGCCTGGCCGATGTCCTGGGCATCAGCCAATGGGCCGCGGTGGTCGGCGGCAGCCTCGGCGGCATGCAGGCGCTGCAGTGGACCATCAGCTACCCAGAGCGCGTGCGCCACTGCCTGGCCATCGCCTCGGCGCCCAAGCTCTCGGCCCAGAACATCGCCTTCAACGAAGTGGCACGCCAGGCCATCCTCACCGACCCGGAATTCCACGGCGGCCACTTCCAGGACCAGGGCGTGATCCCCAAGCGCGGCCTGATGCTGGCGCGCATGGTCGGCCACATCACCTACCTGTCCGATGACGCCATGGGCGAGAAATTCGGCCGCGGCCTGAAGAGCGAGAAGCTCAACTACGACTTCCACAGCGTCGAGTTCCAGGTGGAGAGCTACCTGCGCTACCAGGGCGAGGAGTTCTCCGGCCGCTTCGACGCCAACACCTACCTGCTGATGACCAAGGCGCTGGACTACTACGACCCGGCGGCCGCCCACAACGGCGACCTGGCCAAGACCCTGGCCGGTGCCACGGCGGACTTCTGCGTGATGTCCTTCACCACCGACTGGCGCTTCTCCCCGGCCCGCTCGCGGGAGATCGTCGACGCCCTCACCGCCGCGCGGAAGAACGTCTGCTACCTGGAAATCGACGCGCCCCAGGGCCACGACGCCTTCCTGATGCCGATCCCGCGTTACCTGCAAGCCTTCAGCGGTTACATGAACCGCATCGCCGTCTAAGGGAGCCACCGTGCGCGCCGACCTCGAAATCATCCAGGACTGGATCCCCGCCGGCAGCCGCGTGCTCGACCTCGGCTGCGGCGACGGCGAACTGCTGGCCTGGCTGCGTGACAACAAGCAGGTCACCGGCTACGGCCTGGAGATCGACCCGGACAACATCGCCCAATGCGTCAGCAAGGGCGTCAACGTCATCGAGCAGGACCTGGACAAGGGCCTGGGCAACTTCGCCAGCAACAGCTTCGACGTGGTGGTGATGACCCAGGCACTGCAGGCCGTGCACTACCCCGACCGCATCCTCGAAGAGATGCTGCGCGTCGGCCGCCAGTGCATCATCACCTTCCCCAACTTCGGCCACTGGCGCTGCCGCTGGTACCTCGCGCGCAACGGCCGCATGCCGGTGTCCGAGTTCCTGCCCTACACCTGGTACAACACGCCGAACATCCACTTCTGCACCTTCAAGGACTTCGAAGCCCTGTGCCGGGAGATGAAGATGAAGGTGCTCGACCGCCTGGCGGTCGACCACGAGCACCGCCACAACCTGGGTAGCCGCGTATGGCCTAATCTTCTAGGAGAGATCGGCATCTATCGCGTCAGCGGCCCCAGCGTGCTGGAAAGCCGTATCGCGAACTGAACCGGAGGACCCCCACCATGCGCCGCCTGACCCTTTTCCTCTTCGCCCTGTGCCTGGCCCTGCCGGCCGTGGCCGAACGCAAGCAGACCTTCGGTGACCTCGACGTGCACTACAGCGCGTTCAACTCCGGCTTCCTGCAGCCGGACGTCGCCGCCGCCGTCGGCCTGGTGCGCAGCAAGACCCAGGGCGTGGTCAACGTCGCCGTGCTCAAGGCCGGCAAGGCCAGCACCGCCCAGGTCAGCGGCCAGGCGAAGGACCTGCTCGGCAAGGTCACCCCGCTGGCCTTCAAGCAGGTCAACGAAGGCGGCGCCATCTACTACCTGGCGCAGTTCCCCTTCAGCCAGCGCGAAATGCTCAACTTCACCCTGACGGTGCAGCAGGGCGACAACGCGCCGAATACCTTCAACTTCGACCAGGAATTCTTCCCAGACGAATGATGCCCTTCAAAGAACTGGTGCTGGCCAGCCACAACGCCGGCAAGCTCAAGGAACTCCAGGCCATGCTCGGCGACAGCGTGCGTGTGCGCTCGATCGGCGAATTCAGTGACGTCGAACCCGAGGAAACCGGCCTGACCTTCGTCGAGAACGCCATCCTCAAGGCCCGCAACGCCGCCCGCGTGTCCGGCCTGCCGGCCCTGGCCGACGACTCCGGCCTGGCGGTGGACTTCCTCGGCGGCGCCCCCGGCATCTACTCGGCGCGCTATGCCGACGGCCAGGGTGACGCGGCCAACAACGCCAAGCTGCTGGCCGCCCTCAAGGACGTGCCGGAAGCCCGGCGCGGCGCGCAGTTCATCTGCTCCCTGGCGCTGATGCGCCATGCCGACGACCCGCTGCCGATCCTCTGCGAAGGCGCCTGGCGCGGCCGCATCCTCTTCGAGGCCCGTGGCGAGCACGGCTTCGGCTACGACCCGCTGTTCTGGGTGCCCGAAGGCGACTGCTCCAGCGCCGAGATGCCGCCCGCCGAGAAGAACCGCTTCAGCCATCGCGCCCGCGCCATGGCCCTGCTGAAGCAGCGGTTGGGGATATGAAAGCCGAAAGCCGGAAGCTGGAAGCTGGAAGCGACTTCAAGCTTCAAGCTTCGGGCTTCGAGCTGCCTCCCCTGGCGGCTTACATCCACATTCCGTGGTGCGTGCGCAAATGCCCGTACTGCGACTTTAATTCCCACGCTGCCGGCCCCGAGCTGCCTGAAGAGGCCTATGTCGATGCCTTGCTGGCGGACCTCGACGCCGATCTGCACCACGTCCATGGCCGCGAGCTGACCTCGATCTTCTTCGGCGGCGGCACGCCCAGCCTGTTCAGCGCCAAGGCCCTCGGCCGCTTGCTGGAAGGCGTCGAGCGGCGCGTGCCCTTCGCCCGCGACATCGAGATCACCCTGGAAGCCAACCCGGGCACCTTCGAGCAGGCCAAGTTCTCCGCCTACCGGCAGCTGGGCATCAACCGCCTGTCCATCGGCGTGCAGAGCTTCCAGGAGGCCAAGCTCAAGGCCCTGGGGCGCATCCACGACGGTGGCGAAGCGATCCGCGCCGCCGACATGGCCCGCCAGGCCGGCTTCGACAATTTCAACCTGGACCTGATGCACGGCCTGCCGGACCAGTCAATCGAGGACGCCCTGGGTGACCTGCGCATCGCCATCGACCAGGGGCCGACGCACCTGTCCTGGTACCAACTGACCATGGAGCCGAACACGGTGTTCTGGACCCAGCCGCCGGAGCTGCCCGAGGACGACATCCTCTGGGACATCCAGGAAGCCGGGCAGGCACTGCTGGCCGAGCATGGTTACGCCCAGTACGAGGTCTCCGCCTATGCCCGCGAAGGCCGACGTGCGCGGCACAATCTCAACTACTGGACCTTCGGCGACTTCCTCGGCATCGGTGCCGGCGCCCATGCCAAGCTCAGCGACCCGGCCGGGCACATCGTGCGCACCTGGAAGACCCGCCTGCCCAAGGATTACCTGGATGCGGCCAAACCCTTCCAGGCCGGCGAACGGGTGCTGGATGCGGGCGAGCTGCCCTTCGAATTCCTCATGAACGTGCTGCGCCTCACCGATGGCGTGCAGGCCGAGCTGTTCACCTCGCGTACCGGCATGCCGCTCTCCGGCCTCGCCGGGGCACGCAACGAGGCCCAGGCCCGCGGCCTGCTCGATACCGACCCAGCGCGCCTGGTGGCGACCCGGGAAGGCCAGCTGTTCCTCAACGACCTGCTGCAACACTTCCTGCCCTGAGGGCTAAGGACAACGGATGGACCTGCTTCTGGACCTGGTCGCGACCCTCTCCCGCTGGAGCCGCAGCCACCTCTACGACATCTCCCTGGCGATCATGGCAACCCTGCTGGTCTTGCTCGGCCCCGGCATCAACGCCTGGGTCCAGCAGCGCATCGGCGGCCTCAATTTCCTCTTCCGCACCCTGCTGTTCGTCGCCCTCTGCGCCCTGGGCTACGGCCTGGCGATGATCTTCCTCACCCCCTGGCTGGCCAAGGGCCTGGGCTACTTCAACAACTACACCCTGGCCCCGGTCCTGCTACTAGTCTTCTTCCTGATCGGCGTCCTCGCCGACCGCAACTGAGGCTCAGGGCGCGCTCCGGCGGCCACTGGCCGCCACGTCATCGACAAGGAGCACGCCATGAAGCCGATCAAGCACCTCTACCTGCACTTCCAGGACGGCCAGCGCCTGGCGCTGCGCTTTCCCCAGCAGTCCAGCGACCCGGTGGAGGTCGCGCGCGGCCTGCGCAAGCAGATGGAGTCGGCCTTCGTCAGCATCGAGGTGGATGGCGACCTGCTGCTCATCCCCCGCGAAAGCATCAAGTACATGCAGATCAGCCCCGCGCCGCCGGCCCTGCCGGAGCAGACCATCCTCGGCGCCGAGATGATCAACTAGAAAGGGCCCACCCCTACCCGCATCGCAGGATGGGTAGAGCGAAGGGAAACCCATCACCTCGACGCACATGCCACCGGCCGACGCTTTTCCCGCGCCCAATAAAAAGCCGCCCCGAAGGGCGGCTGGAGTGGCCAGGCAGGCCGGAATATCAGTTGCCTTCGCGGCGCAGCGCCTGCGGCGTGAAGTCACGCGGGCCCAGCGGGGCGTTGAAGTCGTACATGGGCTCGTTGTTGTCGAGGCCATCGGCGAAGTAGCGGCCGCCCTTGAAGTCGTAGATGGTTTCCAGGGTGCTGCCGAACATCGGTACATCGTAGTAGCTGATCGGGTGGCTTTCCTGCAGGCCGATCAACTGACCGTCCTTGTCGTACAGGTCCACCGCGAGGATCTGCCAGCTGTCTTCGTCGATGTAGAAACGACGCTTGGCGTACGGGTGGGAGAAGCCCTTGCGCAGGTTCGCCTCGACCACCCAGGTGCGGTGCAGCTCGTAGCGCAGCAGGTCCGGGTTGACGAACTTGGTCTTGAGGATCTGATCGTAGGGGATGCCTTTCTGGTGCACGGCGTAGCTGTTGTAGGGGACCAGGGTCTCCTGCTTGCCCACCAGCTTCCACTCGTAGCGTTCCGGCGCGCCGTTGTAGGAGTCGACGACGTCGGCGGTGGCCATGCCGTTGGTATCCGGCTGCAGGGTGTCATAGGCCAGCATCGGCAGGCGGCGCACGCGGCGTTCGCCACGGTTGAAGCGCCAGGCCTTGCGGATCGACAGCACCTGGTCGAGGGTCTCCTGCACCACCAGCGCGGAACCGGCCAGCTTGGCCGGGGCCACGACCGCGTACTTGTAGTAGAAGATGGTGTTTTCCAGATCCTTCGGCTGCACGCCATCACGGCCGTAGACGAAGTAGATGTTGCGATCCAGCTTCTGCAGGTTGTAGCTGCCGGTGGACAGTACCGCCGCCTGGTTGGTGACGAAATGGATCTGGTCGCCGCGGTAACGCAGGATGTGGTTCCAGATGACTTCCAGGCCGCTGGAGGGGATCGGGAACGGAATGCCCGCCGCTACGCCCTGTACGCCGTTGCCGCCGGCGATCAACTCGCCGTTGACGGCATTGGCACGGGTCGCCTCATAGATGCGCTGCGGAGCGGCGGCGCTGCGATGGGTGGGGAAGACGCGCACGGAGTAATCCGGGTAGGTCTCCACCAGCGCCTTGAGGCCGGCCGGCAGCTGCGCCGCATATTGGCCGGCGTTCTTGCTGGTGATGATGTACTTGGGCGCTTCGCCAGCGAAGGGATCGGGGTGGTGCATGCCGGGCTGGTAGCTGGCCGGCGGAGTCGCCAGGCCGCCGTCCCAGGCCGGAATCGAACCCTCGGCATTGCCCGCACGCTCGCCGCCCAGCGGCGTGAGCTCCCCACCCAGGCGCGCAGCATCGTCAGCACCGACCTTGGCCTGCGCCTGCAGGGCACAGGAGGCCAGAAGCAGAATTGCAAACTTTCTCAACACAGCCTTCTCCTCGCGGCGCGCTCGGGTCGCGCCGCTATTGTTCTTGTGCCACCACCACTATAGGTGGGGCTCTTTATTTCCGTCGGATCAGGTGAGGGTGCCGTCCTGGCGCCGGGTGGTCCCGGTCTAGGGTTGTGCTCGTCCGTGGCATTCGCGGCCGGGGCCGCGAAGGGTGGATCAGTCGACGCGTTGGAACTTCAGGTCCCACACGCCATGGCCGAGACGCTCGCCACGACGTTCGAACTTGGTGATCGGGCGCTCTTCAGGGCGTGGCACGTAACGCCCATCCTCCGCCAGATTGCGGTAGCCGGGGGCGACGTTCATCACCTCCAGCATGTGTTCAGCATAGTGCTCCCAATCGGTGGCCATGTGCAGCACGCCACCGATACGCAGCTTGCTGCGCACCAGCTCGGCGAAGGCCGGCTGGACGATACGGCGCTTGTGGTGACGCGACTTGTGCCAGGGGTCCGGGAAGAACAGCAGCACGCGTTCGAGGCTGGCATCGGCCACGCAGTCGCGCAGCACTTCCAGGGCGTCGCAGCTGTAGACGCGGATGTTGCTCAGGTTCTGGGTCATCGCGCCGTTGAGCAGCGCGCCGACGCCGGGGCGATGCACCTCGACGCCGATGAAGTCCTGCTCCGGCGCGGCGGCGGCCATCTCCAGGGTGGCGTGGCCCATGCCGAAGCCGATCTCGAAGGTGCGCGGCGCAGTGCGGCCGAACAGGGCATCGAAATCACGGAGGCCGTCGGCCAGCTCGAGGCCGAACTTCGGCCAGCCCTGGTCGAGGCCGCGTTGCTGGCCTTCGGTCATGCGCCCGGCGCGCATCACGAAACTCTTGATGGTGCGGTGACGCACTTCGCCGGCTTCTGCCGGCGAGTCCTGCTGTTCAGTCATGGTTTATCTCAGCGGATCAGACCATCCAGCGGCGACGAGGCGCTGGCGTAGAGCTTGCGCGGCATGCGCCCTGCCAGGTAGGCGAGGCGGCCGGCGACGATAGCGTGCTTCATCGCCTCGCCCATCATCACCGGGTCCTGGGCATGGGCGATGGCGGTGTTCATCAACACGGCCTCGCAACCCAGTTCCATGGCGATGGTGGCATCGGAGGCGGTGCCCACACCGGCATCCACCAGCACGGGAACCTTGGCTTCCTCGAGGATGATGCGCAGGTTGTAGGGGTTGCAGATGCCCAGGCCCGAACCGATCAGGCCGGCCAGGGGCATCACCGCGATGCAGCCGATTTCGGCCAACTGGCGGGCGATGATGGGGTCATCGCTGGTGTAGACCATCACGTCGAAGCCTTCCTTGACCAGCACTTCGGCGGCCTTGAGGGTTTCGATCACGTTGGGGAAGAGGGTCTTCTGGTCCGCCAGTACTTCCAGCTTCACCAGGTTGTGGCCGTCGAGCAGCTCACGGGCCAGGCGGCAGGTGCGCACGGCTTCCACAGCGTCATAGCAGCCGGCGGTGTTCGGCAGGATGGTGTAGCGGCTCGGCGGGATCACGTCGAGCAGGTTGGGCTCGCCGGGGTTCTGGCCGATGTTGGTGCGGCGCACCGCCACGGTGACGATCTCGGCGCCCGAGGCTTCGATGGCGCGGCGGGTCTCGTCGAGGTCCTTGTACTTGCCGGTGCCGACCAGCAGGCGCGACTCATAGGTACGACCCGCCAGGGTGAAAGGCTTGTCGATCGGCGTTTGGCTCATGAGGACTCCTAGCGGGCGGCCTAGCCGCCACCGATGGCGTGTACCACTTCGACCTGGTCGCCTTCGCTGAGCGCGGTGGCGGCATGCTGGCTGCGCGGCACGATATCGAGGTTGAGTTCGACCGCGACGCGGCGGCCAGTCAGGTCCAGGCGCACGATCAGGTCCGCGACGGTCTGGCCGTCGGGCAGCTCGAAGGGTTCGCCGTTCAACTGAATGTGCATGACGATGCGGTCACAACTTGAGGGGTCGGCATTCTAGCCCGATCCATGCCGATGACCAAGGCTGAATGGCGCCATTCGTCCTCATTTTTGACGCCAGGGTCAGACTTGGGACGATCAGCGTGCCGACAGTTGCCAAGCCGCCAGACCCAGGCACAGCCAGCCACCGAGGAAGGCCACGCCGCCGAAGGGCGTGATGATGCCGAGCTTGCTGACACCGGTGAGGGTGAGCACGTAGAGGCTGCCGGAGAACAGCAGGATGCCGAGGGCGAACAGCCCGCCGGCGGCGTTGACCAGGCGCCCCGGCAGGTGCAGGGACAGCAGCCCGACGCCGAACAGCGCAAGGGCATGGATCAGCTGGTAATGGGTGCCGGTCTGGAATACCGCCAGGTGCTCGGGGCTGAGGCGGGCCTTGAGGCCATGGGCGGCGAAAGCGCCGAGGGTGACGCCAGTGAACCCGGCGAAGGCGGAAAACAGCAGGAACAAGCGGGCCATCGAAGACTCCAGACAAGTAGGAAGCGGCCGCTATAATGGCGCGCAAACCAGTCCCCGGCCAGCCCACGCATGTTCCGATCCCTCAGCCGTCGCCTATTCAAACTGCTGCTCTGGTTCGCCGCCGGCTCGGTGCTGCTGGTGCTGGTTTTCCGCTGGGTGCCGCCACCGGGAACCATGCTGATGGTGGAGCGCAAGATCGAGTCCTGGGTCGACGGCGAGCCCATCGACCTGCAGCGCACCTGGCGCCCCTGGAAGGAACTGCCGGACGACCTGAAGATCGCGGTGATCGCCGCCGAGGACCAGAAGTTCGCCGAGCACTGGGGCTTCGACGTCCCGGCCATCCGCGCCGCCCTGGCCCATAACGAGCGCGGCGGCTCGCTGCGCGGCGCCAGCACCCTGAGCCAGCAGGTGGCCAAGAACGTCTTCCTCTGGTCCGGCCGCAGCTGGCTGCGCAAGGGCCTGGAAGCCTGGTTCACCGGGCTGATCGAACTGCTCTGGTCGAAGCAGCGGATTCTCGAGGTCTATCTCAACAGCGCGGAATGGGGCAACGGCGTGTTCGGCGCCGAAGCCGCGGCCAAGCACCACTTCGGCATCGCCGCACCCTACCTGTCACGCCAGCAGTCGAGCCTGCTGGCCGCCGTGCTGCCCAACCCCCGCGAATGGAATGCCGGGCGCCCGGGGGGCTATGTCGCCCGCCGTGCCGGCTGGATCCGCCGGCAGATGGCCCAGCTGGGCGGCACTCACTACCTGGAGCAGCTCAAGCCGGCCACGCCGATCTGAGTCAGTGTTTCATCGTGCTGCGGGGCACCACGCGGACCAGATGCAGCTGTTCGTCCAGCACATGGGCGGTCAGCCCCTCGGTCGGATAGACCCAGGCTTCCCCCTCCCCCAACTGCAGGCGCAGGCGCGGCTGGCCGATGCTGGCGGCGAGGCGCTCCGCCGCCGGAGGCTGCTGCGGGCGCAACTCAAGGGCGGCGATGCGATGGCCGGCCAGCTGCTCCAGCAGCTTCGGGCTCAGGGGCTGTTCGCCCTGGTTGCCGCCATCGCCCAGCGCCTTGAGCAGGCTTTCCCGCTCGCCCTCATCCAGCGCCAGCTCGGCTTCCAGGTTGCATGCATCGGCACCCGCCCCCGTGCTGCGGAACAGCAAGCGCGGTCCGGCACTGGCCGACTGCAGCCACAGTTCACCCGGAGCCTGGCCGTTCAGGGCGTCCAGGGTCAGGTTGCCCTCGGCCATGGGCTCCAGCAGCGGTTGCTGCCAGGCCGCGACCCAGCCCAGGGGCTCCGCCGGGCCGGTGCTGCGCTGCAACCACAGCGCCAGGGAGAAGAACAGCAGCGCCACGGCGGTGAACAGCAGCCAGTGTTTCGGGCGGAAGGCGGGCATCGGCATGGTTTGCTCCGGGCAGAAAAAAGCCGCCCGTAGGGGCGGCTTCGGATGGGTCGCTGGCTTACGCCTGGATGAAGCCCTTGAGCTTGTTCATCGCATTCTTCTCCAGCTGGCGGATACGCTCGGCGGAGACGTTGTACTTGGCGGCCAGGTCATGCAGCGTCGCCTTGTCCTCAGCCAGCCAACGCTGCTGGAGGATGTCACGGCTGCGCTCGTCCAGGCCTTCCAACGCTTCGTGCAGGCTGGCGGTGGAGCTGTCGCTCCAGTCCGCTTCCTCCAGCTGGCGAGCCGGGTCGTAGCGATGGTCTTCCAGGTAATGGGCCGGCGACTGGTAGGCCGCGTCGTCGTCGGCATCCGCCGCCGGGTCGAACGCCATGTCATGACCGGTCAGCCTGCTTTCCATCTCCCGCACTTCACGCGGTTCCACACCCAGGCTCTCGGCCACGGCATGGACTTCGTCATTGTTCAGCCAGGCCAGACGCTTCTTCTGGCTGCGCAGGTTGAAGAACAGCTTGCGCTGCGCCTTGGTGGTGGCGACCTTGACGATGCGCCAGTTGCGCAGGATGAACTCGTGGATCTCAGCCTTGATCCAGTGCACCGCGAAGGACACCAGACGAACGCCCATTTCCGGGTTGAAGCGTTTCACGGCCTTCATCAGGCCGACGTTGCCTTCCTGGATCAGGTCGGCCTGGGCCAGACCATAGCCGGAATAGCTCTTGGCGATATGTACAACGAAGCGCAGGTGCGCCAACACCATTTGCCGCGCCGCTTCCAGATCCTGTTGGTAGAAGAGGCGTTCGGCCAATTCGCGCTCCTGCTCGGGGGTCAGCAGCGGAATGCCGTTGACCGCATGCACGTAGGCATCCAGGTTCGCACCGGGAGCCAGGGCATAGACAGGTTGCAGGGAAGTGGTCATGCGAATCCTCCGATTCACTAAGCTCGCGCAGTTTAGCACTGGCTTTTATGACTGCAAGGGAGCGTAAAAGTTTCGTTACACCCCAATCCATGGGCAGCCTTTTACAAGGGGTTTCTAGCGCGGCGCCAATTCGCTGAGATGACGCGCCACGGCCAGCCAGGCGCCAATGTAACCCAGCAGCACGGCCCCCAGAAGCAGGGATAGACCATCGGCCAGGGGCACGCCGCCCAGGGCGAAGTCGCTGCCGTACAGGCCGGCCAGGCGGACCACCGCATCGTTCAGCCAGTTCAGGCCGAAGGCCAGCACCAGCCAGGACAGCAGCCCGGCGCCGATGCCATAGAGCGCGCCCATATAAAGGAAGGGGCGCCGCACGTAGGCATCGGTTCCACCGACCAGCTTGATGACTTCGATCTCGGTGCGGCGGTTCTCGATGTGCAGGCGGATGGTGTTGCCAATCACCAGCAGCAGCGCCGACACCAGCAGCAAAGTCAGGCCGAAGACGAAACGCTCGCCCAGCTTGAGGATCGCCGACAGGCGCTCCACCCAGACCAGGTCGAGCTGGGCCTGCTGCACCTTGGGCAGCTCGGCCAGGCGCAGGCGCAGGGCTTCGAGGGTGGTCTTGTCGACTTCCTTGGGCGTCACCAGGATCACCCCGGGCAGCGGGTTCTCCGGCAACTCCTTGAGCGCCTGGCCCAGTCCGGACTGCTGCTGGAACTCGTCCAGCGCCTGTTCACGGCTGATCCACTCGACCTCGGCGACATCCGCCATGCCGGTGATTTCCTCGCGCAGCCTCTGGCCGTCGGCTTCGCCGGCGTCCATCTGCAGGAACAGCGAGATCTGTGCGGCGCGCTGCCAGGAGCCACCCAGGCGCTCGACATTGTTGAGCAGCAAAGACAGGCCCATGGGCAGGCTCAGGGCGATGGCCATCACCAGGCTGGTAAAGAAACTGCCGATGGGCTGGCGGCCCAGGCGGCGAAGGCTGTCCACCAGGCTGGCGCGGTGCGCTTCCAGCCAGGCGTGCAGCAGGGCACTGAAGTCCGGGCCTTCCTCGCCGTCTTTCTGCGGTTCGGTCGGTTTGGCGGTGGCGCCCACGCGCTCGGCGGGTTTGGGCGGCGGCATGCGGGTGGCACTCATCAGCCGGCCTCCCCGTCGCCGATCAGGCGGCCACGTTGCAGGGTGAGCATGCGGTGGCGCATGCGCGCGATCAGTGCCAGGTCGTGGCTGGCGATCAGAACCGTGGTGCCCAAGCGGTTGATGTCCTCGAAGACGCCCATGATCTCGGCCGCCAGGCGCGGGTCGAGGTTGCCGGTGGGTTCGTCCGCCAGCAGCAGGGCAGGGCGATGCACCACCGCGCGGGCGATGCCGACGCGTTGCTGCTGGCCGGTGGAAAGGTCGGCCGGGTACAACTCGGCCTTGTCGGCCAGGGACACCCGCTCCAGCGCCACGCCGACGCGCTTGGCGATCTCGGGCTTGGCCAGGCCGAGGATCTGCAGCGGCAGGGCGACGTTGTCGAACACGGTGCGGTCGAACAACAACTGGTGGTTCTGGAACACCACGCCGATCTGCCGGCGCAGGAAGGGGATCTGCGAAGTGGTGATCTGCGACAGGTCCTGGCCGGCCAGTAGCAGCTTGCCGGTGGTCGGGCGTTCCATGGCCAGCAGCAGGCGCAGCAGGGTGCTCTTGCCGGCGCCGGAGTGGCCGGTGACGAAGAGGAACTCGCCGCGACGCACGCGGAAGCTCAGTTCATGCAGGCCGACGTGGCCATTGGGATAGCGCTTGCCCACCTGCTCGAAACGGATCATGCGCGCTCCCGCTCCGCGAACAGCGCACGCACGAAGGACTCGGCTTCGAAGTCGCGCAGGTCGTCGATGCCCTCGCCAACGCCGATATAGCGGATCGGCAAGGCGAACTGCTTGGCCAGGGCGAAGATCACCCCGCCCTTGGCGGTGCCGTCGAGCTTGGTCAGCGCCAGGCCGGAGAGGTTGACCGCCTGGTGGAACTGCTTGGCCTGGTTGATGGCGTTCTGGCCGGTGCCGGCGTCCAGCACCAGCAGCACCTCGTGGGGAGCGCTTTCGTCCAGCTTGCCGATCACGCGGCGCACCTTCTTCAGCTCCTCCATCAGGTTGTCCTTGGTGTGCAGGCGGCCGGCGGTGTCGGCGATCAGCACGTCGATGCCACGGGCCTTGGCGGCCTGCACGGCATCGAAGATCACGGAGGCGGAATCGGCACCGGTGTGCTGGGCGATCACGGAGATATTGTTGCGCTCACCCCAGACCTGCAGCTGCTCCACGGCAGCGGCACGGAAGGTGTCGCCCGCAGCGAGCATGACCTTCTTGCCCTCCAGCTGCAGCTTCTTGGCCAGCTTGCCGATGGTGGTGGTCTTGCCGACGCCGTTCACGCCGACCACGAGGATCACGTAGGGGCGCTTCTCGGCCTCGATGCGCAGGGGCTGCTCCACCGGTTTGAGCAGCGCGGCGAGTTCATCCTGCAGGGCCTTGTACAGGGCATCGCTGTCGGCCAGCTGCTTGCGCGCGACCTTCTGGGTCAGACTCTGGACGATGGCGGTGGTGGCCTCGACGCCGACGTCGGCGGTCAGCAGACGGGTCTCGATCTCATCCAGCAGGTCGTCATCGATGGCCTTGCGCCCGAGGAACAGGCTGGCCATGCCTTCGCCCAGGCTGGCGCTGGTCTTCGACAGGCCCTGCTTGAGGCGGGCGAAGAAGCCCGCCTTGGCGGCCTCGGTCACCGGCTGCGGCTGGGCCGGCGCGGCGACGGGGGCTTCGACTACGGGCTCAGGAATGAGCTCAGGAGTGGGTTCGGCAACCGCAGCAGGAACAGGCACTTCGACCACCGGTGCCGGAGCGGGCGCTTCGACGATGGGTGCGGGTACGCTGGCGACCGCCTCGACCGGCGCCGCAGGTGCAGGTGCAGGTGCAGGTGCAGGTGCAGGTGCAGGTGCAGGTGCAGGTGCAGCAGGCTCGGCGAGAGCCGGCGCCACGTCAACCGGCGCTTGCGGCGCAGCGGGTGTCGGCTGGGGCTGCGGCTCTGACGCTGGGGCAGCGACCGGTGCGACCTCGGCAACGGGCTCGACCACCGGTGCAGGCGCAACCGGCTGCGCTTCGGCAGCGGGCAGCTCGGGCTGGGTGGGTTCTGCGGGCGGCACGGGGGCCGCTTCCTGCGGTTTCTTGCGCAGCCAGCCGAACAGGGATTTTTTCTCAGCGGCCTCGGCCGGCGTCTTCTTGTCGTCGTTGGAACCAAACATGGGTAGCTTGTATCTCAAGGAGCGGCCGCTCTGGGCCTGGCCCGGTAGCGTCGCCGTGCCGGAAAGGGATGGAGTATCCTAGCACCTCTTCGCCCGCAGGCGGTACGTCCGCCGGGGCCGTCCGAAAGGTCAAAATCATCGATGAAAGCGATTGCCCGCCACGCCGCCGGCCTGCTGTTCGGCGCCCTTTGTCTGCCGATGGCTGTCCATGCCGCAGAAGCTCAACCCACCCATGAATACACCCTCGAAAACGGCCTGAAAATTGTCGTCAGAGAAGACCACAGAGCCCCGGTGGTAGTTTCCCAGCTTTGGTACAAGGTCGGCTCCAGCTACGAGACGCCCGGCCAGACCGGCCTCTCCCACGCCCTCGAACACATGATGTTCAAGGGCAGCCGCAAGCTCGGCCCGGGCGAGGCTTCCCTGGTGCTGCGCGACCTCGGCGCCGAGGAAAACGCCTTCACCAGCGACGACTACACCGCCTATTACCAGGTCCTGGCCCGTGACCGCCTGAACGTCGCCTTCGAACTGGAAGCCGACCGCATGGCCAGCCTGCGCCTGCCGCCGGAAGAGTTCGAGCGCGAGATCGAGGTGATCAAGGAAGAGCGCCGCCTGCGCACCGACGACCGCCCCACCGCCAAGGCCTTCGAACGCTTCAAGGCCATGGCCTATCCCGCCAGCGGCTACCACACCCCCACCATCGGCTGGATGGCCGACCTGGACCGCATGAAGGTCGAGGAGCTGCGCCACTGGTACGAATCCTGGTACGTGCCCAACAACGCCACCCTGGTGGTGGTCGGCGACGTCAAGGGCGAAGAGGTCAAGGCCCTGGCCCAGCGCTGGTTCGGTGGCATCCCCAGCCGCGCCGTGCCGCCCTCCAAGAAGCCCCTGGAGCTGGCCGCCCCGGGCGAGCGCCGCATCGTCCTGCACGTGAAGACCCAACTGCCGAGCCTGATCATGGGCTTCAACGTTCCCGGTCTCGCCACCGCCAAGGAGCCGCGCCAGGTGCATGCCCTGCGCCTGATCTCCGCGCTGCTCGACGGCGGCTACAGCGCTCGCCTGCCCAGCCGCCTGGAGCGTGGCGAGGAGCTGGTAAGCGGCGCCTCCGCCAACTACGACGGCTACCCGCGCGGCGACAGCCTGTTCATGCTCAGTGCCATGCCCAACGTGCAGAAGGGCAAGACCCTGGAGCAGACCGAAGCAGGCCTGTGGAAGGAGCTGGACGACCTGAAGAACAACCCGCCAAGCGACGAGGAGCTCAAGCGCGTACGGGCCCAGGTGATCGCCGGGCTGGTTTACGAGCGCGACTCCATCACCAGCCAGGCCACCACCATCGGCCAGCTGGAAACCGTCGGCCTGTCCTGGAAACTGATCGACCAGGACCTCGCCGCCCTGGAAGCCGTCACCCCGGCCGACATCCAGGCCGCCGCCAAGACCTTCTTCACCCGCGACCGCCTCAGCGTCGCCCACGTCCTGCCCGAGGAGGCTAGCCATGAGTGAGCGCAACGGCCTGCGATACGGCCTGCTCGGCCTGGCCCTGATCGCCCTGCTGGGCGTCCTGCTGTTCATCGTCGTCGACCGCACCCCGCCGGCCCTGGCCGCCGAGGCCGATGAGCCGCCGAAGCTCGAATCCATCACCGAGCTGGACGGCAAGGCCCCGGCCCGCCGTGACCTGGACATCCAGACCTGGGAAACCGCCGAAGGCGCCAAGGTGCTCTTCGTCGCAGCCCCCGAGCTGCCGATGTTCGACCTGCGCCTGACCTTCGCCGCCGGCAGCAGCCAGGACGGCGACACCCCCGGCCTCGCCACCCTGACCAACGCCATGCTCAACGAAGGCGTGAAGGGCAAGGACGTCACCGCCATCGCCGAGGGCTTCGAAGGCCTCGGCGCCGACTTCAGCAATGGTGCCTACCGCGACATGGCTGTGGCCGGCCTGCGCAGCCTGACCGACCCGAAACTGCGTGACCCGGCCCTGGAGCTGTTCACCCAGGTCATCGGCGCGCCGACCTTCCCCGAGGACTCCCTGGCGCGGATCAAGAACCAGATGCTCGCCGGCTTCGAGTACCAGAAGCAGAACCCCGGCAAGCTCGCGGGCCTGGCGCTGTTCGACAAACTCTACGGCAAGCACCCCTACGCCCACTCCAGCGAGGGTGACGAGAAGTCCATCCCCGGCATCGGCATCGCCCAGTTGCAGGCCTTCCACAAGAAGGCCTACGCCGCCGGCAACGTGGTGATCGCCCTGGTCGGCGACCTCTCCCGCGCGGACGCCGAAGCCATCGCCAAGCGTGTGTCCGAAGCCCTGCCGAAAGGCCCGAAGCTGGCCAAGGTGGCCACGCCCGAAACGCCCAAGCCGGGCACCACGCACATCGAGTTCCCCTCGGCGCAGACCCACCTGATGCTGGCCCAGCTCGGCATCGACCGTAACGAGCCCGATTACGCCGCGCTCTACCTGGGCAACCAGATCCTCGGCGGCGGCGGCTTCGGCACCCGCCTGATGGAAGAGGTGCGCGAGAAGCGCGGCCTGACCTACGGCGTCAGCTCCGGCTTCACCGCCATGCAGGTCGCCGGCCCCTTCATGATCGGCCTGCAAACCCGCGCCGAGCTGAGCGACGGCACCCTCAAGCTGGTCAAGGACATCGTCCGCGACTACCTGGCCAAGGGCCCGACGCAGAAGGAACTGGACGACGCCAAGCGCGAACTGGCCGGCAGCTTCCCGCTGTCCACCGCGAGCAACGCCGACATCGTCGGCCAACTCGGCGCCATCGGCTTCTACGGCCTGCCGCTGACCTACCTGGAAGACTTCATGAAACAGGTGCAGGGGCTGGATGTCGAACAGGTCAAGGCCGCCATGGACAAGCACCTGAACCCGGACAGCTTCGTCATCGTCACCGCCGGCCCGACCGTTCCCCAGAAGGAGCTGCCGGCACCGACCGAGAAGCGTTTCAAACCCAGCTTTGGCATCCCGGAGCACTGATGGCCGCACGTTCGCCGAAGAAAGCCCCAGCCCCCCACGGGGGCCAGGGCCAGTTGCGCATCATCGGTGGCGAGTGGCGTTCGCGCCGCTTCGCCTTCCCCGACGGCCCGGGCCTGCGCCCGACGCCGGACCGGGTGCGCGAAACCCTGTTCAACTGGCTCGCCCCCTACGTGGAGGGCGCGCGGGTGCTCGACCCCTTCACCGGCAGCGGCGCGCTGTACCTGGAGGCGTTGTCCCGTGGTGCCCAGGAAGCCCTGGCCCTGGACCTCAACCCCGACTCGGTCGCCGCCCTGCGCGCCACCCTGGACACCCTGGGCTGCGGTGCCGGCCAACTGCTGCAGGCCGACGCCTTGCGCTACCTGGCCACCCAGACGCCGCGCCCCTATGACCTGGTGTTCCTCGACCCGCCCTTCAACCTCAACCTGCTGCAGCCGGCCTGCGCGCTGCTGGAGGAGAACGGCTGGCTGGCCGCCGACGCCTGGATCTACACCGAGAGCGAGAGCGCCCCGTCCAGCCTGGGCCTGCCCGGCAACTGGCGCCTGCACCGGGAGAAGAAGGCCAGCACCGTGCACTACGCCCTGTGGCATCGCCAGGCGTGAGCGACTTCAACCCCGCCTGGTGGCTGCCGGGCCCGCACCTGCAGACCCTCTGGTCGCCCTTCTGCCGCAAGCCCCCGCAGCTGGAACGCCGGCGCGAGCGCCTGTGGCTGGAGGATGGCGACTTCCTCGACCTCGACTGGCACGGCCCCCACGACGCCGAGGCGCCGCTGGTGCTGGTGCTCCACGGCCTCACCGGCTCGTCCAGTTCGCTCTACGTGCTCGGCCTGCAGCAGCAGCTGGCCACGCGCGGCTGGTCCAGCGTGGCGATCAACTGGCGCGGCTGCTCGGGCGAGCCCAACCTGCTGCCCCGGGGCTACCACTCCGGGGCCAGCGAAGACCTCGCCGCCACCGTCGAACACCTGCGCCGCGTGCGGCCGCTGGCTCCGCTGTACGCCGTCGGCTACTCGCTGGGCGGCAACGTGCTGCTCAAGTACCTGGGTGAAAGTGGCGAAGGCTGCACCCTGAGCGGTGCCGTCGCAGTCTCGGTGCCCTTCCGCCTGGACCAGTGCGCCGACCGCATCGGCGCCGGTTTCTCGCGGGTCTACCAGCGCCACTTCATGCGCGAGATGGTCGCCTACGTGCGCGACAAGCAGCGCCTGTTCGCCCACCAGGGCCAGGCCGACCGCCTCTCGGTGCTGGAGAAGCTCGGCCCACTGGACGGCATGCGCACCTTCTGGGATTTCGACGGCCGCATCACCGCCCCCCTGCACGGCTACGCCGACGCCGACGACTACTATCGCCGCGCCTCCAGCCGCTACTTCCTGGGTGAAATCCGCGTGCCGGCGCTGCTGATCCAGGCCGCCGACGACCCCTTCGTCTTCCGCCACAGCATCCCCGAGGCCCACGAGCTGTCCGCCAGCACGCGCCTGGAGTTGCATGAGAAAGGGGGCCATGTCGGCTTCATCGGTGGTACGCCGGGCACGCCCGACTACTACCTGGAACGGCGCATCCCGCAGTGGCTGTCGGGGCTGGCCCGCTAGCCCTGCACCACCAGGTCGAGGGGCACGTAGAGCTTCTCGTAGAGCGCCGCCACCGCCTCCTGCGCCTCGGCGGCGATATAGCCCCCCTCCAGCGCCAGCACCTGGTAGATGCCACGGCGCAACATCTCTTCGTTGAGGCCACCCGGGTCGCCGCGCGTGGTGCAGAGGAAGCGCACCCAGGAGGTCATGATGATCCAGCTGTTCAGCGCCAGGGCCTCGATCTGCGCGTCGTTCATCAGCAGGATGCCGACCTCGACGAAGCCCCGGTAGATGGCCTGGGCATGCCCCAGGCAGCGCTGGGCGAAGACCCGGTAGCGCGCCGCCAGCTCGGCGTCGGACTCCAGCAGGTGCTCGAGGTCGCGGTGCAGGAAGCGGTAATGCCACATCGCCGCCAGCAGCGCCTCCAGATAGAAGGTCTTGTCCTCCACCGTCAGGGCACGGTCCTGGGGCAGGCGCAGGAAGGCGTCGACCCGTGATTCGTACTCGGCGAACAGCTCGGCGATGATCACCTGCTTGTTGCGGAAGTGGTAATAGAGGTTGCCCGGCGACATCCCCAGGTGCGCGGCGATGTGGTTGGTGGTGACGTTGCGCTCCCCCTGGGCGTTGAACAGCTCCAGGCTGGATTGCACGATTCGCTCGCGGGTCTTGATACGTGGGGCCATGCGCGGATCGGTCTCACTGCTGCCGGAAGTCGGCGAGGGTAACAAAACTACACAGAGTCCCGGAACAGACAGCACCTCTGTAGCGTTCCGCGTGCCGTTTCGCGCCCTGTTTGTGTGGTCTCCGCGCCCCGTGCCCAGGCCGTCTGGAGGTCAGCCCAACTTTTCGTTTGGTAGGCAGGCCGGCCCTGTCGCGGCATGCTATTTGACACACTAGAGCAATTACTCTAAAAATCCAGCACCGGTTCTCAACAATAACTAGAGAGGTGTCGCTCATGGTCGCCGACGTAGCTTATCTGCAGCAGGCCCAGCAGCAGATCAACCAGCTCGAAGAGCTGTTCGCCCGCCAACGTGCCGCCTATGGCGACAATCCGATGCCCAGCGCCGACCAGCGCATCCAGTGGCTCAAATCCCTGCGTGACCTGATCTTCAACGAGCAGGACGCGCTGATCCGCGCCATCAGCCAGGACTTCAGCAACCGCTCGGCGGACGAAACCCTGCTGGCCGAGATCATGCCCAGCCTGCACGGCATCCATTACGCCAAGAACCGCGTGCGCCGCTGGATGAAGCCCTCGCGCCGCTCCGTCGGCATGGCCTTCCAGCCGGCCTCCGCCAAGGTCATCTACCAGCCCCTGGGCGTGGTCGGCGTCATCGTCCCCTGGAACTACCCGCTGTTCCTCGCCCTCGGCCCCCTGGTCGGCGCGCTGGCCGCCGGCAACCGGGTGATGGTGAAGATGAGCGAATCCACCCCAGCCACCTCCCAGCTGTTCAAGGAGCTGATGGCGCGCATCTTCCCCGAGGACCTGGTCGCCGTGTGCCTGGGCGAGGCCGATGTCGGCGTCGCCTTCTCCAAGCTGCCCTTCGACCACCTGCTGTTCACCGGCGCCACCAGCATCGGCCGCCATGTGATGCGCGCCGCCGCCGAGAACCTCACCCCGGTGACCCTGGAGCTGGGCGGCAAGTCGCCAGCCATCGTCTCCCAGGACGTGCCCCTGGACCACGCCGCCGAGCGCATCGCCTTCGGCAAGACCATGAACGCCGGGCAGACCTGTGTCGCGCCCGACTACGTGCTGGTGCCCAAGGACCGCGTCGAGGGCTTCGTCGAGGCCTATCGCGCTGCGGTGAAATCCTTCTACCCGCAGCTGCAGAACAACCCGGACTACACCGCCATCATCAACGAGCGCCAGGTGCAGCGCCTCAACGGCTACCTGCAGGACGCCGAAGCCAAGGGCGCGCGCCTGGTTCCGCTGTTCCCCGAAGCCCAGGGCCGGCGCCTGCCGCACACCGTGGTGCTCAACGTGAAGGACGACATGAAGCTGATGCAGGACGAGATCTTCGGTCCGCTGCTGCCCATCGTCCCCTACGAGCGCCTCGACCAGGCCTTCGCCTATATCAACCAGCGCCCCCGCCCGCTGGCGCTCTACTACTTCGGTTACGACAAGCGCGAACAGCAGCGCGTGCTGCATGAAACCCACTCCGGCGGCGTGTGCCTCAACGACACCCTGCTGCACGTGGCCCAGGACGACATGCCCTTCGGCGGCGTCGGCCCCTCGGGCATGGGCCACTACCACGGGCATGAAGGGTTCCTCACCTTCAGCAAGGCCAAGGGCGTGTTCATCAAGCAGCGCTTCAACGCCGCCCGGATGATCTACCCGCCCTACGGCAAATCGATCCAGAAACTGGTCTACAAGCTTTTCGTGCGCTAAAGCCCCCCTAAGGATTAGACGGGTACATAACAACAATGACCGAGACCACCCTGAACGCGCCGGGACTTTCCCGACGCAGCCTGCTGAAAGTCGGCCTGTTCGGCTCTGCCTTCCTCGCCACGGCCGGCGTCACCGCCACCCTTTCCGGCTGCTCCGCCAGCGTCCCGGCCAACGGCCTGGCGATCCTGCGGGACTCCGACCTGCCGTTCCTGCGCGCCCTGATCCCGGTGATGCTCGATGGCGCGGTCAGCGCCGAACAGATGCCGCAAGCCGTGGCCGGCACCATCCAGAGCCTGGACTACGCCCTCGATCGGCTGTCCCCGGAGATGCTCAAGCTCACCGTGCAGCTCTTCGACGTGCTTGCCCAGCCCATCACCCGGGGGCCGCTCACCGGCGTCTGGGGCAGCTGGGAGAACGCCAGCGCCGAGGACGTGAGCAACTTCCTCCACCGCTGGCAGAACAGCTTCATCGGCCTGCTGAAGATGGGGCACGCCTCCCTGCTGCAGCTGGTGATGATGGCCTGGTACAGCAGGCAGGAAGCCTGGGCGCATTGCGGCTACCCCGGTCCGCCGACCGTCTGACCGCGCGCCCCCACAACGACAAGAAACACCACTCGACCCGGCGCCGGCCATCACCGGCCGCTGTCGGCGAGACCGAGGATTGACTGATGCCCGTACCCGATCTGTTCGCCGAAGGCATGGCCCGCGGCTGGAAAACCCACAATGGCTCGCGACTCGAGCAGGACCTGACACTGGAGGCCGACGTCGCCATCGTCGGCTCCGGCGCGGGCGGCGGCACCACCGCCGAAATCCTCAGCGCCGCCGGCTACAAGGTGCTGATCATCGAGGAAGGCCCGCTGAAGACCAGCAGCGACTTCAAGATGCAGGAAGCCGAGGCCTACCCCTCGCTCTACCAGGAAGGCATCGGCCGCATGACCAAGGATGGCGCGGTGACCGTCCTCCAGGGCCGCGCCGTGGGCGGCACCACCCTGATCAACTGGACCTCCAGCTTCCGCACCCCCGACCCGACCCTGGAACACTGGGCCAAGGAACATGGCGTCAAGGGCCACAGCCCAGCCGAGATGGCGCCCTGGTTCGAGAAGATGGAGCAGCGTCTCGGCGTCGCGCCCTGGGCCATCCCGCCGAACCCCAACAACGACGTGCTGCGCAGCGGCTGCGAGAAGCTCGGCCTGCACTGGAAGGTCATCCCGCGCAACGTGCGGGGCTGCTGGAACCTCGGCTATTGCGGCATGGGCTGCCCGACCAACGCCAAGCAGTCGATGCTGGTCACCACCATCCCCGCCACCCTCGAGAAGGGCGGCGAACTGCTCTACCTCGCCCGCGCCCACCGCCTGCTGATCGACGGCGACAAGGTCACCGGCATCGAATGCCAGGGCATGGACGAGCGCTGCGTGGCGCCCACCGGCCGCACCATCACCGTCAAGGCGCGGCACTACGTGCTGGCCGGCGGCGGCATCAACACCCCCGGCCTGCTGCTGCGCTCCGACGCACCCGACCCCCACGGCCGCACCGGCAAGCGCACCTTCCTGCACTTGGTGAATTTCTCCGCCGCGCAGTTCGAACAGGTCATCAACCCCTTCTACGGCGCGCCGCAGTCCATCTACTCCGACCATTACCAATGGGACGACGGCACCACCGGGCGCATGTCCTACAAGCTCGAAGTGCCACCGCTGCAGCCCGCGCTCACCGCCACCCTGCTCGGCCGCTTCGGCATCGACAACGCCCTGCGCATGGAACAGCTGCCCCACACCAACGTGATGCTCGCCCTGCTGCGCGACGGCTTCCACCCGGACAGCGCCGAAGGCACGGTGGAGCTGCGCGGCGACGGCAGCCCGGTGCTCGACTACCGCATGACCGACTACACCTGGGATGGCGTGCGCCGCGCCTTCCAGGTGATGGCCGAGATCCAGTTCGCCGCCGGGGCCAAGGCCGTGCTGCCGCTGCACGCGGACGCCGGCTACGTGAAAACCGCCGCCGAGGCCCGCACGCTGATCGACGGCCTGTCGCTGGAGCTCTACCGCACACGCCTCGGCAGCGCCCACGTCATGGGCGGCTGCGCGATGGGCGAGGATCCGAAGCAGGCGGTCACCGACAGCCTCGGACGGCACCATCAGCTGGCCAACCTGTCGATCCACGACGGCTCGCTGTTCCCCACCAGCATCGGCGCCAACCCGCAGCTGTCGGTCTATGGCCTGACCTCGCAGCTTTCCAGCGCACTCGCCGAGCGCCTCAAGAGCGCCTGAGCGAGATAAACCGGCATGCTCCGGCGTCTTGGCCGCTGGAGCATGCTGCGCTACCATCCGATTCCCTTACGGACCCCTGCCAGGACGTAGCGATGAACCGAGTGTTGTATCCGGGTACCTTCGACCCGATCACCAAAGGCCACGGCGATCTGATCGAACGTGCCTCCCGCCTGTTCGATAGCGTGATCATCGCGGTCGCCGCCAGCCCCAAGAAGAACCCCCTGTTCTCCCTGGAGCAGCGCGTCGAGCTGGCCCGGGAAGTCACCAAGCACCTGCCCAACGTCGAGGTGGTGGGCTTTTCCACCCTGCTGGCGCATTTCGTCAAGGAGCAGAAGGCCAATGTCTTCCTTCGTGGCCTGCGCGCGGTCTCCGACTTCGAATACGAGTTCCAGCTGGCCAACATGAACCGCCAGCTGGCGCCGGACGTGGAGAGCATGTTCCTCACCCCGTCGGAAAAGTACTCCTTCATCTCCTCCACCCTGGTGCGCGAAATAGCGGCCCTGGGCGGGGACATCACCAAGTTCGTCCACCCTGCCGTGGCCGACGCCCTGGCCGAGCGCTTCAAGCGCTGAGCCCCGCGATACGGCGGTCGGCGCGCGCAAAAGATGCGCCGATCGCGCCATTCCGGCACAATTCCGCCATTGTCTGCTGAACACCGCCGCCGCACGGCGACGGTAGGAGTTGTTCCATGTCCCTCAAGATCACCGACGACTGCATCAACTGCGACGTCTGCGAACCCGAGTGCCCCAACGGCGCCATCTCCCAGGGCGAAGAGATCTACATCATCGACCCGAACCTGTGCACCGAGTGCGTCGGCCACTACGACGAGCCCCAGTGCCAGCAGGTCTGCCCGGTGGACTGCATCCCCCTGGACGACGCCCGCGTCGAAACCCGCGACCAGCTGATGGACAAGTACCTCAAGCTCACGGGCAAGGCCTGACGCCATGGGCCGCCAGCTCCGTGACACGGCCTGGCGCCCCGCCCTGCTCGCGGCGCTGCTGCTGTTCAGCGTCGCGCTACGGGCGGCGCCTCCCCAGCAGGCCGCGGTAGCCAGCGCGCAACCCTCGGCTACGGTCGCCGGCCTGGAAACCCTGGCCATGGGCGGCAACGCCTTCGACGCCGCGGTGGCCATCAGCGCCGCCCTGGCAGTGGCCGAGCCCCACGGCTCCGGCCTCGGTGGCGGCGGCTTCTTCCTCCTGCGCAAGGCCGGCGACAAGCAACCCACCTACCTGTTCCTCGACGCTCGCGAACGCGCGCCCCTGGCCGCACGCCCCGATCTCTACCTGCGCGACGGCAAGGTGCAGCCTCAGCTCTCCATCAACGGCCCGCTGGCCGCCGCCATTCCCGGGCTGCCCGCTGCCCTGGTGGACCTGGCCCAGCACCACGGCCGCCTGCCCCTGGGCGACTCCCTGGCCCCGGCCATCCGCCTGGCCCGCGACGGCATCTCGGTCGACCGCGTGTACATCGAGCGCGCCGGCTTCCGCATCGCCGCCATGCGCGACGACCCCGAAACCGCGCGCATCTTCCTCGACGACAAGGGCGAAGTGCCCGACGAATTCAGCCTGCTGCGCCAGCCCGACCTGGCGCGCACCCTGGAACGCATCGCCCGCTATGGCAAGGCCGGCTTCTATGCCGGCGAGACCGCCGACAAGCTGGTCAAGGGCGTACGCGCCGCCGGCGGCATCTGGACCCAGCAGGACCTGGACAGCTACCGGGTGGTGGAACGCCAGCCGCTGCGCTACCCCCTGGCCGATGGCCGCGAGCTGATCGGCGCACCGCCGCCCTCCGCCGGTGGCGTGGCCCTGGCCCAGAGCCTGGCGATGCTGCAGCAGCTGCCCTGGCGTGAGGGCGACAAACTGCAGCGCACCCACTATGTGGTGGAAGTACTGCGCCGCGCCTACCGTGACCGCGGCCTGCTGGGCGACCCCGACTTCATCGCCAACCCGGTGAGCCAGTTGCTGGCGCCGGACTACCTGAAAGGCCTGGCCGCCGGCATCGACCCCCAGCGCGCCACGCCCAGCGCCAGCCTGCCGCCCGCCCCCGCCTGGCGCGAAGGCGACCACACCACCCATTTCGCGGTGATCGACAAGGACGGCAACGCCGTCGCCGCCACCCTCTCGGTGAACCTGCCCTTCGGCGCCGCCTTCGTCGCACCCGGCACCGGCGTGCTGCTCAACGACGAGATGGACGACTTCGCCGCCGACACCCACGGCGCCAACGCCTATGGCCTGGCCGGCAGCCAGGCCAACGCAGTGGCCGCCGGCAAGCGCCCGCTGTCGAGCATGAGCCCCACGTTCATCGAAAGCGCCAAGGAATTCACCGCCTTCGGCACCCCGGGCGGCAGCCGCATCCCCAGCATGGTGCTGCTGTCGATCCTCGAATACCTCGATGGCCAGCCCGTGGCCCGCTGGCCGGCGGTACCGCGCTACCACCACCAGTACCTGCCCGACGTCATCGAGCACGAGCCGAGCACCTTCAGCGATGCCGAAATCGCTGCACTGCAGGCCCGTGGCTATGCCCTGAAGCGGGTCGAGCGCGGCTACGGCAACCAGCAGGTGCTGTTCTGGGACAAGGACGGCGGCCGCATCGAGGCCGCCAGCGACCCGCGCGGCGTGGGCCTGGCCAAGACCCTGCAGGAGCAGCGCTGAGCCTCGCCGAGGCTCAGGGCAGCTCGATCAGCCCCTCGTCCTCGTCCGCCCCTGCCCGCAGCAACCCCTGGCCCTGGCCGATCATCAGCACATTGCGCAGGCTCTGGATGATGCGGCTGGCATAGCCCAGGTCGTTCATCAGCGAGCTCATCTGCAGGCCATCCAGCTGGCCGTTGCGCACCGCCGCGAACAGGCGGTTGCGGAAGTCGCCATCGAAGTTCGCCGCCTTCTCGTCCAGCCACTGCAGGTGCTGCGACCAGACTTCATCCGGCAGCTCCGAACGGCTCAGCTCGCGCACCTGGTGCAGGGTCGCCAGCAGATGCCGGCGCAGCTCCACGTAGGCATCCCGCGTCGCCGACGGCCCACCTTCCAGGTAATGGCCGAGGTTCTTCTGCAGGTGCTTGGCATCCTTCACCGCATCCACCAGTTGCAGCGCCGTCACCTGGCAACTGACCCAGAACTGCTGGTGCGCCTCGTCCAGCGTCACTTCCAGGCGCCCCATGAAGCTCAGCAGGTCGCCGTAAACGCCCTTGATGTGGCGCTGGTAGAGCGTCTCGGCATCCAGGTGATGGCGCACGGGCGGTGCCTGCAGCGCGGCCTCGTCGGGGTGGTCCTTGCCCAGCAGGTCCACCGGCAGGAACAGCGCATGGCAGATCACCTCCAGGCTCAGGCGCCCGAGGTGGCGCAGCTCCTGCACCACCGCGCTGGCCGCCGCGTCGGCCGAATCCAGGGCGCGCTCGCTGAGATAGCGCGCGCGGACCCGCTCCGGCTCCGCCGGCCCCGCCGCCAGCTCGGTGATCAGGACCTGGGGCTCGCTGCGCTCGGGGAGCCAGCGCACCAGCAGGGTCGCCAGGCGCCCCTGCCAGGGCCAGAACAGCGCCACGCCAAAGGCGTTGAACAGGGTGTGGAACATCGCCAGCTGGATCAGCGGGTTGCCGCCCAGGCCCATCGGCTCCGCCAGGGCATGCACCAGCCAGGTCAAGGGCCCGAGCAGGATGAAGGCGAGCACCCCGGTGACGACGTTGAACAGCACATGGGCCAAGGCCAGGCGCTGGCCGCTGCGGTTACCGCCGAGGGAGCCGACGAAGGCCGTAGTGACGCTACTGCCGACGTTGGAGCCGATGGCGATCGCCAGGCTCTGGCCCAGCTCCAGCTGGCCGCTGGCCAGGGCCGCGAGGGTCAGCATCAGGGCAGCGTGGCTGGACTGCAGCACCACGGTCACCAACATCCCCACCGCCACGAACAGCAGGCTGCCGATCAGGCCATCTACCTGCAGGCCGGTCATGTCGAAGCCATCGTCAAAGGTCGAAAAGCCGTCCTTGATCTGGTCGATGCCGAGGAACACGAAGGCAATGCCCAGCACGATGCGCCCAGCGGCCTTGCTGCGCGGACCGACGAAGCCGGCGAGCACGCCGAACACCAGCAGCGGCAGGGCCAAAGGCGAGAGGCTGAGGTTCTGCCCGGCCATGGCCAACAGCCAGATACCGCTGGTGGCGCCCAGGTTGGCGCCGAACAGAATGGCGATGCCACCGGCCAGCTGGATCAGCCCGGTGCTGATGAAGGCGATGGTGAGCAGGGACACCAGGGTGCTGGATTGCAGCAGCAGAGTGCCGCACACACCGAACATCAGGCCCTTGAACGGCGTCGCGGTGCTGCGCCCCAGCAGTTGCTCCAGCTTGCCGCCGGCCAGGTCGCGCAGCCCTTCCTCCAGGCACTGCATGCCAAAGAGGAACAGCGCCAGCCCCGCGCAGAGCTGCAACCAGCCCGCGCTCATCCAGAAGCTCCCGGCCAACCCGGCCGCCGCCAGCGCCACCAGCGCGATCAATGGAAAGCCTTTCACGTCATCCCCCTTCCCTGGCGGGCACCAAAAAGGGCGCCCCAAATGCAAACGGCCCCTTGCTCATCACTGGGCAAGGGGCCGTTTCCGGCTCGAGGAGCCGAGAATAGCGCGATCAGTCTTTCTGGTAACCGCTGGTGGTGCAGCCCAGGCAACGCACGAAGGCTTCTTTGCCCGGATCGACCACCAGGGCCTTGCCGGCGGCGCCGACATTGCCGCCCAGGGCGCTGAAGGGCAGGCTCACCACGAACAGGCCGGCACCGACGACGGTGGCGCCGATCAGCAGCGGGCGGGCGATCAGCAGGTCGCCGACCATGGAGTACGCAGGCGGCGCATCGGCGGTGTACATCGGGTCGCCACTGGTGTTCTGCTGCACAACCTCAGCCTGCGTCGGCAGCGCCATGAGGCCAGAGGTCAGCGCCAAGACAGCAGCGGAAGTGCGGAACAGGTTCATGATGCAATCCTTCGGCTATTAGAGGAGTAATGCGGCTAACTATAACAGTGCTCGTGCGCTTTTCAGCGTGACGGCCTTCAATCGCCGTTAAAAGCGTAGTCGGGTTTTTTCGGCTCGTACGGCAGGTAGAACGCCAGCAGCCGGCGCAGGTCGGCCTCGGCATCGCCGGTGGTGTGGAACGGCTCGCCGATGACGATGCGCCGATTGCGGTAATCCAGCGCCGCCGGCACCACCGGAACGCCCGCGCCCCGGGCGATGTGATAGAAGCCCATCTTCCAGCGCTCCACCCGCTTGCGCGTGCCCTCCGGCGACAGCACCAGGATGAATTCACGGTTCTCGGCGAAGGCCTGCACGGCCTGCTCCACCTGGTTGAGCGTGAGGTGGCGCTGGATGGGAATGCCGCCCCAGCGCCGCATCAGCCCGGCGAAGGGCCAGCGGAAGATGCTGTGCTTGCCGAACCAGCGGGCATTCAGGCGGAGGATGAACTTGGCAGCGATGAACAGCACGAAATCCCAGTTGGAGGTGTGGTGGGCGCCGACCACCACGAACTTGTCGAGGGGCGGCAGCTGCCCCTCGATGCGCCAGCCCATGAGCCGGAAGACCCCATGGCCGATCGCCTCCGCAACCGCGTTGCGGGGCAGGTAGTTGCCGGACATCCTTCACCTCTTCTTATTGTTCTCGGCATTTCTCGACGTTCGCGACCGCAGGCCGACAGGGCCTCGCCGGCCTAGCGCTGGCAGCGCGGGCAGTAGACGCTGGCCCGCTGCCCCAGCTTCACCTCGCGCAGGGTGGAGCCACAGGTCTTGCAGAACTCGCCGCCGCGCCCATAGGCGAACAGCTCCTGCTGGAAGTAGCCCGGCTGGCCGTCGCCGCCGACGAAGTCGCGCAGGGTGGTGCCGCCACGCTCGATGGCGTGGGCGAGGATGCGCTTGATCTCCTCGGCGAGCTTCAGGTAGCGCGCCCGCGACACCGTGCCCGCCTCGCGGCGCGGGTCGATGCCGGCAGCGAACAGCGCCTCGGTGGCGTAGATGTTGCCCACGCCCACCACCACGGCGTTATCCATGATGAAGGGCTTCACCGCCATGCTGCGCCCACGGGACAGCTGGTACAGGCGCTCGCCATCGAACAGCCCGGTCAGCGGCTCGGGGCCCAGGTTGCGCAGCAATTCATGGTTGTGCGGGTCCTGGCTCCAGAGCATGGCACCGAAGCGGCGCGGGTCGGTGTAGCGCAGCGAAAGGCCCGACTCCAGCTCGATATCCACATGCTCGTGCTTGGCCGCCGCCGTACCCGTTTCCACCAGGCGCAGGTTGCCGGACATCCCCAGGTGGCTGATCAGCGTGCCCGCCTCGGCCTGCAGCAGCAGGTACTTGGCGCGGCGTTCGACGACCACGAAACGCTGGCCGGAGAGGCGCACGTCGAGGTCTTCGGGGATGGGCCAGCGCAGGCGGCGCTCACGCACCACCACACGGCTCACGCGCTGGCCTTCGAGGTAGGGCGCGATGCCCCGCCGCGTGGTTTCAACTTCAGGTAATTCAGGCATGGGTGTCTCGGCGTGAAGCGCTGCGGGCGATCAGTGGGCGCCCAGTTCGCGGATGCTTTCCTTGAGGTTCTCGAAGTCGTACTCCGACAGACCGACATAGTCGAGCACCAGCGCGCGGATGCTGTTCCACTCGTGGTCGTCGGCCTGGTTGCCCAGCACCAGGTGCGAGGCGCAGACGTGCTCGGCCATCTTCAGGATCGCCAGCAGCGTCTTCAACGGCGCATCGCGGCCGGAGTCGTCGCTGAAGATCGACAGCGCGTTGTGGTGGTTGGCGATGGCCTCGCAGAGGTGCTCCGGCAGGCGCCAGGAGCGCGCGGTGAAGTAGCCCACCACCGCATGGTTGGTGTTGAGCAGGCGGTTCTCGGTGTCGACGATGCGGCGCTCGACGCTGGCGCTGGCATAGGCCTCCTCCAGCACCGTCATGTAGTCGGGGAAGCGCTTGAGCATCAGCGGGATGCCGCAGTTGTGGAACAACCCCAGTGCATAGGCCTCGTCGGCCTGCTGGTGGCCGATGCGCTTGGCCAGGGTCAGGCAGGTCATGGCCACGTCCTGGGCGGTGTCCCAGAAGCGGTTCAGGGTGACGATGGTCTCGTCGGTCATCTCGCCCTTGATCGACTGCGCGTTGATCAGGTTGATCACCGTGTTGCAGCCCAGCAGGTTGACCGCCTGCTGGATCGAGGCGATGCGGTTGGTCAGCCCGTAGAACGGCGAGTTGACGATCTTCAGCAGCGCGCCCGACAGGCCCGGGTCCTGGCTGATGAGCTTGGCGATGGTGCGCAGGTCAGGGCTGGGCATGACCTGCTCCATCTGCAGGTCGACCATGATCTGCGGCTGGGGCGGCACGCTGATGCCCTGGAGGAAATGACGGATCTGTTCAGCAGAGAGTTCTTGGGCCATGACAGCGAAACTGGGACGGAAAATAAGGCTGACAGTCTAACCCCAGGCAGCGGCGAACTGGCCAGCGTTTTAGCTGAACTTTCGCCTAACGGTCGGCTCGGAAAGCGACCGATTCGCGACTGCGTCGGCACTGCTGTGCCAGCACCGGGAAAAGCACTCGCGGGTGGTGCGGAGAACGCCCGCCGGTAGCAGGTTCGGCGGGCGCCTTCGGTTATAATCCCGCTCTTTTTTCCGGAGAGCGACCCATGTCCCTGCCCAGCCTGCGCCTCAAAGCCAACGCCGATCGACGCCTGCGCGCCGGCCACCTGTGGGTCTACAGCAACGAGATCGACGTGGTCGCCACTCCGCTGAACGCCTTCCAGCCCGGCGACCAGGCCATCCTCGAAGCCGCTGGCGGCAAGGCCCTGGGCGTGGTCGCGCTGAGCCCGAACAACCTCATCTGCGCGCGCCTGGTGTCCCGCGACGTCAAGCACAGCCTCGACAAGTCGCTGCTGGTGCACCGCATCAACGTGGCCCTGAGCCTGCGCGAGCGCCTGTTCGACAAGCCCTACTACCGCCTGGTCTACGGCGACTCCGACCTGCTTCCGGGCCTGGTGGTGGACCGTTTCGGCGACCATATCGTGGTGCAACTGGCCTCCGCCGCCATGGAGCGCAACAAGGATGCCGTGCTCGAAGCCCTGGTGCAGGTGCTCAAGCCCCGTGGCGTGCTGTGGAAGAACGACTCCGCCGCCCGTGACGCCGAAGGCCTGGAGCGCTACGTGGACACCGCCTTCGGCGTGGTGCCCGAGTGGGTCGCCCTGGAAGAGAACGGCGTGAAGTTCGAAGCCCCGGTACTGGAAGGCCAGAAGACCGGCTGGTTCTACGACCACCGCATGAACCGCGCGCGCCTGGCGCCCTACGTCAAGGGCAAGCGCGTGCTCGACCTGTTCAGCTACATCGGCGGCTGGGGCGTGCAGGCCGCGGCCTTCGGCGCCAGTGAAGTGTTCTGCGTCGATGCCAGCGGCTTCGCCCTCGACGGCGTCGAGCGCAACGCCACCCTCAACGGCGTGGCCGAACAGGTCACCTGCGTCGAAGGCGACGTCTTCGAAGCCCTCAAGGAACTGAAAGCCTCCGAGGAGCGCTTCGACGTGGTGGTGGCCGACCCGCCCGCCTTCATCAAGCGCAAGAAGGACCTGAAGAACGGCGAAGCCGCCTACCGCCGCCTCAACGAACAGGCCATGCGCCTGCTCAACAAGGACGGCATCCTGGTCAGCGCCTCCTGCTCCATGCACCTGCCCGAGGACGACCTGCAGAACATCCTGCTCGGCAGCGCCCGCCACCTGGACCGCAACATCCAGCTGCTGGAACGCGGCGGCCAGGGCCCGGACCACCCGGTGCACCCGGCGATCCCGGAAACCCGCTACATCAAGAGCATCACCTGCCGCCTGCTGCCCAACAGCTGAGGGTCCGACGGCGCCTCGGCCGCAGCGTCGGGGCGCCGTCATCCGCCTGCCGCAAACCCTTCACCAAAACTTCATCCCCTCCCGCCCCGCTGTCATTCCCCCGCAATCCGGCCACGCTGGTATAGACCACCGCGAGGCAAGCCAGCCGTCTGCATCGCATCGCAGCAACCACAACAATCAAGGATGCGTCATGACAACGATGAAACGCGCGGGGCGCCTGCTGGCCCTCGCTACCGCCTCGCTGCTCGCCTTGCAGGCCCAGGCCGGCACCAACAAGGTGCTGTTCTTCGGTATCGACGGCTTCAAGGCCGATGCCATTCCCGCCGGCAACATGGTCAACCTCGAGCAACTGATCGCCAGCGGCGTCTACACCGACGGTGGCTGGTCGCCGGACACCTCCATGAGCGGCCCAGGCTGGTCGACCCTGTTCATGGGCGTCGAGCGCGACAAGCACGGCGTGCGCGACAACAACTTCACCGGGCAGAACTACGCCCAGTACCCGCACTTCCTCACCCTGCTGGAACAGCGCAAGCCCCAGCTGGTGACCGCCTATGCCTACAACTGGTCGCCGCTCTACGCGCAGATGAAGCCCCAGGCCGACCTCAAGTTCGACGGCCCCGAAGCCAATGACCCGGTGCTGATCGCCCAGGCCGAGGACTGGCTGCGCAACCGCGCCGACCTCGACGTGCTCAGCGCCTACTACTACGGCGTCGACGAAGCCGGCCACAGCCACGGCTTCCACTCCGACACCCCGCAATACGTCCAGGCCATGGGCCAGGCCGACGCCGCCCTCGGCCGCCTGCTGCAGGCGATCAAGTCGCGCCCCACCTACGCCCAGGAGAACTGGCTGATCGTGGTCAGCACCGACCACGGCGGCAGCAGCACCGGCCACGGCGCCAACCGCCCCGAACACCGCAAGGTGGCGGTGGTGCTCAGCGGCGCCGGCATTCCCGCCCTCGGCCGCAACCGCCTGGCCACCCCGCTACGCCAGGTGGACGTGGTGCCCACCCTGTTCGAGCACCTGGGCGTCTCCACCCAGGGCCTGGCCCTGGACGGCCGCTCGCGCCTGCACCCCGTGGCGCGCACCTTCGCCTTCGGCCAGAACCTGCTGGCCAACCCAGGCGCCGAGTACGGTGCGGCCCACACCGACCTGGCCTACGACCCGGACATCGCCGGCTGGACCAAGGGCGGCCTGCAGACGGTGACGCGCTACGGCGCCCGCAGCGAACTGCCCGCCGGCCAGGGCCAGCTCTTCGTCGGCCAGGGCAAGGGTTCCCTGACCCAGCGCATCGAGCTACCGCCGGAGGCCGCCGGCCGCCCCTTCCAGCTCGACGCCCTGCTCGGCGCCAGCGCCGGCAACAGCCATGACGCCCGCGTGCTGGTGCGCTTCCACACCGCCGAGAAACGCAGCTCGGTGTACTGGAACGACGACACCGGCTACTTCTTCGCCGGCGATCGCTACTACCGCTACAACTACCGCGACGACAAGGTCGACGCCGGTTATCCACAGCCCATCGCCGGCAACTGGATCGGCTTCGAAGGCTTCGAGGGCGGCGCACGGGATATCGACGCCGGCTTCAACGCCGGCAACGGCAAGGCGTACTTCTTCAAGGGCACCCAATACGTGCGCTTCGACATCGCCAGCGACCGCGTCGACCCCGGCTATCCCAAGCCCATCGCCGGCAACTGGTCGGGCCTGGAACGCTTCACCGGCGGCGCCCGCGACATCGACGACGTGCTCGAGGTCAGCGGCTCCAAGCTGTACTTCTTCAAGGGCAGCCAGTACATCCGCTACAACCTGACCACCGGCGACAAGGCGGACAAGAACTACCCGCTGGACGTCTCCGGCGCCACCTGGTCCGGCGTGCAGCAGTGGCCCCTGGGCCTGGACGCGGCGGTCAAGCGCAACAGCTCCATCGCCTACCTGTTCAACGGCGGCGAGTACGTGCGCTACAACCTGATCACCGACAAGGCCGAGAGCGGCTACCCGCGCCCCGTGGACGGCGCCACCTGGCCGGGCCTTACCGGCTTCGTCGAAGCGGGCACCGCCTTCGCCACGCCCGCCCTGACCGCCGCCGAGCGCAACGGCCAGCCGCTGGCCCGCAACCTCTACGGCACGGTGCCGGCCGGCGCCACCTCGGTGGAAGTGGAACTGCGCTTCGAGAAGGGCAGCGGCGCCGGCTTCCCCTTCGCCGATGAGCTGAACTTCCGCGTCGACTGACCCCCGGTCACCCAGGTGCGCGCCGACCGCTCGGCCCCCGGCCTTCCGCCCGGAGCGCACCTGGGATTAGAATCCCCTCTTCCCTGCCACACCCTCAGGCGGGCCAGTGAGCCCCGGCCGAGCGCGCGGTGATCCCGCGATGCCCTCACGCCACCCCCGGACGCAACGACCACATCCGTTTGCCAACGGCACCCACCGCGCTCACGATACGACCTATAACCTGATCAGCCTGCAGGACAGAAGACATGCCTGATTACCGCTCGAAGACCTCCACCCACGGCCGCAACATGGCCGGCGCCCGCGCCCTCTGGCGCGCCACCGGGATGAAGGACGAAGACTTCAAGAAGCCGATCATCGCCATCGCCAACTCCTTCACCCAGTTCGTGCCCGGCCACGTGCACCTGAAGGACCTGGGCCAACTGGTCGCCCGCGAGATCGAAAAGAACGGTGGCGTGGCCAAGGAATTCAACACCATCGCGGTCGACGACGGCATCGCCATGGGCCACGACGGCATGCTCTATTCCCTGCCGAGCCGCGAGATCATCGCCGACTCTGTGGAATACATGGTCAATGCCCACTGCGCCGACGCCATCGTCTGCATCAGCAACTGCGACAAGATCACCCCCGGCATGCTGATGGCCGCCCTGCGCCTGAACATCCCCGTGGTGTTCGTCTCCGGCGGCCCGATGGAAGCCGGCAAGACCAAGCTGGCCAACCACGGCCTGGACCTGGTGGACGCCATGGTGGTGGCCGCCGACGACTCCTGCTCCGACGAGAAAGTCGCCGAGTACGAGCGCAGCGCCTGCCCCACCTGCGGTTCCTGCTCCGGCATGTTCACCGCCAACTCGATGAACTGCCTGGTCGAAGCCCTGGGCCTCGGCCTGCCGGGCAACGGCTCCACCCTGGCCACCCACTCGGACCGCGAGCAGCTGTTCCTGCGCGCCGGCCGCCTGGCCGTCGAGCTGTGCCAGCGCTACTACGGCGAAGGCGACGAGTCCGTGCTGCCGCGCAACGTCGCCAGCTTCAAGGCGTTCGAGAACGCCATGACCCTGGACATCGCCATGGGCGGTTCCACCAACACCATCCTGCACCTGCTGGCTGCCGCCCAGGAGGCGGAGATCGCCTTCGACCTGCGCGACATCGATCGCCTGTCGCGCAAGGTGCCGCAGCTGTGCAAGGTGGCGCCGAACATCCAGAAGTACCACATGGAAGACGTGCACCGCGCCGGCGGCATCTTCAGCATCCTCGGCGAGCTGGCCCGTGGCGGCCTGCTGCACACCGACGTGCCCACCGTGCACAGCCCGAGCATGAGCGATGCCATCGCCCAGTGGGACATCACCCAGACCGACGACGAAGCCGTGCACACCTTCTTCAAGGCAGGCCCGGCCGGCATCCCGACCCAGGTCGCCTTCAGCCAGAGCACCCGCTGGGACACCCTGGACGACGACCGCGCCGAAGGCTGCATCCGCAGCGTCGAGCACGCCTACTCCCAGGAGGGCGGCCTGGCCGTGCTCTACGGCAACATCGCCCTGGACGGCTGCGTGGTGAAAACCGCCGGCGTGGACGAATCCATCCACGTGTTCGAAGGCACCGCGAAGATCTTCGAAAGCCAGGACAGCGCCGTGAAGGGCATCCTCGCCGACGAAGTGAAGGCCGGCGACATCGTCATCATTCGCTACGAAGGCCCGAAAGGCGGCCCGGGCATGCAGGAAATGCTGTACCCCACCAGCTACCTGAAGTCCAAGGGCCTGGGCAAGCAATGCGCCCTGCTCACCGACGGCCGCTTCTCCGGCGGCACCTCGGGCCTGTCCATCGGCCACGCTTCCCCGGAAGCCGCCGCCGGTGGCGCCATCGGCCTGGTGCAGGACGGCGACAAGGTGCTGATCGACATCCCCAACCGCAGCATCAACCTGCTGGTGTCCGATGAAGAGCTGGCCACCCGCCGCGCCGCGCAGGACAAGAAAGGCTGGAAGCCCGCCGCCCCGCGTACCCGCAAGGTGACCACCGCCCTCAAGGCCTACGCCCTGCTCGCCACCAGCGCCGACAAGGGCGCCGTGCGCAACAAGGCGATGCTGGAAGACCTGTAAGCGCTACCCGCGAACGAAAAAGCCCGGCCATGTGCCGGGCTTTTTCTTCCCATTGCCGCTCATAGGAGCTCGCCAGACTTCATGCAAAACCTGAAGCTCGAATTCGAAGAAGGTGCCGCCGAGTTCTACATCGCCTCGCTTGCGAGGGGAATTCTTGAAGGCATGAAGAGCGGCGCCCTGAATGCCGAGACCGGCATCTGGTCCCTGGGCCGCCCCGTATTCCGCAACACCCTCACGACCCTGCCCATCAGCGCAGAGTTGAAAGAGGTTCTGGAAAGCTTCGAGGAGCTCGATGCCCTCACAGAACTCGGTATCGACCTGCAACCCACGCTACAACGCATGATCGACACGCTGAACCGCTGTCAGCGCTCGATCAATGTCGACGCGAGCCTGATTATTCGCGCCATAAGCCCGTAGGGCGGGTGAAACCCGCAGCGGCCCTGCACCGCACATGTCGGGTTACACCCGACCTAGATCTTCGCAGCGCCCGCCAAGCCACTGACCAGCGCCCCTCGCCGCCCCCGGCCATTCAGGTAGAATCGCCGCTTTTTTGCGGACCATCGCCATGAGTTCACTGGAAAACCCGGCCACTTCCACCTCCCGCAACGAGCTGGTCTACGGCCTCGACGACAAGCCGCGCCCGCTGGTGGCGCTGCTCGCCGCACTGCAGCACCTGCTGGCAATCATCGTGCCCATCGTCACCCCCGGCCTGCTGATCTGCCAGGCCATCGGCGTCTCGGCGCGCGACACCAACCTGATCGTCTCCATGTCACTGGTGATCTCCGGCATCGCCACCTTCGTCCAGTGCAAGCGCTTCGGCCCGTTCGGCGCCGGGCTGCTGATCGTCCAGGGCACCAGCTTCAACTTCGTCGGCCCGCTGATCGCCGGCGGCGCGCTGATGGTCAAGCAGGGCACCCCGGTGGAAGCGGTGATGGCCGCCATCTTCGGCGTGGTGATCGCCGGCTCCTTCGTGGAGATGGGTATCTCGCGCATCCTGCCCTTCGTCAAACGCCTGATCACCCCGCTGGTGACCGGCATCGTGGTGCTGATGATCGGCCTGACCCTGATCAAGGTCGGCCTGATCAGCATGGGCGGCGGCTTCGGCGCCATGGCCAACGGCACCTTCGCCAATGGCGAGAACCTGCTGCTGTCCGGCACCGTGCTGGCGATCATCGTGGTGCTCAACCGCATCCCCGTGGTGTGGATGCGCAGCTGCGCCATCGTCATCGCCCTGGCCGTGGGCTACGCCCTGGCCGGCTACCTGGGCCGCCTGGACTTCACCGGCATGCACCAGGCCGAGCTGTTCCAGGTGCCGATGCCGCTGCACTTCGGCCTGGGCTTCTCCTGGAGCCTGTTCATCCCGATGCTGGTGATCTACCTGGTCACCTCGCTGGAAGCCATCGGCGACGTCACCGCCACCAGCAAGGTCTCGCGCCAGCCGGTGGAAGGCCCGCTGTGGATGCAGCGCATCAAGGGCGGCGTGCTGGTGAACGGCGCCAACTCGCTGCTGGCCGGCGTGTTCAACACCTTCCCCAGCTCGGTGTTCGCGCAGAACAACGGCGTGATCCAGCTCACCGGCATCGCCAGCCGCCACGTCGGCCTGTGGATCGCCGTGGTGCTGGTGATCCTCGGCCTGTTCCCGGCGGTGGCCGGCGTGATCCAGGCGGTGCCCGAGCCGGTGCTCGGCGGCGCGGCCATGGTGATGTTCGGTGCGGTGGCCGCCTCGGGCATCAACATCCTCGCCGGCATCGAACTGGACCGCCGCGCGCTGCTGATCATCGCCGTGTCCCTGGCCCTGGGCCTGGGCGTGTCGCAGGTGCCGGAGTTCCTCGCGCACATGCCGGCGGCGCTGCGCAACGTGCTGGAATCCGGTGTCGCCACCGGCGGCATCTGCGCGCTGCTGCTGAACTGGTTCCTGCCGGAATCCCCGCGCCCCGCCGAGTGATGCAGAATGGGCCTCGCATTCCAACGAGGCCCCTTCCATGACCCTGCGCATCGGCCTGATCGCCGACACCCACGGCCTGCTCCGGCCCCAGGCCCTGGCGGCCCTGCAAGGCTGCGACCACATCCTGCATGCCGGCGACATCGGCAAGCCCGAGATCCTCGACACGCTGCGCCGCCTGGCCCCCCTGACCGTGGTGCGCGGCAACAACGACACCGAGCACTGGGCGCAACGCATCCCTCACGACGCCACCCTGCGCTCCGGTGGCACCTGTCTCTACCTGATCCACGACCAGGCGGACATCCCCGCCGACCTCGCCACGCGCGGCATCGACGCCATCATCACCGGCCACTCCCACAAGCCGCTGATCACCCGCCGCGACGGCATCCTCCACATCAACCCGGGCAGCGCCGGGCCTCGGCGCTTCAAGCTGCCGATATCGGTGGGATTCCTGCTGATCGAAAACGAGCGGGTGCGCGCGGAATTGCGCGAGCTGGAGGTTTGAGCGAGGGGCCGCCCGGAGTCCCTACCGGGTGGATCCGGGCGTAGGGTGGACGGCGCTTCTTACGTCCACCAACGATGTTGCAGCCGGCTCAGCGCCGCTCCCACACCTGGAAGGCATAGGCAGGGCTGGTGTCGCTGGCCTCATGCTCGATGCTGGAGGCCAGGTGCCAATCGGCATCCGGCACTTCCGGGAAGAAGGCATCGCCTTCCGGGGCCAGTTCGACGCGGGTCAGGTAGAGGCGGTCGCCGTGCTCCAGGCCCTGGGTGTAGAGCTGGGCACCGCCGATCAGCATCACTTCCTCGGCGTCTTCCTCACGGGCCCAGGCTTCGGCGCGTACCACGGCCTCTTCCAGGCTGGCGAACACCTCGGCGCCCTCCAGCTGCAAGCCGGCCTGGCGGCTGACCACCAGGTTGAGGCGCCCCGGCAGCGGGCGGCCGAGGGAATCCCAGGTCTTGCGGCCCATGATGATGGGCTTGCCCAGGGTCAGGGCCTTGAAGTGCTTGAGGTCCGCCGGCAGGTGCCAGGGCAGTTGGTTGTCACGGCCGATCACGCGGTTCTGCGCGAGGGCGGCGATGAGGGAGAGGGGCAGAGTCTTTTTCATGGCGGCGAGAATACCAGAGCGAAGCGGCCAGGCCAGCCGGCCTTTCTTTCTGTCCGTCGGGCCGGTCACGCCTCGCAACACTTGCCGCGCGGCGCACCACAAACCGTCATCTATCCTGCGGCAGGCTTGCGCTTCCCCTACCGCAAGGAGACGCCCCATGGCATCCATTTCCACCCTGCGGCATTGGCTGGCGGTCTGCAGCCTGACGTTGCCCCTCTGTTCATTCGCCGCGCCGGACCCGGTGCAATCCGCCATCGACTGGGCCGCCCAGCAGCCCCGCGCCGCCAAGGGCCATGCCCAGGGCGAGGGCACGCCGCTGGTGGTCGGCCATCGCGGCGCCAGCGGCTATGTGCCGGAGCACACCCTGGCCTCCTACGCCCTGGCCGCCCTGCAAGGCGCCGACTTCGTCGAGCCGGACCTGGTGATGACCCGCGACGGCCAACTGGTGGCCCGCCACGACAACGAACTGGGGCTGACCACCGACGTCGGCAAGCACCCCGAGTTCGCCGACCGTAAGCGCACCCAGAACATCGACGGCGTGGCGCTCACCGGCTGGTTCAGTGAAGACTTCACCCTGGCCGAGCTGAAGACCCTCAAGGCCATCGAGCGCATCCCCCAAGTGCGCCCGGGCAACGCACGGCTGGACGGCGCCTTCGAGATCCCCACCCTGCAGGAGATCATCGACCTGGTGAAGAGCCTGCAGCTCAGCCAGCAGCGGCGCATCGGCCTGTACATCGAGACCAAGCACCCCACCCACTTCCAGCAGCTCGGCCTGGCCATGGAGAAACCGCTGCTGCGCACCCTGCAGCGCAACGGCTACACCGACCGCCGCTCGGCGGTGTACATCCAGTCCTTCGAGGTGGACAACCTGCAGCGCATCGCCCGGCAGAGCAGCATCCGCCTGATCCAGCTCTACGGCGCCGGCCAGCCCTATGACCAGCAGGTGCTGGGCACCGGCCTGACCTACGCCAAGATGGCCAGCGCCGCCGGCCTCAAGACCGTCGCCCGCTATGCCGCCGGCGTCGGCCCGGACAAGGCCTACGTGATCCCCCGCGACGCCGCCGGCAACCTGGGCCAGCCCACGCGCTTCGTCGCCGACGCCCACGCCGCCGGGCTCAAGGTGCACCCCTACACCTTCCGCGCGGAAAACGCCTTCCTCCCCACCAACCTGCGCAACGGCAGCGACCCGCAGGTGCGCGGTGATGTCGAGGCGGAGATCAACGCCTTCCTCGACGCCGGCATCGACGGCCTGTTCATCGACCAACCGGACATCGCCGTGCGCGTCAGGGAGCAGCGGGCCACCCACTGACCCGCACGCCGCGACACCCCGGCCCAGGTGGCCGGGGTTCCACCTTCCCGCCGTTCAGCGGTTATGCTTCTGCCTCGCCCCACCGGAAGAGAACCCGCGTGACCGAGAGCCCACCGCCGAACCTCACTCCCCTGCAACGCCTCTGGCTGACCGAAGCCGTGCGTCTGCGCGAAGAACACGCCGGCCCGCTGGAAGACGGCGAAGCCAACCGCCGCGCCAATGCCGCCGGTGGCGACCTCGCCCAGCGCATCCAGACCCGCGCCCTGTGGCTCGCCGAACGCGACGGCCAGCTGGCCGCCCTGCTGCACTGGTTGCAGGGCGCGCGCCTGGCCTTCGCCGCATTGTTGCTGGTGGCCCTGGCCGCCGGCAGCGCCATGGCGGTGGCCGCCCTGGGTGACGGCCAGCGCCCGGTCAATGTGTTCTGGGCCCTGGGCAGCCTGCTCGGCCTGCACCTGCTGATGCTCCTCGGCTGGTTGCTGGGCCTGGCCTTCGGCGGCCACGCCAGCGTCCTCGGCCGCCTCTGGTGGTGGCTCAGTAGCAAGCTCGCCCGGGATGCCGCCGCCGCGCAACTGGGCCCGGCGCTGCTGGTGCTGCTGCAACGTCGCCGTCTGGCCCGCTGGGGCCTGGGCGCACTGGTCAACGGGCTCTGGAGCCTCAGCCTGGGCACCGCGCTGCTGTGCCTGCTGGCGCTGCTGGCTACCCGGCGCTACGGCTTCGTCTGGGAAACCACCATCCTCGGCAGCGACACCTTCGTCGCCCTGACCCAGGCCCTGGGCGCCCTGCCCGCCCTGCTCGGCTTCGCCCTGCCGGACGCCGACACCATCCGCGCCAGCAGCGACGTGGTGGCCGCCGCCGATGCGCGCCAGGCCTGGTCCGGCTGGCTGCTGGGGGTGTGCCTGGTCTACGGCCTGCTGCCGCGCCTGGCACTGACGCTGCTGTGCCTGTGGCGCTGGCGCAGCGGCCGCGAACGGCTCGACCTGGACCTCGCCCTGCCCGGCTACGGCCTGCTGCGCGAACGCCTGCAGCCGGCCAGCGAACGCCTCGGCGTGCTGGACGCCGACCCCGGCCTGGCGCTGACCGACGCTACCCACGCCCACCCCGACAGCGGCAGTGGCGCCTTGCTGGTGGCCATCGAGCTGGACGACAGCCGCCCCTGGCCGCCGGCCCTACCGCGCGGCGTGGGCGACGCCGGCATCCTCGACAGCCGCGAGCAACGCCAGCGCCTGCTGGAGCAGCTCACCCGCTTCCCGCCGCAACGCCTGGCCATCGCCTGCGACCCACGCCGCTCGCCGGATCGCGGCACCCTGGCACTGATCGGCGAACTGGCGCGCTGTGCCGCCGCCACGCGCGTCTGGCTGCTGCCGGCCCCACCGGGTGCAGCGCTGGACAGCCTGCGCCTGGGGGAATGGCACCAGGCCCTGTCGCGTCTGGAGCTGGAGCATGCCGACAGCTCGCCCCTCGCCTGGCTGGAGAAGGGCCATGACTGATGCACTGAAACTGGCCGTGGTCGGCCACACCAACGTCGGCAAGACCTCGCTGCTGCGCACCCTGCTGCGCGACCGCGGCTTCGGCGAGGTGTCCCACCGCCCCAGCACCACCCGCCATGTCGAGGGCGCGCGCCTGTCGGTGGACGGCCAGCCGCTGCTGGAGCTCTACGACACCCCCGGCCTGGAAGACGCCATTGCCCTGCTCGACTACCTGGAACGCCTGGAGCGCCCCGGCGAGCGCATGGACGGCCCGGCGCGGCTGGCACGTTTCCTCGACGGCAGCGAGGCGCGCCAGCGCTTCGAGCAGGAAGCCAAGGTGCTGCGCCAGTTGCTGGCCTCCGATGCCGGCCTCTATGTGATCGACGCCCGCGAGCCGGTGCTGGCCAAGTACCGCGACGAGCTGGCGGTGCTAGCCATGTGCGGCCGGCCGCTGCTGCCGGTGCTGAACTTCGTCGCGGTGAACGACCACCGCGAAGCCGAGTGGCGCGAAGCCCTGGCGCGCCTGGGCCTGCACGCGCTGGTGCGTTTCGACAGCGTGGCCCCGCCCCTGGATGGCGAGCGCCGCCTCTATGAAAGCCTGGCCCTGCTGCTGGAACGGGCGCGGGCGCAATTGCAACGACTGATCGAGGAACACGAGGCCCAGCGCGGCCTGCGCCAGCGGGCCGGAGCACGCCTGATCGCCGAGTTGCTGCTGGATGTCGCCGCCTGCCGCCGCAGCGTACCCGCCGACGAGGCCAGCCTGGCCCGGGCCACCGAGGCCCTGCGCCAACAGGTGCGTGCCCGCGAGCAAGCCTGCGTCGATGCCCTGCTGCGCCTGCACGCCTTCCGCCCGGAGGATGCCGCCGCCGGTGACCTGCCGCTGCTGGACGGGCGCTGGGGCGATGACCTGTTCAACCCCGAAACCCTCAAGCAGCTCGGCGTGCGCCTGGGCAGCGGCATGGCGGCCGGTGCCGCCGCCGGTGCCGGCGTCGACCTGCTGGTGGGCGGCCTGACCCTGGGCGCCGCAGCAGCCCTGGGCGCCATCGCCGGCGGCGCCTGGCAGACCGTCGGCCACTACGGCGAACGCCTGCTGGGCAAGATCCGTGGCCAGCGCGAGCTGACCGTGGACGACGCCATCCTGCGCCTGCTCGCCCTGCGCCAGCGCCAGCTGCTGCAAGCCCTGGACGCACGCGGGCACGCCGCCGTCGACGCCATCCGCATGACGGCGCCGGAGGAGAAGCAATGGCGCCAGGGCAAGTTGCCCCCGGCATTAGGCAAGGCGCGGGCGCACCCGGAATGGTCGTCGCTCAACCCCGGCGCGGAGCTGGAACAGGCGGAGCGGCAGGAGCAGGTGAAGGCGCTGGCGGCGGAGTTGGGGTGATTTGGGCAGGCACGGCGAAGAATGCCTGAGGCTCCGCGTGATGGGTTTCGCGTAGCCCTACCCATCCTACGAAAGCGGTCGCCACGCAGCGCGTAGCCCGGGCTTCAGCCCGGGGATCGGAGTAGCTATTTCGCGGATGAACTCGCTCCCACCCGGCGGGCGCCCACAGATGGGTCCTGGGGGCGCGCCTGTGGGAACCCGAGCGGGTCAGACCGCGACCGGCGCCTTGATGTGCGGGTGCGACAGGTAGCCCACCAGCTCGAAGTCCTCGAACTTGAAGGCCAGCAGGTCCTTCACCTCGGGGTTGAGCTTCATGGTCGGCAGGGGCAGCGGCTCGCGGGTGAGCTGCAGGTCGGTCTGCTCGATGTGGTTGGCATAGAGATGGCAGTCGCCGCCGGTCCAGACGAAGTCGCCGGGCTCCAGGCCGCAGACCTGCGCCACCATCAGCGTCAGCAGGGCGTAGCTGGCGATGTTGAAGGGCACGCCGAGGAAGATGTCCGCCGAACGCTGGTACAGCTGGCAGCTGAGCTTGCCGTCGGCCACGTAGAACTGGAACAGCGCGTGGCAGGGCGGCAGGGCCATCTGATCCACCAGGGCCGGATTCCAGGCGGAGACGATCAGGCGGCGCGAGTCCGGGTTCTTGCGGATCATCTCGATCAGCTTGCCGATCTGGTCGATCGACTCGCCATTGGGCGCCGGCCAGCTGCGCCACTGGTAGCCGTAGACCGGGCCCAGGTCGCCGTTCTCGTCGGCCCATTCGTCCCAGATGGAGACGCCGTTTTCCTTCAGGTAACGGATGTTGGTGTCGCCCTGGAGGAACCACAGCAGCTCGTGAACGATGGACTTCAGGTGGCACTTCTTGGTGGTCACCAGGGGGAAACCATCGGCCAGGTTGAAGCGCATCTGGTGGCCGAACACGCTGTAGGTGCCGGTGCCGGTGCGGTCGCTTTTGAAGGTGCCGGTCTCGCGCACCAGGCGCATCAGGTCGAGGTACTGTTTCACGAGGCGACTCCTTGGACGGGCTGGCGACGGTAGGCCCAGACGATCAGGCCGAGGCCGCCGAGGATCATCGGCACGCAGAGCACCTGGCCCATGGTCAGCCAGCCGAAGGCGAGGTAGCCGAGCTGGGCGTCCGGCACGCGGACGAACTCGACGATGAAGCGGAAGATGCCGTAGCACAGCGCGAACATGCCGGACACGGCCATGGTCGGGCGCGGCTTGCGCGAGTAGAACCAGAGGATGGCGAACAGCGCCACGCCTTCGAGGGCGAACTGGTACAGCTGCGACGGGTGACGCGGCAGCGGGCCGCCATTGGGGAAGATCATCGCCCAGGGCACGTCGGTGACCTTGCCCCAGAGCTCGGAGTTGATGAAGTTGCCGATGCGCCCGGCGCCCAGGCCGATGGGCACCAGCGGGGCGATGAAGTCCATCAGTTGGAAGAAGCTCTTGCCGTTGCGCCGGCCGAACCACAGGGTCGCCAGCATCACGCCGATCAGGCCGCCGTGGAACGACATGCCGCCCTTCCACACTTCGAGGATCAGCAGCGGGTTGGCGAGGTAGGCCGACAGGTCATAGAACAGCACGTAGCCGAGGCGGCCACCGGCGATCACGCCCAGGGCGACCCAGAACACCAGATCGGAAAGCTTCTCGCGGCTCCAGGTCGGGTCGAAGGCCTTGAGGCGGCGCGAGGCCAGCCACCAGGCACCGCCGATGCCGATCAGGTACATCAGGCCGTACCAGTGGATTTTCAGGGGTCCGAGGCTCAGGGCCACCGGATCGATCTGGGGATAAGCCAGCATCACGACTCCTTAGATCAGAAAACTCAGCCCGACCGAGAACAGCAGCAGGGCGAACAGGCGCTTGAGCAGACGCGGCGACAGGCGGTGGGCCAGGCGGGCGCCGAAGCGGGCGAAGAACATGCTGGTCAGCGCGATGCCGGCCAGCGCGGGCAGATAGACGAAACCGAAGCTCCACTGCGGCAGGTGCGGCTCGTTCCAGCCCAGCACCATGAACGACAGGGCGCTGGCCAGGGCGATGGGCAGCCCGCAGGCGGAGGACGTGGCCACCGCCTGCTGCATGGGCACGCTGCGCCAGGTGAGGAAGGGCACGGTCAGCGAACCACCGCCGATGCCGAAGATCGCCGAGGCCCAGCCGATGAAGGCGCCGGCGACGGTCAGCCCCGGCTTGCCGGGCACGTCACGGCTGGCCTTGGGCTTGAGGTCCAGGGCCATCTGCAGGGAAACGAAGATGGCGAAGCAGCCGATGATCTTCTGCAGCATGGGGCCCTGGATCGCCTTGGCGGTCAGCGAACCCAGCGCCGCGCCGAGGAGGATGCCGAGGGTCATCCAGGCGAAGATGTGCCAACGCACCGCACCCTTGCGATGGTGCTCGCGCACGGCGTTGATCGAGGTGAAGATGATGGTCGCCAGGGAGGTACCGACGGCGAGGTGGGTCAGGATGCTGGGGTCGAATCCCTGGGCAGTGAAACTGAAAACCAGCACCGGCACGATGATCATGCCGCCACCCACACCGAACAGACCGGCGAGCACGCCGGCGCAGGCGCCGAGTACCAGGTAGAGCAGGAATTCCATCGACACCCCCGAAAACAAAGCGGCATGTTAACGGAAGCCCGCCCGAGGCTCCAACGACTCGATGGCGAGCCGCCGAGCGGCTGCTAGACTCGCGACAACAAAAAGGAGACGACTCCAGATGTGCCTCATCGCATTCGCCTGGCAACCCGGACAGGAAGTCCCGCTGGTACTGGCTGCCAACCGTGACGAGTTCTACGCCCGCCCCACCCAGCCCCTGGCCCACTGGCCAGACGCCCCCGGCCTCTACGCCGGCCGCGACCTCGAAGCCGGCGGCACCTGGCTGGGCATCGGCCCCGACGGCCGCTTCGCCGCCCTGACCAATATCCGCGACCCGCGGCTGCCCCCGGTGGGGCGCTCCCGTGGCGAGCTGTGCGTGCAGTTCCTCAACGGCACCATGGGCCCGGCCGAGTTCCTCGCCGACGCCCAGCGCCGCGCCGCCGACTACGCCGGCTTCAACCTGCTGGTGGGCGACAGCCGCGAGCTGTGCTTCCTCAACCCCCGCAGCGGCGGGCCGAGAACGCTGGCCGCCGGCATCTACGGGCTGTCCAACGCCGACCTCGACACGCCCTGGCCGAAGGTCGAGCGGGCCAAGGCGGCCCTGGCGGAGTGCCTGGAAGGCGTCACCACCGACACCCTGCTCAACCTGATGCACGACCCCGAGGCGGCGCCGGACGCGATCCTCCCCGATACCGGCGTGGGCCTGAACACCGAGCGCATGCTGTCCCCGGTGTTCATCGCCACCCGCACCTACGGCACCCGCGCCAGCACGGCGCTGATCGTCCATGCCGACGGCCGCCGCGAACTGGTGGAGCGCAGCTACGGCCCCCACGGTGAGCAGCTGGGGCAGGTGGAGATGGTCCTCTAGGGCAGAACCCTGCCGTGCGCCGGGGATGCCCACGGCGCAGCAGGGCACCCGCGCGGGTTGATCGCGGGTGCTGCCATGGGAAGGAAAACGAGATGCAGCGTGGCCAAGCCCCGGAAGCGGGGCTCAGGCCTGGATGGTGGCGGCCGGGTTGATCACGCGGCCCAGGCCCAGGTTGCGCAGGGCCAGGTGCAGGGAGCTGTGGATAACCTGCGGGTTGTCGATGCCCATCAGCTGCTCCAGCAGCTCGCGCGCCTTGCTGATGCTGACCTGGCGCAGCAGCCACTTCACCTTGGGCAGGTTGGTGGCGTTCATCGACAGGCTGTCGAAGCCCATGGCCAGCAGCAGGACGGCAGCGGCGGGATCACCGGCCATCTCGCCGCAGATGCTCACCGGCTTGCCTTCGGTGTGGGCATCGTTGACCACCTTGACCAGCGCTTGCAGCACCGCCGGGTGCAGGTAGTCGTAGAGGTCGGCGACGCGCGGGTTGTTGCGGTCCACCGCCAGCAGGTATTGGGTCAGGTCGTTGGAGCCCACCGAGAGGAAGTCCACCTGGCGCGCCAGCTCGCGGGTCTGGTACACGGCCGCGGGGATCTCGATCATCACGCCCACCGGGGGCATGGGGATGTCGACGCCCTCGTCACGCACCTCGCCCCAGGCGCGGTGGATCAAGTGCAGGGATTCTTCCAGCTCCTGCACGCCGGAAATCATCGGCAGGAGGATGCGCAGGTTGTTCAGGCCTTCGCTGGCCTTGAGCATGGCGCGCACCTGCACCAGGAAGATTTCCGGGTGGTCGAGGGTGACGCGGATGCCGCGCCAGCCGAGGAAGGGGTTGCTTTCCTTGATCGGGAAATACGACAGCGCCTTGTCGCCACCGATGTCCAGGGTGCGCATGGTCACCGGCAGCGGATGGAAGGCGGCGAGCTGCTCGCGGTAGATGGCGAGCTGCTCCTTTTCGCTGGGGAAGCGCTCGTTGATCATGAACGGCACTTCGGTGCGGTACAGGCCGACACCTTCGGCGCCGCGCTCCTGGGCACGGGTCACGTCGGCCAGCAGGCCGGTGTTGACCCACAGCGGCATGCGGTGGCCGTCCAGGGTTTCGCAGGGCAGGCTGCGCAGGGCGTCGAGGCCCTTGACCAGCTGGCGCTCCTCCTCCACCACTTCGCTGTACTGCTTGCGCAGCTCGGCGGAGGGGTTGGTGAAGACTTCACCGTGGTAGCCGTCGACGATCAGCTCGATGCCGTCGACCTTCGAGTACGGCAGGTCGACCACGCCCATGACCGTGGGCACACCCATGGCGCGAGCGAGGATGGCGACGTGGGAGTTGCCGGAGCCGAGTACCGAAATCAGGCCCACCAGCTTGCCTTCGGGCACTTCGCCGAGCATGGCCGGGGACAGTTCTTCACTGACCAGGATGGTGTTGTCCTGGTACACCAGGTTCTGCTTGCGCTCTTCCTGCAGGTAGGCGAGCAGGCGGCGACCGAGGTCCTTGACGTCGGAGGCGCGCTCGCGCAGGTAGGCGTCGTCCATCAGTTCGAAGCGCTTGACGTGCTCCATCACCACCTGGCGCAGGGCACCCTGGGCCCACTGGCCGGAGCGGATGACCTTCTTCACTTCCAGGCCGATGGAGGCATCGTCGAGCATCATCAGGTAGACGTCGAACAGCGCCCGCTCCTCGGGGCGCAGCTGGCTGGCCAGCTTGCTCGACAGGCGGCGCATGTCTTCGCGCACCGCTTCCAGGGCCTGCTTGAAGCGCTCGACCTCGGCCTCGATGTCATCGACGGCGCGGTCGGGCACCACTTCCAGGTCGGCCGGCGGCAGCACCACCACGGCGGTACCCACGGCAGCGCCCGGCGCACCGGGCACGCCGACGAACTTGGCTTCCTGGATGCCCTTGCCCTGGCGACCCAGGCCACGGATCGAACCGGTGGCCTCGGCATGGGCGATGACGCCCGCGAGCTGGGCGCTCATGGTGACGAGGAAGGCTTCCTCGCCCTCGTCGAACTGGCGGCGCTCCTTCTGCTGCACCACCAGAACGCCCATCACCCGGCGGTGGTGGATGATCGGTGCGCCGAGGAAGGAGGCGTAGCGTTCCTCGCCGGTTTCGGCGAAATAGCGATAGCGGGGGTGGTCGGCGGCGTGTTCGAGGTTGAGCGGCTCCTCGCGGGTGCCGACCAGGCCGACCAGGCCCTCGTTGGGGGCCATGCTGACCTTGCCGATGGAGCGCTTGTTCAGGCCCTCGGTGGCCATCAGCACGAACCGGTTGGACTCGGGGTCCAGCAGGTAGACGGAGCAGACCTGGCTGCCCATGGCTTCCTTGACCCGCAGCACGATGATCGCCAACGCCGCCTTCAGATCCTTGGCGGCGTTCACTTCCTGGACGATCTTGCGCAGCGTATTGAGCATGGCCTTGTAGCCTTTCTCCGGGTCAGTCTTGCGCCAGCAGGCGCGGGGCTAATTCCTTGAGGGCACGGCGGTAGACTTCTCGCTTGAAGGTCACGACCTGTCCCAGCGGGTACCAGTAGCTGACCCAGCGCCAGCCGTCGAACTCAGGCTTGCCGGTCAGGTCCATGCGAACCCGGTTCTCGTCCGATTGCAGGCGCAACAGGAACCACTTCTGCTTCTGCCCGATGCACAGGGGTTGGCTATGGGTCCGCACCAGACGCTGCGGCAGACGATAGCGCAACCAGCCCCGGGTGCATGCAAGTATTTTCACATCCCGTTCCTCGAGCCCGACCTCTTCGTTCAGCTCGCGGTACAGCGCCTCTTCCGGCGTCTCACGGGGGTTGATGCCCCCCTGGGGGAACTGCCAGGCGTCCTGATTGATACGCCGAGCCCACAGCACCTGCCCGACCTCATTGGCGAGAATGATGCCGACATTGGGGCGAAAACCATCGGGATCGATCACGGCGAACAACCTCGCATACGCATGTTCCGGCATTGTTCCATAAAGCCTGTAAACGCGGCAATGCGGGCTTTTAGCGCAATGGGCAGGCCGGGGAAAAGTGGTTATTCTGGCCGCCCTCCGTAGTTTCGATTCAAGGTAAAAGACGTGCGCCTGGCCCTTTTCGATCTCGACAACACCCTCCTCGGCGGCGACAGCGATCACGCCTGGGGCGACTACCTGTGCGAACGCGGCATTCTCGACGGCGATGCCTACAAGAGCCGCAACGACGAGTTCTACCAGGATTACCTCGCCGGCCGCCTGAACATCACCGACTACCTGAACTTCAGCCTGGAAATCCTCGGCCGCACCGAGATGGCCCAGCTGGAGCAGTGGCACCGCGAGTTCATGCGTGATTGCGTCGAGCCGATCATCCTGGCCAAGGGCGAGGCCCTGCTGGCCGAGCACCGCGCGGCAGGCGACAAGCTGGTGATCATCACCGCCACCAACCGCTTCGTCACCGGCCCCATCGCCGCACGCCTGGGGATCGAGACCCTGCTGGCCACCGAATGCGAGATGGAGAACGGCCGCTACACCGGGCGCACCATCGACGTGCCCTGCTTCCGCGACGGCAAGGTCACCCGCCTGGAGCGCTGGCTCGCCGAAACCGGCCTGAGCCTGGAAGGCGCCAGCTTCTACAGTGATTCGCTCAACGACCTGCCGCTGCTGGAGCGGGTGACCCGCCCGGTGGCGGTCGACCCCGACCCCAAGCTGCGCGCCGAGGCCGAGCGTCGCGGCTGGCCGGTGATTTCCCTGCGCTGAGCCGCCTCAGAGCGAGAGCGGCTTGGCCACCATCAGGAAGAAGATGCCGACGAAGGCGATGAAGGCCGGCCAGCCCAGGATGAACCAGACCTTCATATAAAGGTGCGCCCTGGCCGGCAGCTCCCCGCCGTCGGCCAGCGCATCGCGCGCCATGTCGCGCACGCGGATCTGCAGCCACACCACCGGCAACCAGCAGAGCCCGGCGAACACGTACAGGCCCACGCTCCACAGCAACCACACCTGGTTCAACGGCCAGCCCGCCAGCTTGGCCAGGGCCAGGCCGCTGAACGGCTGGAACACCGCGGTGGTGGCGATGAACAGCCAATCGGCGGTGACCAGGTGGCGGAAGGTCACGGCGATCACCTCCAGCCGCTGGCTGCGCCAGGCGCGCAGGGCGTAGTAGGCCGAGCCCAGCCCGGTGCCGAACAGCAGGGTGGAGGACATGATGTGCAGGGTCTTCAGCAGCAGGTACAGGCTCATCCGGTTTTCCGTTGCGAGGGCTCCAGCCACAGCACCCAGAGGGTGGCGACCATGAGCACGAGATTCTTGCCGACCGCAGCATAAGGGTCGGCCCAGTAGTGCGGAAGCAGCAGGCTGATCAGCAGCGTATAGGCCAGCATCAGGCCCAGCTGCGCGAGCAGCGCGTGGCGCCGCCAACGCCGCAGCAGCAGGCCGATGCCCAGCAGCGCATCCAGCAAGGCACCGCCCACCACCGCCAACGTGGCCAGCAGGCCGGAAACACCCATCTCCGCCATGATCCGCAGCCCCCAGTCGAACCCGGGGCCGAGGCAGACCAGTGCGGTGCCCAGCCAGATCAGCACCAGGGCCGCCAGCATCAGGGGATGCAGCCAGCCGTTCACCGCCCGGGCCTTCTGCGGCCAGGTGGAATCCAGGCGCTGGCCGAGCGCTGCCGGGCGATGGCCGCAGAGCCGCTCCAAAGGCGCGGCATCGCCCAGGTTGTCTTGCCGCGCCAGGGCCGGCAGTTGCGGGTCCAGCAGATGCAGGCGGGCGGCGATACCCGCCAGTGATCGTGGCAGCTGGATATACCGCGCCGGGCTCCAGCCCATGCTCGCGCGCAGGCGGTCGAGCAACTCGCCCTGGGTCAGCGCTTCGGGACCGACCAGCTCCAGCACCCCAGGCTGTTCGGGCCAGTGCTGCAACAAGGCCGACACCGCGCCCACCAGGTCATCCACATGCAGCGGCATGCTCCGCGCCCGGGTATCCAGCAGGGGCGCCAGGGGCAACGCGGCGAGGCGTTCCAGCCAGGCGCTGCTGGCGCCACCCTCGCCCAGCACCAGGGACGGGCGCAGCACCACGGCGGGAATCCCCAGAGCCAGCAGGTGTGCATCTGCCCGCGCCTTGCTGGCGAGGAAGGGCAACCCGCCCGCCTCACCCGCGCCCAGGGCGGACACCTGCAGCACCGCCGCGCCGTGGCGGGCGGCAAGGTCGAACAGGGCGCAGGCGCCATCGGCCTGCACACGGGCCTGGCGCGCCAGGTCGCTGTCCAGCACGCCGGCGGCGTTGATCACCAGGTCGATGCCATCGGGCCAGGGGAAGAGCTCGGGCTTTTCAGCCAGGCGCTCCAGGTCCAGCGGCTGCCAGACGACGCCGGGCAACTGCGGCCCGGTGCCCGAGCGGGAGGTGGCGACCAGGCTGTGGCCGCCGGCAGACAGGGCGCGCAGAAGGTGACGACCGATAAAGCCGCTGGCACCGACCAGCAGGATGCGCCTGGCCAAGCTCAGGCCGGCTTGGCCAGGGTCAGCACGAGGATGATCAGCAGCAACAGGAAGCCGACCGCGCCGTAACCCAGGCTGAAGCCGAGGAAGCGGCTGCGCGGGGCGGCGCTGGGGGCGTCCCCGGCATGCAGCACCAGCAGGCGCCGGGTGAAGGCCAGCCAGGCGATGCCGGCCAGCAGGTAAAGGATGGAGCTGCCCAGCACCCAGGTCAGGCCGAAGGGGATTTCCGCCAGGGCCAGCAGCCACCAGCCGGTGATCGGCAGGGCCACGCCCAGGGCCAGCAGCGCCGGCACGCCGAACAGCACGGACTGGCGCAGGCTCGGTGCCCAGCCACGCAGGCCGCCGTGCCAGGCCCGCAGAACGAACCACAGCAGGCCGCCGGCGACGACGAACAGGAGGAAGGTCAGCAAGCCGTGAAGTATCTGCAGCATCAGGTAGTCATCCATTCCTTATCACTCCATCCGGGCGACGAGCAGAGTGTAGATGGCCGCCATCGCGGGCGGCCGCCGCCGTCAACCGAGGAACAGCCGGTAGGCCGGGTTGTCGCTCTCGTCCCAATAGGGGTAGCCGATCTCTTCCAGCGCCGCGGGGATCAGGTGGCGCTCGTCCGCCGGCACCTGCAGCCCGGCCACCACGCGGCCGTCGGCGGCGCCGTGGTTGCGGTAGTGGAACAGGGTGATGTTCCAGCGCCCGCCCAGCTTGTTGAGGAAGTTGAACAGCGCGCCGGGGCGCTCGGGGAATTCGAAGCGGAAGACCGACTCGTCCTCCACCCGCGCCGCGTGGCCGCCGACCATGTGGCGGATGTGCAGCTTGGCCAGTTCGTTGTCGGTCAGGTCCAGCACCGGGAAGCCCTGGTCGCGCAGGCTCTGCACCAGCACCTCGCGCGGGTCGTTCTCCGGGTGGGTCTGCACGCCGACGAAGATGTGCGCCTCGGCATCGGTGTTGTAGCGGTAGTTGAATTCGGTGATCTGGCGCTTGCCGATGGCCTCGCAGAAGGCCTTGAAGCTGCCCGGGCGCTCGGGGATGGTCACGGCGATGATCGCCTCGCGCTTCTCGCCCAGTTCGGCACGCTCGGCCACATGGCGCAGGCGGTCGAAGTTGATGTTGGCGCCGGAATCGATGGCCACCAGGGTCTGCCCGCTGCTGCCTTCGCGCTCGACGTACTTCTTGATCCCGGCCACGGCCAGGGCGCCGGCGGGCTCGGTGATGGAGCGGGTGTCGTCGTAGATGTCCTTGATCGCTGCGCAGATCTCGTCGGTGCTGACGGTGATCACCTCGTCCACGTGCTCGCGGCAGATGTCGAAGGTGTGCTGGCCGATCTGCGCCACGGCCACGCCGTCGGCGAACAGCCCGACCTGGCCCAGCACCACGCGCTCGCCGGCGGCCATGGCGGCCTGCAGGCAGTTGGAGTCGTCCGGCTCGACGCCGATCACCTTCACCTCGGGACGCAGGTACTTCACATAGGCGGCGATGCCGGCGATCAGGCCGCCGCCGCCCACCGGCACGAAGATGGCGTCCAGGCGCCCCGGGTGCTGGCGGAGGATCTCCATCGCCACGGTGCCCTGGCCGGCGATCACGTGCGGGTCATCGTAGGGGTGGATGTAGACGAAGCCCTTCTCGTCCACCAGCTTCAGCGAATAGGCCAGCGCCTCGGGGAAGGCGTCGCCGTGCAGCACCACCTTGCCGCCCCGGGCGCGCACGCCCTGGACCTTGAGCTCGGGGGTGGTGCGCGGCATCACGATGGTCGCCTTGATGCCCAGCTCGCGGGCCGCCAGGGCCAGGCCCTGGGCATGGTTGCCGGCCGAGGCGGTGACCACGCCGCGCGCCAGCTCCTCGGCGCTGAGCTGCGCCAGCTTGTTGTAGGCGCCGCGAATCTTGAAGGAGAACACCGGCTGCAGGTCCTCGCGCTTGAGCAGCACCTGGTTGCCGAGGCGTTCGGACAGGCGCAGCGCGGGTTGCAAGGGGGTCTCCACCGCCACGTCATAAACGCGCGAGGTGAGGGTCTTCTTCACGTAGTCTTCGAGCATCACGGCTTCACTGGCGGGGCTTGCGGGGATGGGCGAGTCTACCCCAGGGCTTCGTCGCCCGACCACAGAGAATGCGGGGTTTTGCCGCGCTGAACGGCTATAATCCGCGCCCTCGCATTTCCTTTCATACGTGGACCACCAGCATGACCCAGGACCAGCTCAAGCAGGCAGTCGCCCAGGCCGCAGTCGACCATATCCTCCCGCTGCTCGACAGCAAGAGCGTCGTCGGCGTCGGCACCGGCTCGACCGCCAACTTCTTCATCGACGCCCTGGCTCAGCACAAGATGGCCTTCGACGGCGCGGTCGCCAGCTCCGAAGCCACCGCCCAGCGCCTCAAGGGCCACGGCATTCCGGTCTATGACCTGAACGCGGTGGACGCCCTGGAGTTCTACGTCGACGGCGCCGACGAGAGCGACGCGCACCTGAATCTGATCAAGGGCGGCGGTGCCGCCCTGACCCGCGAGAAGATCGTCGCCGCCGTGGCACGCACCTTCATCTGCATCGCCGACGGCAGCAAGCTGGTGCCGGTGCTCGGCGCCTTCCCCCTGCCGGTGGAAGTCATCCCCATGGCCCGCAGCCACGTGGCGCGCCAGCTGGTGAAGCTGGGCGGCGACCCGGTCTACCGCGAAGGCGTGGTCACCGATAACGGCAACATCATCCTCGATGTGTACAACCTCTCGATCACCGACCCGGTGACCCTGGAGGCGCAGATCAACGCCATCGTCGGCGTGGTCACCAACGGCCTCTTCGCCGCCCGCCCCGCCGACCTGCTGCTGCTCGGCACTGCGGAAGGCGTGAAGACGCTGAAGGCCTGACCCTCGGGCGGCCCCGTTCGCGGGCCGCTCACTCCCCCGCCGGCTTGCTGAACCTGTAGAACAGGTTCGGCTCGCTGACCAGGTACAGGTTCCCTTCGTTATCCATCGCCACGCCCTCCGCCTGGGGCACGCCGCGGGTCAGGCCGTGCATGCCGCGCAGCAGCGACAGGCTGCTGATGGGCTTGCCGTCAGCGTTGATCTCTAGCACCAGCCGCGATTCGTCGGACAGCGCCAGCAGGTGGCCGCTGAGGTCGTCGTATTGCAGGCTGGAAAGGTCGCGGACGAAGAGCCCGGCGTCGCGCTTGGGGTCGTCCACCACGTGCACCGCGAAGGGTTTGTCCGGGTTGGTGTGGGGGAAGCCATGGACCTCGTAGATGCGCACCGGGTCGCGCTCCTTGGCCACGAACAGGCGCTGCCCGGCGGGGTCGTAGGCCAGGCCCTCGAAGCCCTTGTTGCCGTTGAGGCCGATGCCCAGGGAGAGCTGCTGCGACTCGCTGGCGTCCAGGCGGATGGTGTCCTCGTCCAGGCGCACCTTGACCAGGCGTTGCAGGCGCTCGTCGGTGATGACGTAGACGCCCTTGCTGATGTACTCGATGGCCTCCGGATCGCCGAAGCCCTGCAGGTCGATGCGCCGGATGATGTGACCGTCCAGGGACAGCTCGATGATCTGCGGGCGCTGGTTGGTGACCGTCAGCAGGCTGTGGCGGTCCGGGTCGTAGGTAAGCGCGGAGACATCGTCGTCCAGCCCCTCGATGGGCTGCGCCTCGATGGTCACCCGGTAGTCCGGCAGCCAGATCGAGCGCTCGCGCCACTCCGAAGCGTGGCGCCATTCTTGCACTATGAACCAGCCGCGCTCGAACAGGCGAAACTCCTGGGCGGCGATGCCGAGCACCAGCAGCACACAGAACAACAGGCCGGAAACCAGCCAACGGGGAGTCAGGAAGGATCGCATCGGGACAAACTCTAGGGTTCAGGGGCGCGCCGAGGATACAAGAGTGCGCCATTCTGATGCCTGAATCGAAACTTAATGCACAGGCCCATGCATTCTCCCGGCACCCCACCGTTACCAAAGGGGACGAACCATGGCGGCGCCATTGCTACCCGAACGGGTCATGACCACCCTGCACACCATCGCCCTGGCGGTGGAGAGCCTGGCCGAGGAAGTGCCGCGCCCGCGCCTGCTCGACGGCAGCGGCGTGGCCTGCAGCGACCTCGATACCCCGGACAAGCTCATCAGCCACGCCCAAGAGCTGCGGGTGTTCGCCAACGCCCTGAGCTGTACCCGCGACCCGGCGCTGGGCCTGTCCCTGGGCCTGCGCATGCACGTCTCGGCTTACGGCATCCTTGGCTACACCATGCTCGCCAGCCGCACCCTGCGCGATGCACTGAACATCGCCCTGGCCAACGCCTCGCTGCTGGGCAGCTACTTCACCCTGACCCTGGAAGAGGACGGCGCCGAGGCCCGCCTGGTCGCCACCGGCTACCGCTACGCGCCGGAGCTGATGGTGTTCAACAGCGAGCTGTGCCTGACCTCGCTGCTCACCGTGATCCAGGACCTGCTCGGCGAAGCCGTGCGCCCGCGCCGGGTACGCCTGCCCTACCGGCCGCCCCTGCACGCGGCGGCCTACACGGAGAAGCTGGGCTGTCCGGTGGATTTCGGCGATTCGCGCACGGCCCTCTGCTTCAACGCCGCACTGCTCGACCGCCCCCTGCCCCTGGCCGACCCGGTGACCTGCCACCACGGCCTGCAGCAGTGCCAGAAGCTCGATGCCCAGCTGACCAGCCGCCACGACGTGCTCGACCAGATCCGCGAGCACCTGGCCGGGCACCTGAGCGAGGCCAGCAACCTGGATCGCGTGGCCCGCAGCCTGCACCGCTCCGAGCGCACCCTGCGCCGCCACCTGCAGCGCCTCAACACCAGCTACCAGCGCCTGCTGGACGAGGTGCGCTACGACAAGGCGCGCCAGTTGCTGCTGCAGACCGACCTGCCCATCTACCTGATCGCCGAGCAGCTCGGCTATGCCGAGACCGCCAGCTTCCGCCACGCCTTCCAGCGCTGGAGCGGCCAGCCGCCGAGCCAGTACCGGCGCTGAACCGAGCGCCTCAGCGGTAGTAGGCGTCCCACAGCTTGTTGCGGAACTTGCCGCTCGGGTCCACCCGCTGCTTGAGGGCGAAATACTCCGGCGCCCGCGGGTAGGCGGCGAGGAACTGCTCGCGGGTGGCGTGGATCTGGTACGGCAGGTAGTAGGTGCCGTCGCTGGCCAGGGCCGCGTCGATCAGCTCCCGCGTCCAGGTGCCCACCGCCGCGCGCGCCTCCTCCGAGGTGCCCTGGCGGTAATAGAGCACCAGGGCAAAGGTGTCCCCTCGGGACCAGGCCAGCAGCGTGCCCGGGTCCGCCTTGGCGTGGCGGATGGAGATGTTCGCCACCTTCACCCCGTGCTTCTGCAGCACGTCGCGCATCCGGGCGATGAACACCTCCAGCTGCGCCTCGGGCACGAAGTATTCCTGCAGCACGTAGCTGTAGTCGGCCCCGGAGATGGGTTGCAGCTCGCGCACATCGAGGCTGGCCTCGTGGTTGCGCCACTGCACCTGCTCGCCCCGGAAGTTCAGCGGGTCGAGCACCGCCTCGCGCAAGGCGGCGCCGCTCTTGCTGGAGGCCGCACCGAGCGCGGCGCGCATGACCTTGTAGTTGCGCCCGGCATCCACCAGCCGTTCTTCCACCGTGAGCGGCGCATCGGTGCGCAGGTAGGAAACGGCGCGCACCGTCCTGTAGTCGTCGGTGTAAAGGATGCCGTTGTGCATGACCATGTCCGGGTTGCCCCGCACCTGCTCGGCGAAGAAACCTCGGTACTGCTCCACCGGCATCACCTCGGTCTTGCGCGCCAGGCGGGTGTTCTCGGTCAGCGCCAGGGTCGCTTCGGCGATCACGCCGATACCGCCATAGCCACCGATGGCGCCATAGAAAAGCTCGCTGTTCTGCGTGGGGTTGGCCTCCACCATGCTGCCGTCGGCCAGCACCAGCAGGATGGACTTCACCGCCAGCACCAGCGGCCCCTGGCCGACATAGCGGCCATGGGCATTCACGCTCAGGGAGCCGCCCACGGTGAAGTTGGCGTAGGACTGCATGATCTGGGGCGACAGGCCGTGGGGGTCGATGTACTCGAGCACCTGCCGCCAGGTGATGCCCGCCTGCACACGAAGGGTCTTCTGCTGGGGATCGAAGGCGAGCACCCGGTTGAAGCTGCGCATGTCCAGCTGCAGCGCGCGTTCGGTGGCGGTCTGCCCGCCCATGCTGAAGCGCCCACCGCCAATGGCGATGGGGCCATCGTGCTCACGCACGGCGCGGCTGATCTCGTCCAGGGTGGTGGGCGCCAGCACCCGCTCCACCTCGATGGGGTTGAGGCCGGTGACGTCGTTGACGGTTTCGCCGGCCAGGGCGGGCCCCGCCGCCAGCAACAGGAGCAGCAACAGTCTGTACATGGGAAATCCTTCTCCGTGGTTCGGTTGCACCGTGCCGGCCCGGGGGCCGGCACGGTTTGCATCAGGGCCTGGGCACCAGCTTCAGCGTGCCCTGGGTGTTGGCTTTCACATCCTCTTCGCTCATGTGCATGGGCACGTACTCGCCCTCGACGTAGCGCTTGGCCTGGTCGTCGTAGTGGCGGTCGAAGACCACACCGCTCTGCCCCACCGGGTTGATGCCGATGCCGTGGGCCGGGTCGGCCATGTCGATCAGGCGACGGGTGGAGGGGCCATAGGCCACTTCCCAGGGTGCCGGGCCGACGCGGTTGGACAGGTTGTTGGGCACCTCGTGGCCACCGGGGGCGGCGAAGGGGCCGACGTTGAACAGCTTGTCCAGGGGCTTCTGCATGCCCAGCGGGTGCCCGTGGGTGAGCGTGTGGGCGCGGCCCCAGGCCCATTTGGCGCTGTCGTCGCCGAGGGTCTTCTTCAGGTGGGCGAGGCTCGCCTGCCAGGCAGCCTTGACGGTGTCGGCGCGGGTTTCGCGGGCATCGGTGCTGCGGTCGTCCCACCAGGGCGAGTCGGCGTCGGCGGCCAGGCGCGGCAGGGCCACGTCGAGCACGCGGGTGGACAGCAGGCTGTCGAAGAAGGCATCGCCCAGCTCGTCATGGAAGGCGCCACGGGCCAGTTCGTAGACCAGTTGTTCGGCGACAGTGGCGACGGTGGAGTCCAGCGGGTGGTCGCCCTGCCAGGCGGCGAGCTTCTCCACCAGGGCACGCTCGGCGTCGTCGGCCGCGGCGGCCCGTAGGTCGCCCAGCAACGGCGCGAGCAGGCGTGGGCCATAGCCGGTGGCGGTTTCCAGTTGCAGCGCACGGCTGTTGTCCTGGTCCCACTTCACGTCCTTCTGCGCCAGCAACTGGTCCAGGCGCTGGCCGCGGTCCGGCAGGTTGTAGTAGCCGGGGATGGCGACACCGGTGGGCGACAGCGGCTGGAAGTTGGCCGAGACGATGTAGCCGCGCTCGGGGTTCTCCTCCTGGGGGTTGGCGCTGAAGGGCAGGTAGCCGGGCTTGTCCGCCTCGGCACTGCTGCCGTCGAGGATGAAGGCGGGGTTAACCCCGTCCGGGCGCTGCGGCAGCTTGGCCGAGGCCCACCAGCCGATGTCGCCGGCGGCGTTGGCCCAGACCACGTTGAGGCCGGGGGCGTGGATCTTCTCGGCAGCGCTGCGGGCCTTGTCCAGGGTGTCGGCGCGGTTCAGCTGGTAGAAGGCGTCGAGGATGGGGTTCTCGGTTTCGAGGAAGGCCCACCACATGGCGATGGGCGTCTTGCCGGGGGTGGCACCGAGGGCGTCGTTGACGATGGGGCCATGGGGCGAACGGCGCAGGGTCAGCTTCACCGGCTCGGCGTCCTTGACCTGGATGGTCTCCTCGCGGCTCTGCATGTCCACCCACTGGCCCTGGTACCAGACCTGGTTGGGGTTGTCCGGGTTGACCTTCTCGGCGACCAGGTCGAGGTCGTCGTTCTGGAACATGGTCAGGCTCCAGGCGAACTGCCCGTTGTGCCCCAGGGACGCGGTGGGGTTGAGCGCCTGGTAGTGGCCGTAGAGCTCGAAGCCGGGGTAGGAGGCCTGGGCCTCGTACCACACCGCCGGCACGGCGAAGCGGATGTGCGGGTCGCCGGCCAGCAGGGGCTTGCCGCTGGCGGTGCGGCTGCCGGACACGGCCCAGGCGTTGCTGCCCTCGAACTGCGGCAGGCCGGCTTCCACCAGCGCCTGGTGGCTGAGGCGGGCGAGGCCGTTGAGGGCCTGCCAGTCGCTGGCGGCGAGCTTCTGCCCGACCACGCCCTCGGGGTGCCAGTCGAGGTCGAAGACCTTGAGGTAATCGGCGCCCAGTTCGTCGCGCACATAGGTCAGCACCGGCTCGGTGCGGAAGGCAGCGGCGAAGCTGTAGGCCATGTAGCCGGCGACCGAGAGGGTGTCTTCCACCGTGAAGGGGCGCTTGGGGATGCCCAGCAGGTCGAACTCCACCGGCGCCGGGCGGCTGTCCTGGTACTGGTTGATGCCATCCAGGTAGGCGGCCAGCGCCTGGGCGGAGGGGCTGTCCATGTCCATCTTCTTCGCGTAGACGGCGGCGTGCTGGCGCAGCTCCAGGGTGCGGAACATGCGGTCGGTGTCCACCAGGCGGGCACCCAGCACCTCGGCCAGCTCGCCACGGGCCAGGCGGCGCAGCATTTCCATCTGGAACAGGCGGTCCTGGGCATGCACGAAACCCAGGGCGCGGTACATGTCGGCCTCGTTGGCGGCCTGGATGTGGGGCACGCCACGCTCGTCGTAGCGGACGCTGACCGGGGCCTGCAGGTGGGCGATGGCCAATTCGCCGTCGCGCAGGGGTTTCTTGCTCTGGGCGTACCAGGCGCCACCGGCGGCCACGGCGGCAACCACCACGGCAAGGACAGTCAGGGTGCGTTTCATGAAGGGATTCTCCTTGTTCTAGTGCCTGGCATTTTCCTCAGCGCCATGGAGCTCGGCATTGACCAAATACCGCAGAGCTGAAAGTCTTCGGTCAATTCAGAGAAACTCCCGATGCCCACGCCCGACGCCGACTCCGCCACCGCGCTGCCCCTGACCCACTCCCCCACCCTGCGCCGCCTGCTCTACGAGGCGCTGGGCGATCTCGGGCTGGACCCCGCCGATATCTACCGCCGCGTATTCCAGCACCGCCGGCACCTGTTCATGCCTGCCGACGGGCGCCTCAAGCACGACGATGCACCGCTGTTCTGGGAGGCCGCCGAAGTGATTACCGGCGACCGCGACATCGGCCTGCACCTGGGCGAGCAGATGAAACCACGCATGCTCGACGTGGTCGGCTACCTGCTGCTGGCCAGCCGCGACCTGCGCGAGGCACTGGACAGCTTCGTGCGCTTCCAGCACATCCTCTCCGGCGGTTTCGTCGCCCAGCTGGACGTGCGGGGCGAGCAGGCGCGCCTGGTGATCGACCTCAACTACACCGGCGTCGCGCCGCTGCGCCAGCAGATGGAGTGCCTGGCGCTGCTGTTCATCAAGCTGATGAAGTCGATCACCGACGACGAGTTCAAGGTCGACGCCCTGGAGTTCCGCCATGCCCAGCCACGCCGGCTGGTGGAACACCGCCGCCTGTTCGGGCTGCAACCCACCTTCGGCTGCCCGCACGATGCGCTGCTGTTCCCCAGCAGCCTGTTGCGACGCCCCTCGCGCACCGCCAACCCGCAGATGCATGCGCTGCTCTGGCAGCACGCCGAGGCCCAGCTGGGCGAGCTGGCGGAAAACCAGCTGCTCAACCGCCTGCACTACCTGCTGGGCGTGCGCCTGGGCCAGGCGGACTGCTCCCTGGCCGCCTGCGCGGCGGAGCTGGGGCTGGCCCCCGGCGCCCTGCAGCGGGCCCTGGCCGAACAGGGCAGCAGCCTGCGCAAGGCGCGCGATGCGGTGCGCCAGTCCCGCTCGCTGGAACTCCTGGCCGGGGGCATGCCGATCCGCGAGGTGGCACGGGCCTGCGGCTTCGCCGAGCTGTCGCCCTTCTACCGGGCCTTCCGCCGCTGGCACGAGATGACGCCGGAAGCCTATCGGCAGCGGCTACAGGGCACGACCGGCACCGGAACCCGTGCGATTCGCCACGGCTGATCTAGCCTTGGGGAGGGCCTGGAGGTGCGATGAACAGAATCATTGCGGGGTGCCTGCTGGCAGGATGCTGCGGGGTGGAAGCGGCGGAGCCCGTGAAGATCTGTCTCGGCGATGGCAACGAGTGGCCGCCCTATACCTACTGGGAGCGCCATGACGGCAAAATCGACCACACCCGCCTCAGCGGCTCGGCGACCACCCTGGTGCTGACGGCGCTGCAACGCCTCGACCTTCCCTATGAGCTGCACTACCTGCCCTGGGCGCGGGTGCAGCAGGAGCTGGCCGACTTCGCCCGCTCCGGTCACTGCGAGGTGACCTGGGACGCCAGCTACACCGAGGAGCGCGCAACCTTCGCCCACTACAGCGAGCCGCTCTACCGCACGCGCCTGGGCCTGTTCTATTCCACCCGGCGCTTCGCCGAGGCACCGGCGGTCACCGACGCCACCAGCCTGGCCAACTACCGGGTGTGCGGGGTCATCGGCTACAACTACGCGCCCTACGGCATCACCCAGGACGTCCTGCGGGTGAAAAGCGTGCAACAGAACCTGGGGTTGCTGCAGCTGCAACGCTGCGACTTCTTCCCCAGCGAGATCGAACCGCTCTACGGCGGGCTGTCCCTGGGGGCCTACCAGGGCGACGAAACGCTGCGCCATCTCGAGCTGCCGGCGAGCAAGGCCTTCTACCTGCTGGTGAGCAAGGGTTCGCCACGGGGGCGTCGTTGAGCCAGGCGCTCGACCGGGAGTTGCAGACCCTGCGTGACAGCGGCGAGGCCGAGGCCATCTTCCGCCGCTTCCAACCGTCCGCGCTAAGCGCTCAGCCCGCCGGCGCCCAGTCGCAGTAGCAACCCACCGCCAGGGTGTGGGTGGCGTCCACCGAGCGGCCATCCTGCAGCGCCTCGAGGATGGGTTCGATAAAGCTGTTGGCCGAGTTGCACACCGCCCCTTCGCTGTAGGGGCCGAAGTAGGCCAGGCGGCCTTCGCGGTCCCAGATGCCGACGGCGGGGGTGGCTGGGATGGCCGCGGCACCGGGCAGCTCGGCGAGCAGGGTCATGCGTTGCAGGTTCTGCGGCAGCTGGCCCTTGCTCCCCGGTTTCTGCACGGCATAGAAGGCCACGCCCCGGTCGGCGAAGCGCTCGATCAGCTCGCCCAGGTGCTGCTGGTTGCCGACGTTGCAGGGGCAGGCGGGGTCGAAGAAATGCACCAGGCGGATCGGCCCCGGCCCGGCCAGTTCGGCGGGCAATTGCAGGCCATCGCCGGAGAACAGCGTGGTGCGCTCGCTGAACGGGCGGACGAAGCGCGCGTCGTACCAGCGGTAGGCGGCGACCATGGCGATGATCCAGGCGATGACGAGCAGGCTGGCGAACAGGGTTCTACGGGAAGGCGAGCGCATGGGGAGAGACCTTTTGCAGGACGCGTAGCTTGCCACGACGCGCCCCGCAGCTGAATATCGGCAACCTTTATCGCCGGCCGCCCTGCCCCCGGCCACTGCCCCGTTCGAATGGATACCCCCGATGCCAGACGCCTTCCAGCCCGATCAACTGCGCTCGCTCCTGCGACCCTTGGCCGCAGCGGCACCCGACCTGCAGTTGGCCGGTCTCTACCGGGCCTTCTACGGGCTGGATTTCTCGGCGCGGATTCCCGGCGTGCAGACGCGCCTGGGGGTGATGCAGGTGGAGTCCTACACCCTGGCCACCCAGGCCTGGTGGCCGGCGCAGCCGCGCGCGACCCTGGTGCTGCTGCACGGCTACTACGACCACATGGGCCTGTACCGCCACGTGATCGAGTGGGCGCTGGGGTTGGGCCTGGCGGTGATCGCCTGCGACCTGCCGGGACACGGGCTGTCCAGCGGCGCCCGCGCCAGCATCCTCGACTTCGCAGAATACCAGGCGACCCTGCGCGGCCTGCTGGCCGAGGCGCGGACGCTGGACCTGCCACAGCCCTGGCACCTGGCCGGGCAGAGCACCGGTGGCGCGATCATCCTCGACTACCTGCTGACCGGCGCCCCCGAGGCCTGCATCGGCGAGACCCTGCTGTTCGCCCCCCTGGTACGCCCGCGCGCCTGGGGCTGGTCGAAATTCAGCTACCGCATGCTCAAGCCCTTCGTCGAAAGCATTCCCAGGCGCTTCAGCGTCAACTCCAGCGATGCCGAGTTCATCGACTTCGTCCACCACCACGACCCGCTGCAGCCGCAGAACCTGCCCACCGCCTGGGTTGGCGCGCTGTCACGCTGGGTGCCGCATATCGAGGCCGCGCCACGCTCAACACGGCGCCCGCTGGTGATCCAGGGCGATGGCGACATGACGGTGGACTGGCGGCACAACCTCAGGGTGCTGGACGACAAGTTCGCCCAACCCGAAGTGCTGATGCTGGAGGGGGCCGGGCACCACCTGGTGAACGAGGCGCCGGCCTATCGGGAGCGTTACTTCGCCTTCCTGCGGGAACGCCTGGGGTACTGAGCCAGGCCCGCAGCGGCGAGCTAGTAGCTCTGCTGCGCAGGTGCCAGGTTGGCGGCATCCTGGCCCACGGCCAGGCCGGCGCGCACGGCGGCCAGGGCGGCCTGGTAATAGGCCTTGCCCTCGCCGGACTCGGCGAAGGTGACGAACTCTTCCAATTCCGGATCGGACAGGTCGCGATAGACATACAGCAGGGTGTTGTCGAGATCGTTGCTGATCTGCTCCATCACCCGCTGGCGCTGGCTGTCGAGCAGGCCCTGGGCCTGGCCGCCACCGAGCAGGCCGGGGAGCATCTGGCTGAGGCTGTCGGCTGCCACGCCCGCCAGGGCCAGGCTGACCTCGGCACCGGCTTCCTTGGCCGGCAGCGCCTGGGCCAGGTGGCGCACCTGCAGGCGGCGGGTGGCGCTGGCGTCGATGCGCGGCAGGCCGTTGGCGTTCTTCGCCAGCTGGTCGCGGCGGGTAGCGAGCACTTCGGCGGCGATGATCTTGCGCCCCAGCGGCGACTGGAAGAAGCCCAGGGCCGGGCGCGGGTCGTTCAGTGCGTTACGCAGGGCAGCCTGGGCGCGCTGGTCGATGGCCTGGGCCTGGAAACGCTGGTTGCTGTTGTTCACCAGGGCCTGGTACACGGCCGGCGGCAGGGTCTTCTGGTAGCGCTGCTGGGCCGCCGTCAGGGCATCGTTGAAGTGCGCCCGCTGTTCCGGCCAGCCCGCCGCCTGGTACAGGCTGGCGTGGTCGTCGGCCAGCGCCGGCAGACCGATGAGCAGGAAGGTGACGGCAAGAAGCAGGCGCATGGTGACTCCTGGAGGGCGCGATCCGGTGTTGTTCTAGACCCGGGGCTGCGGGTTCGGTTCGGTCGGGGTGCGGGCTGCATGGGCGGAGGGCACGGCGGCTGGGGCTCCGGCCATGGTGGCGCGGGGGCTATTCTCCGTGCTGGCGGGCGGGCTTGTCGAGGAGCTGAGAAGGCCTCGTCATAAATTTAACCGAACGCTGTAGGCGGCATTCTGCGGCCTGATTAGAATGCGCCGACCATGCCGAATCCCGACGCTTTCATCCCCTTCGAGCCCATCAGCGACGACGTTGCCCAGCGCGGCTGGTCGTTGCAGCCCGGCGCCATCGCGGCCGATCTGGTCGCCGCCCTGGCGCGGGAATGCCGCGCCCGCTCGGCGGCCGGCGAGCTGAGCCCGGCGGGCATCGGCCGGGGCGATGGCCAGCAGGTGCGCGAAGGCATCCGTGGCGACCGCATCGATTGGCTGGAACCCGGCCAGGCCGCGCCCTGCGACCACTACCTGGAACTGATGGATGAGCTGCGCCTGCGGCTGAACCGCGAGCTGTTCCTGGGGCTGGAGGATTTCGAGGCGCATTTCGCCCTCTATCCGCCGGGGGCGTTCTACCAGAAGCACCTGGACCGCTTCCGCGACGACGATCGCCGCGCGGTCTCGGCGGTGCTCTACCTCAACCCCGACTGGGAGCCCGGCGAGGGCGGCGAACTGCGTCTGTACCTGGCCGACGGCGCCACCCACGACGTGCTCCCCGAAGCCGGCACCCTGGTAGTGTTCCTCTCCGGCGACCTGCCCCACGAGGTGCTGCCGGCCAGCCGCGAGCGCCTCTCCCTCACCGGCTGGTTCCGCCGCCGCGGTGACGGCCCGCTCTGAGCCGCCCGGGGCCTTAGTGGCCCCAGACCTTGAAGGTGCCGCGCAGGTCGACGATGTCGCGGATCTCGATATTGCCCAGGCTGCTGTCGCCCACGTACATATCGCTGCTCACCCGCATGCGGATGCGCTGGGCGGGCAGGCCCGACTGGATCAGCTGGTCGTTGATGGTGGTCAGGTCCGGCAGGGTGAGAACCAACTGGTCCTTGCCGCTGGCGTTCTTCACCACATCGACCATCAGGGTCGGCTGGTCGATGTTGAAGATCGGCAAGGTCAGGCCGAGCTGCGCCGGGCCCAGGGCGAAACTGCCGCCGGCGCCATTGGGGCAGGCGCTGGGGCTGTCGCAGCCGTTGTCGATGCGGATATTGCGCAGCGAGACGCTGTTGCCGCTGTCGGTCCAGCTGAGCTTGTCGATGCGCGCCATCACGTCCAGGCGGATGCTGATGCCGGCCTGGCCGGTGACGTCGGAAAGCTGCTGGTTATCGAGTGTTTCCATGGCTGCCTGGCTGGAGGCGCAGAACAGCAGGGCGGTGCAGGCGAGGAGCGGGATCGTTCTTGTTATGGGCATGGCGGCTGTCCTTCGCGGGTTGGCCGCCGCAGTCTGGGGAGCCCCTTGCCGCTGCGCCAGTGCCCCTCGCCGCTTCCCGCCTAAGGATGGGCCAGCCAAAGACTGGTGCGGCGCGAGGAACTTCACGGGTGTTACGCGCGGTGACCCTGGCAGCGACGCGGAGTAGGCTGGCAGCCTTCGAGGAGTGATTCATGCAGAGAATTCTGGTCAGCCGCTGCCTGCTGGGGCAACGGGTGCGATACGACGGCGGCGCCCACGGCCCCTATGACCTGCTGCAACGCTGGCAGGACGAGGGGCGCATCGTGCCGGTGTGCCCGGAAGTCGCCGGCGGCCTGCCCACGCCCCGGGCGCCGGCCGAGGTGCCCGGCGGCCAGGGCGCGCAGGTGCTGGAAGGGCGAATACCGGTGGTGACCGACAGCGGCGAGGACGTCACCGCCGAGTTCGTCGCCGGCGCGCGCATCGCCCTGGAGCTGGTGCGCCGCCATGGCATCGGTGTTGCGGTGCTCAAGGCACGCAGCCCTTCCTGCGGCAACGAAGAGGCCTATGACGGCACCTTCAGCGGCACCCGCGTGCCCGGCGAAGGCGTGACGGCGGCGCTGCTGCGCGCCGAAGGCGTGCGGGTGTTCAACGAAACGCAGCTTGAGGCCGCAGCCGCCTGGCTGGCGGCGCGGGAAGCCGCAGCAGCCGGCTAAGGCTGCTCGGGGTCCGCTTCGGGCTTGGATTCGGGCTGGGGCGACGGCTGCGGTTTCTCGCCCTCCGACGCCGCCTGGGAAGGCGCCTGGCCCTCCAGCCATTTGCGCGACAGTTCGTCCAGGCGCCCGCTGCTCTTGAGCTTGTTCAGGGCATTGTTGAGGGCACTGCGGAACGCCGGGTTCTCCTTGAGGAAGGGGATCGCCTGCTCCTGCGGGCCCTTCTCGCTGCCCTCCGCGCTCTTGTCCTGGGCCTGGCTGGGCGCCAGCGACTGGGTCAGCCCGCCGCTGTCGGTGCCGCCGGCGATCTGCTGGCCGCCACCGACGCCATAGGGCTCGCTGAACTCCAGTTGCTGATCATCACGGGCGGCCTGGGCCTCGCGGCTGAGCACGATGTCTACACTGCCACTGCGCAGGCCATCGAGCAGCTTGTCGCGCGGCACGGGAATGAAGTCCGCCTTGACGTTGAGCTCATCGGCCAGGGCGTGGCCAAGCTCCACCTCGTAGCCGGTGAGCTTGTCGTCCTGGCGGAAGCTGTAGGGCGGCGCGTCGTCAACCAGGGCAATCCGCAGGCTGCCACGCTCCCAGACATCGTCGATCAGGTCGGCCCGGGCCAGTGGCGCGGCGACCAGGGGAATGAGGGCGAGCAGGCAGTGCAACAGGCGCATTTCAGGTAAACCTCTGGTTCTTCTTGATCGATGACCCGGGACGGTGGGTTCAGCGTAGACACAACCGGCAACGTCGGCCGCTGAACCTAACCCCCCATGCAGGGTCTGTGTGTTGCTTACCAACAAGGAGTCAGTCATGAAGCTTGCGTACGCTCCCCTGGGCCTTGCGGCCCTGCTGGCGGTGGTTTCCACCGCGTCGTTCGCCGAGATGCCACGCACCCCGGCACCCGAAGGCGCCAAGGTCTATTTCATCGAGCCCGCCGACGGCGCCACTGTGGACAAGACGTTTAGCGTCAAGTTCGGTTTGCAGGGCATGGGCGTCGCGCCCGCCGGGGTCGATTCCCCCGCCACCGGCCACCACCACCTGCTGATCGATGTCGACAAGGAACCGGCGATGAACATGCCGCTGCCGATGACCGACAACCTCAAGCACTTCGGCAAGGGCCAGACGGAAACCCAGGTCACCCTGCCGCCGGGCAAGCACACCCTGCAGCTGCTGGTGGGCGACAAGAACCACGTGCCGCTGGACCCGCCGGTCATCTCCGAGAAGATCACCGTCACCGTGAAATGATCGTGAAATCGCGGGCATGAAAAAGGGAGGCCGAGGCCTCCCTTTTTACTGTCCAGCTCCGTCATCAGGGCTCGCGAGCTAGAGCGAGACAAGGCGGGAATGGCCGAGAAGCGCGGCGTTCACATCTGTGAATGAGCACTTCGAGGCCGTTCCCAACGCCGTATCGCCGACGCGCAAGGCACGCCCTACGGCATGAGCCTCAGCACGAATCGCCAGATGAACCTGAAATCACAGGCATGAAAAAGGGAGGCCAAGGCCTCCCTTCTTACTGTCCAGCTCCGTCATCAGGGCTCGCGAGCTAGAGCGAGACAAGGCGGGAATGGCCGAGAAGCGCGGAGTTCACATCTGTGAATGAGCACTTCGAGGCCGTTCCCAACGCCGTATCGCCGACGCGCAGCAGCCCTGGGTTAGAAGAGGACGCGGCTGCGGATGGTGCCGTTGACGTGCTGCAGCTTCTCCAGCGCCAGGTCCGAGTACTCGGCGTCGACGTCGATCACCACGTAGCCGACCTTGGCATTGGTCTGCAGGTACTGGCCGGAGATGTTGATGCCATTGTCGGCGAACACCTTGTTGATTTCGCTCATCACGCCCGGAACGTTGGCGTGGATGTGCAGCAGGCGGTGCTTGCCGGGGTGCGACGGCAGGGCCACTTCGGGGAAGTTGACCGAGGACACGGAGGTGCCGTTGTCGCTGTACTTGACCAGCTTCTCGGCCACTTCCAGGCCGATGTTGGCCTGGGCCTCGGCGGTGGAACCACCGATGTGCGGGGTCAGGATCACGCGATCCAGGCCACGCAGCGGGCTTTCGAACTCTTCGTCGTTGGACTTCGGCTCGACCGGGAACACGTCGATGGCGGCGCCGATCAGGTGCTCGTCCTTGATGGCGGCGGCCAGGTGGTCCAGCTCGACCACGGTGCCGCGCGCGGCGTTGATCAGGATGCCGCCCTTCTTGATGGCGCGGATTTCCTTCTCGCCGATCATCCACTGGGTGGAGGGCAGCTCGGGAACGTGCAGGGAGACGATGTCGGACATGCCCAGCAGCTCGTGCAGGTTACCGATCTGGGTGGCGTTGCCCAGCGGCAGCTTGGTCAGGGTGTCGTAGAAGAACACCTGCATGCCCAGGGCCTCGGCCAGGACCGAGAGCTGGGTGCCGATGGAGCCGTAACCGACGATGCCGAGCTTCTTGCCACGGATCTCGAAGGAGTTGGCCGCCGACTTGATCCAGCCACCACGGTGGCAGGAGGCGTTCTTCTCCGGGATGCCGCGCAGCAGCAGGATGGCTTCGGCCAGAACCAGCTCGGCCACCGAGCGGGTGTTGGAATAGGGGGCGTTGAACACCGCGATACCGCGTTCGCGGGCGGCGTTCAGGTCGACCTGGTTGGTACCGATGCAGAAGCAGCCCACGGCGATGAGCTTCTTGGCGCAGTCGAACACTTCCTCGGTCAGCTGGGTGCGGGAGCGGATGCCGATGAAATGGGCATCAGCGATCTTTTCCTTCAGTTCGTCGTCCGAGAGCGCGCCCTTGAGGTACTCGATGTTGCTGTAGCCGGCGGCCTTCAGGGTGTCCACGGCGTTCTGGTGGACGCCTTCGAGGAGAAGGAACTTGATCTTGCTCTTGTCGAGGGAGGTCTTGCTCATCTGCGTACCTATTTGTCCCGGTAGAAAAGTTCAGAAGGCTGTGCTGCAGCTACCCCGCAAAACGCCTGTAAGGCATGATTCACGGGGTGCGTATGCTAGCATGTTCTCCTTTTTCCTTGCTCGGTTGCGACCTGAAACGTTCTCAGGGCGACCATGAATGATTCGAGAGTTCCCTTGATGACCAATGTTGCCCTGATCGAAGAGCTGAAGACCCTGGTTGAGCCTGGCAAGGTGCTGACCGACGCTGATTCCCTGAACGCCTACGGCAAGGACTGGACCAAGCACTTCGCGCCAGCGCCTACCGCCATCGTCTTCCCCAAGACCACCGAGCAGGTGCAGGCCATCGTCCGCTGGGCCAACCAGCACAAGGTCGCCCTGGTGCCCTCGGGCGGCCGTACCGGCCTCTCCGCTGCCGCCGTCGCCGCCAACGGCGAGGTGGTCGTGGCCTTCGACTACATGAACCAGATCCTCGAATTCAACGAATTCGACCGCACCGCCGTGTGCCAGCCGGGTGTGATCACCGAACAGCTGCAGAATTTCGCCGAGGACAAGGGCCTGTACTACCCGGTGGACTTCGCATCCGCAGGTTCCAGCCAACTTGGCGGCAACATCGGCACCAATGCCGGCGGGATCAAGGTCATTCGCTACGGCATGACCCGTAACTGGGTCGCCGGCCTCAAGGTCGTCACCGGCACCGGCGAGCTGCTGGAGCTGAACAAGGACCTGATCAAGAACGCCACCGGCTACGACCTGCGCCAGCTGTTCATCGGCGCCGAAGGCACCCTGGGCTTCGTGGTCGAGGCCACCATGCGCCTGGATCGTGCGCCGAAGAACCTCACCGCGATGGTCCTCGGCACCCCCGATTTCGATTCGATCATGCCGGTGCTGCACGCCTTCCAGAGCAAGCTGGACCTCACCGCCTTCGAATTCTTCTCCGACAAGGCCCTGGCCAAGATCATGGCCCGTGGCGACGTGCCGGCGGCCTTCGAGACCGAATGCCCCTTCTATGCGCTGCTGGAGTTCGAAGCCACCACCGAGGAAGTGGCCAACGACGCCCTGGCCACCTTCGAGCACTGCGTGGAGCAGGGCTGGGTGCTGGACGGCGTGATGAGCCAGAGCGAGCAACAGCTGCAGAACCTGTGGAAGCTGCGCGAGTACATCTCCGAGACCATCTCCCACTGGACGCCCTACAAGAACGACATCTCGGTGACCGTTTCCAAGGTGCCGGCCTTCCTCAAGGACATCGACACCATCGTCGAAGCCAACTACCCGGACTTCGAAGTGGTCTGGTTCGGCCACATCGGCGACGGCAACCTGCACCTGAACATCCTCAAGCCGGACGCCCTGTCCAAGGACGAGTTCTTCGCCAAGTGCGCGACCGTCAACAAGTGGGTGTTCGAGACCGTGCAGAAATACAACGGCTCGATCTCCGCCGAACACGGCGTGGGCATGACCAAGCGCGACTACCTCACCTACAGCCGCTCGGAGCCCGAGATCGCCGTCATGAAGGCCATCAAGGCGGTGTTCGATCCGAACGGGATCATGAACCCCGGCAAGATTTTCAATTGAGCAGGCAGGCGGTGGAGCGGTCCCCCGCCTGTTTTGCATCCACACCGTTCAGGAGTCGGTAAATGAGCTATCAGCACCAGTACGTCGACGGCACCCGCATCCATTTCCCCCTCGGCAAGGTCGTGTGCATCGGCCGCAACTACGCCGAGCACGCCAAGGAACTGAACAACCCGGTGCCCACCGAGCCGCTGCTGTTCATCAAGCCGGCCTCCAGCGTGGTGCCCATCGAAGGCGGCTTCTCCATTCCCGAGGACCGTGGCGTGGTGCATTACGAAGCGGAGATCGCCGTGCTGATCGGCAAGCCGCTGTCGCGCAACCCCAGCCTGGAAGAGGCCCGTGACGCCATCTCCGGCTTCGCCCCGGCCCTCGACCTGACCCTGCGCGACGTGCAAGCCAAGCTCAAGGAGAAGGGCTGGCCCTGGGAAGTCGCCAAGGCCTTCGACGGCGCCTGCGTGCTGGCGCCCTTCGTACCGGGCGACGCCATCGAGGAGCTGAGCGACATCGGCATCCGCCTGACCATCAATGGCGAAGTGCGCCAGGACGGCAACAGCAGCGACATGCTCAACCCGGTGCTGCCGCTGCTCCAGGCCATCAGCCAGCACTTCAGCCTGCAGCCGGGCGACGTGGTGCTGACCGGCACCCCGGTGGGCGTCGGCCCGCTGAACAAGGGCGATGCCCTGGTGCTGGAACTGGTCGGTCATTCTTCGTTCGACAGCGGCGTCATCTGAAGCCGCCAGGGAACTTCGGCGGTGGCAGACGATCTTACCGCCACCAGCCGAAGCCGTAGCCAATGGCCATGACCTTTCCCCGCCCCAATCTCCGCACCTGCACCCTTCTGGTCCTGTTCGCGGCCTGCGTCGCCTCCATCCGCTATCTGCACCTCGACGATCGCGCCTCCCTCTGGCTCAGCGAACGCAACCTGAGCAAGGGCGAGCGCGCCGCCAGCATCTGGCTGCCGGGCTACAAGGCGGTGCTGCAGGGCAAGCCCCTGGCGGGCCTGGAGAACGACGAAACCTCCGACCTGGCCTACAACCCGGTCACCGGCACCCTGTTCACCGTCACCGGCAAGGTGCCGCAACTGGTGGAGCTGACCCGCGAAGGCGACGTGCTGCGGCGCATTCCGCTCAAGGGTTTCTCCAACCCCGAAGGCGTGGCGGTGCTGGAGAACGGCAACGTCGCGGTGACCGACGAGCGCCGCCGCAGCCTGTCGATCTTCCGCCTCGACCCGTTGACCCGCGAGCTGGACGTAACCCAGGGCGACGAGTTCGACCTGGGCTTCCCGGATTCCGGCAACAAGGGCTTCGAAGGCATCGCCTGGGACCCGGCGCAAAGCCGCCTGCTGCTGGGCAAGGAACGCACGCCGGAGATGTTCAGCCTGAACAGCGACGGCAGCCGTCGCCTGGAAGGCGCCCTGCGCCCGCTCCCCGGCTACGGCCTGGGCATGCGCAACCTCTCGGCCCTCAGCGTCGACCCGCGCACCGGCCACCTGCTGGTGCTCTCGGCGCAATCGAACCTGCTGCTGGAGCTGGACGAGACCGGCGAGCCGGTGAGCTTCATCAGCCTGCTGGGTGGGCTCAATGGCCTGGCCAAGCGCATCCCCCGGGCCGAAGGCGTGGCCATGGACGAGCGCGGCGACATCTACATGGTCAGCGAGCCCAACCTCTTCTACGTGTTCCGCAAGGCCGACAACACCGACGCTCCTGAGCGCGGCTAACGGCATTCAGCTTCGCTTAAGGCTGTTTTAAGCCTGGCTTCAGCGCCGCGCCATAGCCTGATCCCGTCAACCACATCGAACGGGATCAACCCCATGAACGCCAAGTACCTCGCCCTGCTCATCGCCCCGCTGTTCTCCACCGCCGCCCTGGCCTCCAGCTACACCGGCCCCGGCTCCACGCCCCAGGTCACCACCGTGGCCGCCGCCATGGAAGCCGCCGACGACGCCGCCGTGGTGCTCCAGGGCCAGATCGTCAAACGCATCAAGGGCGATATCTACGAATTCAAGGACGCCACCGGCACCATCAAGGTCGAGATCGATGACGAAGACTGGCCGCCCCACGCCATCGACGACAAGGCCCAGGTCAAGCTCACCGGTGAAGTGGACCGCGACCTGATGGGCCGCGAGATCGACGTCGAGTTCGTCGAGCGGGTCAACTGATCCAACCCCCGCCCTCCAAACGGCCCCATTGCGGGGCCGTTTTTCGTTGGGGATTTGCTGTTGCGAAAGAGAGGAGGCGCATGCCGGGTAGGACCCAACGTGCCTGTGCATGATGGGTTTCGCTTCGCTCTACGCCATCCTACGAAAGCGGTCATCCGGGGCCCTGGCCGCGACGACCTCACGCCACCCCATCGAACCCCTGCAGCACATTGATCGCGTTGATGCCGATCTCCTCCACCGCATAACCCCCCTCCATCACGAACAGGGTCTGCAGGCCGAGCTGGCCGATGATCTCGCCCATGCGCAGGTAGTCCGGGCTGTCGAGCTTGAACTGCGAGATGGGGTCCTCCTTGAAGGTGTCCACACCCAGGGACACCACCAGCGCGTCCGGGGCGAAGGCGGCGATCTGCCGGCAGGCGTCGGCCAGGGCCTGGCTCCACACCGCCCAGTCGCTGCCCTCGGCCAGCGGGTAGTTGAAGTTGAAGCCCCTGCCCGCGCCCTCGCCCTTCTCGTCGGCAAAGCCGAGGAAGTAGGGGTACTCGAAGCGCGGGTCGCCGTGGATCGAGGTGAACAGCACATCGGCACGGTCGTAGAAGATGTCCTGGGTTCCGTTGCCGTGGTGGTAGTCGACATCGAGCACCGCCACGCGCTTGGCGCCCTTGTCCAGCAAGGCCTGCACGGCGATGGCGGCGTTGTTCAGGTAGCAGTAGCCGCCCATGTAGTCGGCGGCGGCGTGGTGGCCCGGCGGGCGGCACAGGGAGAACACCCCGCGTGCGCCCTTGGCCAGTTCGGCCTGGCCGCTGAGGGCGACGTTGGCCGAGCTGATGATGGCCTGCCAGGTGCCGGCGGTGATGGGCGCACCGGCGTCGAAGGAGTAGTAGCCCAGGCGGCCGTCGATGTCGGTGGGCTCCACCTGGCGCAGGCGCCGGCTCGGCCAGGCGATGGGCAGCATGTCGTGGCTGCGGCCCTTCGCCTGCCAGTCGGCCCAGGCGTTCTGCAAAAAGCGCACGAAGCCTTCGCTGTGTACCCGCAGGATCGGCGCCAGGCCGAAGTCCTGCGGCGCCTGGATGGCGCCGAGCTGCACGGCCTTGGCGCGGTCCAGGACCATGTCGGCGCGGCTGGGCTTCTCGAAGCAGGGGGTGAACTGGCCGCCGATGAGTTCGTGCTTGCCGTGGTGCAGGTGATGGTCGTCGCTGTAGAGGGTCAGCATGTCCGGCTCCTTGGGAGGCTGGGTGAATGGTCGGTTCGATCAGTGTTCGGAGAACTGCACCTGGGGCGCCGGCCGCCTGAAGCCGCCGGTGTGCCAGGCCAGGTAGATGAAGCCGGCGGCGAACCAGGCCAGGCCGATGCCCAGGGTCAGCGCCGAGAGGCTGGTCCACAGCCAGGCGATCAGGCCGAAGCCGATCAGCGGCATCAGCCCGTAGCGCAGCCTGTCGCCGAGGCCGTGGGGCTGGCCGTCCAGCAGGTGGCTGCGGATCACCGCCAGGTTCACCACCGAGAAGGCCACCAGGGCGCCGAAGCTGATCATCGAGGCCAGGGTGGTGAGGTCGATGACGATGGCCAGCAGAGAAACCAGGGACACCAGCAGGATCGACAGGGTGGGCGTGCGGTAGCGCGCCGAAAGTCGGCCGAACACGCGGCGCGGGAGGATGCCGTCGCGGCCCATGCTGAACAGGATGCGCGACACCGAGGCCTGGGACGCCAGGGCGGAACCAGCGGCACCGGCCACGTAGGCCGCGGTGAACAGCGCTTCGAGCAGGCTGCCGCCGGCCTTGAGCATCACCTCGGTGGCGGCCGCGTCCGGGTCCTTGAAGGCGCTGCCGGGGAACACCAGTTGGCTCACCAGGGCCAGGAGGATGAACAGCAGCCCGGCGGTGACGGTGGTCATGACGATGGCGCGGGGAATGTCGCGGCGCGGGTCGCGGGCCTCCTCGGCCAGGGTGGACACCGCATCGAAGCCGAGGAAGGACAGGCACAGCACCGCCGCGCCGGCCATCAGCGGCGCCAGGCCGGGCTGGGTACCATCGCCCAGCAGCGGCGCCATCAGGTCCACCTCGCCGCCGCCCAGGCTGCGCGCGGACATCGCCAGGAACACCACCACGAACACCAGCTGCGCGCCGACGATGGCGTTGCTCATGCCCGACACCGAGCCGATGCCGCGCAGGTTGAGCAGGGTGACCAGGGCCACCGCCGCCACCACGAAGGCCCAGGCCGGCACGGCGGGGAAGGCGATGTTGAGGAACAGGCCGATCACCAGGTAGTTGATCATCGGCAGGAACAGGTAATCGAGCAGCAGCGACCAGCCGGCGAGGAAGCCCACCGCCGGGCCGAAGCTCAGGCTGGCATAGGAATAGGCCGAGCCCGCCACCGGGTACTTGCGCACCATGAAGCTGTAAGAGAAGGCGGTGAAGATCATCGCCGCCAGCGTGGCCACGTAGGCCAGCGCAGTGCGCCCGCCTGTGATCTCGGTGACCACGCCATAGGTGGTGAACACCGTCAGCGGCACCATGTACACCAGGCCGAAGAACACCAGGGCGGGCAGGCCGAGGATGCGCCGCAGGTGGGTGCCCTGGGCACTGTGGGTGAAATCGTCGAAGGCTTTGCTCATGGAAATACCTCGCGGGCACCTGCCAGGCAGGCGCTCAGGGGTGGATCGTCGGGCGCGTCGTGCGTCGAGGGGCGGGCCGTATCGGCCCCGGGTCAGCTGGCGGGCAAGCGGCCGCTGCGGGGGATGGCGCTAAGGCAGGTGATGCGGGGCATGGCGGTTCACTCTCTTGTTCTTGTGCATGGGCGCCGGAGGGCGCAGGTGGCCGGCACGTCGCTCCCGTCGACGCGCCAGGGGGCTCGGGGTGGTCCGGCCCGCCCGGCGGCGGGCCGGAAGCCGGTCATTTCTTCAGTTTGGTCCATACCTTGCTGCGCAGGCTCAGGGCCTTGGGCGAGCAGAGCTTGAAGGTCTTCAGGCGCTCCAGCTTGTCCTGCGGGGTGTTGATCGCCGGGTCATCGAACAGCTCCTTCTCCATGAAGGTGGCCGAGCCTTCGATGGCGTTGTTGTACTTGGCGAAGTTGGAGGCCGCGGCGATGTTCTCCGGCAGCATCATCCAGTTGATGAAGGCGTGGGCTTCCTCGACGTTGGCCGCGTCCTTGGGGATCACGAAGTTGTCGATGAACACGTGGATGCCTTCCTTCGGGTAGACGTACACCAGGCTGTCGCGCTGGGCGTGGGCGCGGTGGTAGGCGCCGTTCCACTGCATGTGCATGGCCACCTCGCCGGCAGCCATGCGCTCGATGGTGCCGTCGCTGTTGTACATGGCCAGCAGCGGCTTCTGCGCCAGCAGCAGGTCCTGGATCTTCTTCGCGTCCTTCGGGTCCTCGGTGCACTGGTCGATGGCCAGGTAGTGGGACGCGGCGATGTACAGGTCTTCGATGGAGTTGAGCGCCACCACCTTGCCCTTGAGCTCGGCCGGCGGTTCGAAGAAGGGCTTCCAACTCTCTTCCAGGCTGCCGCCGGGCACCTGCTTGCTGTCGTAGCTGTAGCCGGTGGTGCCCCAGAGGTAGGGCACGCTGTAGTCGTGGCCCGGGTCGAAGTCGAGGTTCTGGAAGTTGGCCTTGAGGTTCTTCAGGTTGGGCAGCTTGGTCTTGTCGAACGTCTGCAGCAGGCCGTCGGTGGCCATGATCTGGATGAAGCTGTCCGAGGGCACCACCACGTCGTAGGCGCCGCCGCCGGCCTTGAGCTTGGCCAGCAGCGTCTCGTTGCTGTCGTAGGCGTCCAGGGTGGCCTTGATACCGGTGTCCTTCTCGAATTTCTTCAGCAGTTCCGGCGGGAAGTAGTCCGACCAGTTGGCCAGGTGCAGGGTGCCGGCGGCCTGGGCGGTGCCAGACAGGCCCAGGGCGAGCAGCAGGGAGAGCGCGAGCGGTGTGGTACGGGTCATGACGGGCTCCTTGGGGCTCAGCGCTTGCGCTGGCCGATGTAGTAGGACAACGCAACGAACGCTATGGAAATCACCAGGATGATCGAGGAAATCGCATTGATCTTCGGCGAGATGCCCATCCTGATGGAGCTGAAGATGTACACCGGCAGGGTGGTCGCGCCGGCCCCGGCAACGAAGTAGGTGATGACGAAGTCATCCATGGAAATGATGAACGCCAGCATCGCCCCCGAGAAAATGCCGGGCATCAGCAGGGGGAAGGTGATCTTCCAGAAGGCCTTCCAGGGCGAGGCGTAGAGATCGGCGGCGGCTTCGGCCAGGCGCGGGTCCATGCCCTCCAGCCGCGCACGGATCGGCAGGTAGGCGAAGGGGATGCAAAACACCACGTGGGCGATGAGGATGGTGAACAGCGACAGTTTCAGGCCGATGAAGGCGAAGAACATCAGCGTGGCCACGGCGGTGACGATCTCCGGCACCAGCAGCGGCAGGCCGAGCACGCCGCTCATGGCGGTCTGCCCACGGAAGGCGCGGCCGCGCATGCCCAGGGCGGCGAGGGTGGCCAGGGTGGTGGCGATCAGGGTGGCGAAGGTGGCCACCAGCAGCGAGTTCTTCGCCGCGCGGACGATCTCCGGGTCGTTGGCCACCACCGCGTACCACTTGAGGCTGAAGCTCTCCCAGATGGTCGCCGACTGGCCGCCGTTGAAGCTCAGCGCCACCAGCACCAGGATCGGCACGTAGAGGAAGGCGAAGAACAGCCAGGCAGTGGGACGCACGCCGGTGAAGCGCCAGAGCGGGCCTTGCAGGTTCATGGGTGGCCTCCGGCGGTGCCCGGCTTGAAGCGCAGGCTGTAGAGCAGCATCGCCAGCAGCACGAAGCCGAGCAGGGCGAAGGACAGCGCTGCGCCCAGCGGCCAGTTGTGCGAGGCACCGAACTGCAGCTGGATGAGGTTGCCGATCATCAGCGACTTACCGCCCCCCAGCAGCTCGGGAATGATGTAGTTGCCCAGGGAGGGGATGAACACCAGGATCACCCCGGCCATCACCCCCGGCATCGCCAGCGGCACGATGATCCGGCGCAAGGCCTGGAAGCGGTTGGCGCCCAGGTCGAAGGCCGCCTCCACCAGGCGCCAGTCGAGCTTCTCCAGGCTGGTGTAGATGGGCAGCACCATGAACGGCAGGAAGGTGTAGAGCAGGCCTATGATCACCGCGCCGTCGGTGTAGAGGATGCCCAGCGCCTTGTCGGTCAGCCCCAGCCCGTGCAGGCCGCTGTCCACCAGGCCGCCGTTGCGCAACAACAGGATCCAGGCGTAGACCCGCACCAGCAGGTTGGTCCAGAAGGGCACGGTGACCAGGAACAGCAGCAGGTTGCGCTTGCGCTCGTTCTGCAGCGCCAGGTACAGCGCGGTGGGGAAGCCGATCAGCAGGCAGCCGGTAGTGGTCATCACCGACAGCCAGAAGGAGCGCTGGAAGATCTGCAGGTAGTCGGTGTTGAACACCAGGCTGTCGTCCAGGTCCCGCTCGTAGAGGAAGTTGACGTAGGCCTCCAGCGAGTACTGGCCCCACTTCACGCCGCCGTAGTCCCCCGACTGCAGCAGCGAAACCAGCAGCATGATGCCCAGGGGCAGCAGCAGGAACAGGCCCAGGGTGAACATGGCCGGCGCGGCCAGCAGCAGGCGCCGGCGCAGCTGGCGGGCCTCGGCCTGGGCGCGCAGGCTGCTCATCGCGGCAGCACCCGCACCGCGCTGGCAGGCACCTGCAGGCGCACCCGGGTGCCGGCCTCCAGGCAGCCACCGGCGCCGTCGCGGTTCTGCCGGCGCACGCGGAAGCCGCTCTGCCCGGCCACGCGCAGCAGGTAGAGGGTGTCGGTACCGACGTAGACCACCGTCTCCACCTCCCCTTCGAGGTTGCCGTCCAGGTCGATGGCGATGCGCTCCGGGCGGATGGCCAGGGTCACCGGGCCACGGCGCTCGCCGGGGGCGTCGAGCACCTGCCCGTCGGCCAGGCGCACGCCGCTGTCCAGGGCCTCGGCATCGAGGAAGTTGGTCTCGCCGATGAAGTCGGCCACGGTGCGGTCCACCGGTGCCTCGTAGATCTCGGTCGGGCTGCCGACCTGGAGGATGCGCCCCTTGTGCATCACCGCGATGCGGTCGGACATGGTCAGGGCTTCTTCCTGGTCGTGGGTGACGAAGATGAAGGTGATGCCGGTCTCGTGCTGCAGGCGCTTGAGCTCGATCTGCATGTCCTTGCGCAGCTTCTGGTCCAGCGCCGAGAGGGACTCGTCCAGCAACAGCACCTTGGGCCGGCTGGCCAGGGCGCGGGCCAGGGCGATGCGCTGCTGCTGGCCGCCGGAGAGCTGGTCGGCGCGGCGCCGCCCCACGTCCGGCAGCTTCACCAGCTCCAGCATGCGCTGCACCGTGGCCTCGATCTCGGCCTTGGGGCGGCCCTGCATCTCCAGGCCGAAGCCGATGTTCTGCGCCACCGTCATGTGCGGGAACAGCGCGTAGCTCTGGAACACGGTGTTGACCGGGCGGCGGAAGGGCGGCAGGCCCTGCATCTCCTCGCCGTACAGGCGGATGGCACCGGAGCTGGGCTGCTCGAAACCGGCGATCAGGCGCAGGAGGGTGGTCTTGCCGCAGCCGGAGGGGCCGAGAAGGGTGAAGAACTCGTTGGCGCGGATTTCCAGGGAAACCTCGTCCAGGGCGCGGACGCCCTGCCCCGGATCGCCGAACTCCATGCAGACACGGTCGATGCTGATCGCACTGGACATGCTTATCGCAAGCTCTAAGAGATTGTTCTTATTGGGCTTTTCGCATGGCGCAAAGGCCCTCGACGCCTTTGATTCTGTCAGCGGGGGCGAAGGGGCAGAACGATATAAACGGACAAAAGGGGATAATTCCGGACAACTTGTGCAAGCCCCCGGCTGGGCGCCAGCCGGGGTGAGCCGTGCCCGGCTCGGGCAACCGGGGGATCAGGTGCGGTACAGCTGCAGGCTTTCCACCCGTGCGCGATAGGCGCCGAGGCGCTCCTTCAGCTCGCCCTTGCGCTGGGCGGCGACGCAGTGCAGCAACACGTTGAGGGCGCTGGTGAGGCCGCCGGTGGATTCGAGGATCAGCCCCGTCTTGGTCTTCATGGTGACGATCCAGGGCGTGGAGATGTGCCGGGCGATGCCGTATTCGTCGGTGAACACCACCAGGTCGGTGTCCTCCTTGAGGGTGTTGGCGAAGGCGATGCCGACATCGGCATAGGGCGCGATATCAATCAGCACCACGCAGCAGCGCTCGTCGCGGCTGTCCACCCACTGGCCCAGCACGCCGCGGTAGAGGTCGAGAAACTCCACCCCCGAACGCACCAGGGACAGGCGGCTGGCGAAGTCCTCGGCCAGGCCGCGGATGGTCTGGAAGCCGCAGACGAACACGCGCTCGGCGCCGGCCACGCGGGTGACGATGTCCTGCCAGTGCTGGCTGTTGAGCTGGCTGCCGAAGCTGACCAGCGCATCGATCTCCTCGTTGAGGTGGGCGAGCAGGTCGTCCGGCTGCTTCTCCACCCGCTCGATCAGCGTGGTGTTGAGCAGCGACTGCACGCGGATGTCGTCGCGCAGCTCCTCTTTCAGGCTCTTCAGCCCCTTGTAGCCGAGGCGCCGCAGGAAGCGGCTGACGGTGTTGGGGCTGACCCCGCTCTTCTCCGCCAGGCTGGCCCCGCTCTCGAAGGCGATGGTCTCCAGGTTCGCCTGGATATAGGCCCACAGGGTGCGTTCGTTCGGCGTGAGCTTTCCGTCGATCTGCTCCACTTTGCTGTCCAGCATGCCCGGTTCCCTGTCGATTATTGGAAGATTAATGTCAACGTATTGATCAATGGAAGAAACATACTTTATGCTCCACGGCGAGGCAAAAAATAAAAACACCGATTCTTCCGCTTTCACTTCGGCCGCAAGGCCATGCAAGAGCTGCCCCAGCCAGGCCCGAGCCAAACCGCGCAGGGCCCAGAACGGAGAACAGGAACATGCCCGCTCCAACCTCGCGTCACCCCCTGCGACGCCTCGCGTCCCGCCTGCTCGCAGGCTCCCTGCTGCTGGCCGCCGGCAGCAGCCACGCCGCCGAAGAACTGCACCTGTACAACTGGGGTGACTACATCAACCCCGAAGTCCTCAAGCGCTTCACCGCCGAAACCGGCGTCAAGGTCTCACTGGACACCTACGGCAGCAACGAGGAGATGCTCGCCAAGCTGCAGGCCGGTGCCACCGGCTACGACATCGTATTCCCCTCGGTGCACATGCACGACACCCTGTCCGCGCTGGGCCTGCTGGAGAAGACCGACATCGGCGCCAGCCCGGCCTTCGCCAACATCGACCCGGCCTTCCTCCGCGCCAAGTCCGACCCCAAGGGCGAGCAGTGCCTGCCCTACGCCTGGGGCACCGTCGGCATCTTCTACAACAAGACCAAGGTGGATCGGCCGATCGAATCCTGGGCGGATTTCTTCGCCCTGGCCGAGTCCGGCAAGAAGGTCATCATGCTCGACGACATGCGTGAAACCCTCGGCGTCGGCCTGATCGTCAACGGCAAGTCGGTGAACACCACGGACGCCGCCGACCTCAAGGTCTCCGAGCAATGGCTGCTGGAGCGCAAACCGCTGGTCTCGGCCTTCACCTACGACAGCGTGCCCATGGTGCAGTCGGGCGACGTGGCCGCCGCACACTACTTCGTCGGCGCCATGATGTACGTGAAGCAGGACCCGAAAAACCTCGCCTACGTCATCCCCAAGGAAGGCGCGACGATGTACCAGGAAGACATGTGCGTACTCAAGAGCGCGCCGAACAAGGCCAACGCCAAGCGCTTCATGGAGTTCTTCCTCACCCCCGAGATCGCCGCCCTCAACACCCAGCAGCAGATGAACGGCACGCCCAACCGCGAAGCCCTGAAACTGCTGCCGGCCGAGCTGCGCGACAACCCGCAGGTCAACCCGCCGGCCGACGTCATGGCCAAGCTGCAGATCTTCAATGACCTGGGCAAGGACCTGAAGAAATTCGACCGCGCCTGGACCCGCGTGCGCACCGCCAACTGAGCCAGCAAGAGAGCGGGTGCGCCAGCACCCGCCGGAGTTCTCCATGACCTGCATCGTCAACAGTGCACCGGTGGTCCAGATCACCGCTGCGGTGAAGCATTACCGTGCCCCGGAGGGCCACGCCGTGCGCGCCCTCGATGGTGTCGACCTGTGCGTCGGCGGCAATGAATTCGTCACCCTGCTGGGCCCCTCCGGCTGCGGCAAGACCACCCTGCTGCGGGTGATCAGCGGCTTCGAGGCCCTCGACGGCGGCGAGCTGCGCATCCAGGGCCAACAGATGAACGAGGTGCCCCCGCACCTGCGCCCGGTGCACACGGTGTTCCAGAACTACGCCCTGTTCCCCCACCTCAGCGTCGGCGACAACGTCGGCTACGCGCTGGACATCCGTGGCGTCGCCAAGGCCCAGCGCAACCGCCAGGTGGCCGACGCCCTGGAGCTGGTGGGCATGGCCGGGCTGGAGAAGCGCAAGCCCGGCCAGCTCTCCGGCGGTCAGCAGCAGCGCATCGCCCTGGCCCGCGCCATCGTCAACAAGCCCGCCCTGCTGCTGCTCGACGAGCCCCTCTCGGCCCTCGACCGCCAGTTGCGCCAGAGCATGCAGCGCGAGCTGAAGAACCTGCAGAGCGAGCTGGGCATCGCCTTCGTCTTCGTCACCCACGACCAGGAAGAAGCGCTGACCATGTCCGACCGCATCGTCGTGCTCAACGGCGGCCACGTGCAGCAGCTGGGCAGCCCGGAAGACATCTACGACCGCCCGGCCAACGCCTTCGTCGCCGGTTTCATCGGCGAGAGCAACCTGTTCGACGGCAGCGTCACCCGCCACCACGGCGACGCCGTGGAATTCCTCACCGCCCAGGGCGACACCCTGCGCCTGCGCCGCGCCGACCTGGCACCGGGACAGAAGCTCCAGGCCATGCTGCGCCCCGAGCAGTTCCACCTCGCCTGCCCGGGCGACCCGGCGCGCCATGCCTGCCTCGAGGGCCGCGTGCTGCAACAGGTGTTCATCGGCAAGGACTTCGAACTCAGCGTGCGCACCCAGCACGGCAGCCCGGTGAAGGCAGTGCTGCGCGCACCCTCGCGGGAGCTGATGGGCACGCTCGAAGCCGGTGCCCGGGTGCAGCTGTGGTACGCCACCGACGCCCCGCACCTGCTGCTGGCCTAGGAGAACCGCCCATGACTTCGCTTTCCCTCGCGGCCCGCACGCGCCTGCGCCTGGTCGGCCTGCTCAGCCCGGCGACCCTGGTGATCGTCGGTTTCTTCCTCGTGCCCATGGCCATCATGGCGCTCTACAGCCTGCTGGAGCCGGGCCTGTACGGCGGCGTGGAATGGTCCTTCTACCCGGACAACTTCGGCCGCATCCTCGGCTGGGCCGACGGCAGCAACGAAGAGTTCGACATCGTCTACCTGGAGATCCTGCTGCGCTCGTTCAAGCTGGCGGCGATGACCGTCGTGCTGACCCTCGCGGTCTGCTACCCGGCAGCCTTCTGGGTGGCGCGGCAGCCGGAACGGCGGCGCAACTTCTTCCTCTTCCTCATCACCCTGCCGTTCTTCACCAGCCTGATCGTGCGGCTCTACGCCTGGGTGCTGATCCTGCGCCCCACCGGCTTCCTCAACCTGGCGCTGCAGGCCCTGGGCCTGGCCGACCAGCCGCTGAACCTGATCTACAGCGAAACCGCCGTGCTGATCGGCATGACCTACATCTTCATCCCCTTCATGTTCATGCCCATCTACGCCAGCGTGGAGAAGCTCGACCGCAAGCTGCTGGAGGCCTCCGCCGACCTCGGCGCCAGCCGCTGGCAGAGCTTCTGGCGCATCGTCTTCCCGCTGACCCTGCCGGGCATCGCCGCCGGCTCGATCATCGTCTTCATCCCCAGCCTGGGTAACTTCATCGTGCCCTCGCTGCTGGGCGGCGCGCGGGTGGTGATGATCGGCAACCTGGTGGAGCAGCAGTTCCTCGCCGCGCGCAACTGGCCCTTCGGCGCCGCCCTGGCGATGCTGATCATGGCCGCGATGCTGGTGTTCCTGCTGCTCTACGTGCGCTGGCAGTCACGCGCCCAGGGCAGGGAGGGTCTGGTATGAATGCCCTCATCGCCCGCCTGGGGCGCGGCCTGCTCGGCGGCTACAGCCTGGCCTTCTTCGCCTTCCTGTACCTGCCCATCGCCCTGATCGTCGCCTACTCGTTCAACGCCAACCCGGTGAACATGATGATCTGGAGCGGCGCCAGCCTGGACTGGTACCGCACCCTGTTCGGCTTCTCCAGCTCGCTAAACGAGAACGCGCTCTACGTGGAATCCACCGACCAGCTGGTGGCCGCCCTGCGTACCAGCCTCACGGTGGCCCTGAGCACCACGGTGATCTCCACCCTGATCGGCACCCTCACCGCCCTCGCCCTGGCGCGCTACCGCTTCCGCCTGCAGGGCTTCTACCGGGTGCTGCTGTTCCTGCCGATGCTGATGCCGGACATCGTCCTCGGCATCGCCCTGCTGATCTTCTTCGTCAACAGCGGCATCCCCCTGGGCAAGACGTCGATCATCATCGGCCACTGCACCTTCCTCATCAGCTACGTGTTCCTCATCGTCAGCGCCCGCCTGGCGGGGATGGACACGCGCCTGGAAGAAGCCTCGGCCGACCTCGGCGCCTCGCCCTGGACCACCTTCCGCCGCATCACCCTGCCGCAGATCCTCCCCGGCGTGCTCGGCGGTGCGCTGCTGGCCTTCATCATCTCGATGGACGACCTGGTGATCACCTACTTCATCTCCGGGGTCGACTCCACCACCTTGCCGGTCTTCATCTACGGAATGATCCGCCGCGGCATCAAGCCCGAGATCAACGCCATCGCCACCCTGCTGCTGATCGCCTCGCTGGTCATCGCTTCCCTCGGGCTCTACCTGCGCAACCGCAAGCCCGCCACTTCCCCTGCCGAGAATGCCCATGGCTAAACCACGCGCCCGTGAACTCGGGCTGGCCGTCCCCGGCCGGCCCGGCCCCAACAACGCCATCACCGACGTACCCGGCGTGCGCGTCGGCTACCGCACCCTCGACGGCGTCGCCGCCAACGGCAAACCCATCAAGACCGGGGTCACCGCCATCCTCCCCCGTGGCCTGGAGCCCGAGCCGCAACCCGTGTGGGCCGGCTTCCACGCCCTCAACGGCAACGGCGAGATGACCGGCACCCACTGGATCGAGCACGGCGGCTACTTCGTCGGCCCGCTGTGCATCACCAACTCCCACAGCGTCGGCATCGTCCACCACGCCGCCGCACGCTGGACCATCGACCACTACGCCGGCGCCTGGGAGGCCAACCACCTGTGGGCGATGCCGGTGGTGGCCGAGACCTACGACGGGGTGATCAACGACATCAACGGCCAGCACGTCACCGAGGCCGATGCCCTGGCCGCCCTGGCCGACGCCCGCGACGGCGCCATCGCCGAGGGCAACGTCGGCGGCGGCAACGGCATGATCTGCTACGGCTTCAAGGGCGGCACCGGCACCGCCTCGCGGGTGCTGGAGATCGACGGCCAGGCCTACACCCTGGGCGCCCTGGTGCAGGCCAACCACGGCCAGCGCGACTGGCTCAAGGTGCTCGGCGTGCCGGTGGGCAAGGCCCTGGGCGAGCAGCCCCAGGGGCTGGACCGCGAGCGCGGCTCGATCATCGTCGTGCTCGCCACCGACGCCCCGCTGCTGCCCCACCAGCTGCGCCGCCTGGCCCAGCGCGCCGGCCTCGGCGTCGGCCTGGGCGGTACCCCGGGGGCAACAACTCGGGGGACATCTTCCTCGCCTTCAGCGTCGCCAACCCGCGCGCCCTGCCCCAGCTCACCCCCGGTGGGCGCTTCAGCCTGGAATGCCTCAACGACGAGCACATCGACGCCCTCTACCTGGCGGCGGTGGAAAGCACGGACGAGGCCATCCTCAACGCCATGCTCGCCGCCGAGGATGCCGTGATGCAGAAGCCGCAAGGCATCTGCCCGGCGCTGGATGGCGAGCGGTTGAAGGCGTTGCTGGAAGATGCGGGGCGGGTTGAGGCCTAGCCCCAGGCACCGGCGCTCTTCGTAGGATGGGTAGAGGTACGAAACCCATCGATGCGGAGCGACCCGTAACCGCACGGGTTTCGCTTCGCTCTACCCATCCTACAAACCGCAAGACGCCGCTTTCACGAATGAATTCGCTCCCACCGGTGGTCAATCGCCCGGGGAGGGCACCGGCGCGCTGCCGCCGGGCAGGTGTTCCTTGCAGTAGTCGACGAACATCTGCGCCGGCTTGGTCAGCTGGGCGCGCTTGAGCCAGGCGGCCACCAGGCCGGAGCCGGTCACGGCTTCGGCGATGTCCACCATCACCACCTTCTTGCCGTCGTAGGTGCATTCGGAATGGGGTCGGGTGACCAGCACCGAGAAGCCGAAACCCTGGCCGACCATGCCGCGCACCATCTCGATGGAGGGCGAGCTGAAGCCGATATTCGGGGTCAGGCCGAGCTCCTCGAAGAGGCTGACGAAGTAGGTCCGGCTGGGCTGCACGTCCAGCAGGATCATCGGTTCCAGCACCAGGTCACGCAGGGAAACCTCGGCCTGGCGGGCGAAGCGGTGGTTCTCCGGCAGCAGCGCATAGGGCCGCTGCGGCGGCATCAGCGGGTCGGTCTCGATGGTGGCGTCGAGCTCGTGCTGGTAGAGGATCGCCAGGTCGAAGCGCCCGGCGGTGAGCCCCTGCACCAACTCCTGCTGCTCGCCGTCGCCGATGCGGATCTCCACCCCCGGGTAGCGCTCGCGGAAGCCCGCGATCAGCCCGGGCAGGTACAGCGGCGCCACCGTCTCGAAGCAGCCGATGTCGATCTGCCCGGCCACCACGTCGTTCACCGCCAGGGCGTTCTGCTCGAACTCCCAGGCCATGCGCAGCAGGTCCTGGGCCTTGCGGTAGAAGCGCGAGCCGCTGGGGGTCAGCGACACGCCCTGGGCGTGGTGGCGGATGAACAGCTGCACGCCGAAGCTTTCCTCCAGCCCCTTGATGGCGGTGGAGATGGACGGCTGCGCGATGTACAGCTTGCGCGAGGCCTCGGCCACACTGCCGCACTCCACCGTCGTCACGAAGTACTTGAGTTGTCGCAGGGTGTAGTTCGCCACGGGGCACCTCGGCATGTCGCTCGCCGCCTCGGTCATGGCCGCGCGGCTGGTTCTTATGGGTGGGAGCAATCCCTCGGTGAAACATACCCCAGGCGCCGCTGCGGAAGGGTCTGCCCTGCCGAGCTTTTTCTTATCCAGCGAGCATATTTTTAATAATTTTCCTCGGCACCGCTCTATCGCACCATCCACTGCACTCGACTCACAAAGCCTGGACCGCGCAGACGGTCGACGAGGACGTGCAGCATGCCCCCCACCCGCGCCCCGTCGCTCCTCCCGCCCCCGGCCCGCGTCACCGTCGAACCCGCTTCCGGCACTGAACAGCGTGCACGCAGCACCGACCCGACCACCGCGAATCGCCTGCAGAAGGACAGAGACATGACAGTTGAAACCATAGAAATCGATACGCTCGTGGTTGGCGCGGGCCAGGCCGGCGTGGCCATGAGCGAACACCTGGGCAAGCTCGGCGTGCCGCACCTGGTGCTGGAGCGCAAGCGCATCGCCGAAGCCTGGCGCACGGGCCGCTGGGATTCCCTGGTGGCCAACGGCCCGGCCTGGCACGACCGCTTCCCGGGGCGCGAATTCGACGTCGGCCCGGACGACTTCCCCGGCAAGGAGCAGGTGGCGGACTACTTCGTCGCCTATGCCCAGCAGATCAACGCGCCGATCCGCACCGGCGTCGAGGTGAAGAAGGTGGTGCGCAACCCCGACCGCCCCGGTTTCACCGTCGAGACCTCCATCGGCGTGATCCAGGCCAACCGCGTGGTCTCCGCCACCGGCCCCTTCCAGCGCCCGGTGATCCCCGCCATCGCACCGGCGGAAGGCAGCATCCACCAGCTCCACTCGGCCGCCTACTACAACCCGCAGCAGCTGCCCGCCGGCGCCGTGCTGGTGGTGGGCGCCGGCTCCTCCGGCGTGCAGATCGCCGACGAGCTGCAGCGCGCCGGGCGCCAGGTCTACCTCTCGGTGGGCGCCCACGACCGTCCGCCACGTTCCTACCGCAACCGTGACTTCTGCTGGTGGCTGGGGGTGCTCGGCCTGTGGGACGCGGAAGCCGCGCAGCCGGGTCGCGAGCACGTCACCATCGCCGTCAGCGGTGCCCGCGGCGGCCACACCGTGGACTTCCGCGCCCTGGCCCAACAAGGCATCACCCTGGTCGGCCTGACCCAGTCGTTCGCGGGCGGCAAGGTGCGCTTCCAGGCGGACCTGGCGGAGAACATCGCCCGGGGCGACGAGAACTACCTGTCGCTGCTGGACGCCGCCGACGCCTACATCGCCCGCAACGGCCTCGACCTGCCGGAAGAACCGGAGGCGCGGCGCACGCTGCCGGACCCGGAATGCATCACCCGGCCGATCCTCGGACTGGACCTGGCCGAGGCCGGCATCACCTCGATCATCTGGGCCACCGGCTACGCCGTGGACTTCAGCTGGCTGCAGGTGAACGCCTTCGACGACAAGGGCAAGCCCAAGCACCAGCGCGGCGTCTCCAGCGAGCCGGGGGTGTACTTCCTCGGCCTGCCCTGGCTGTCGCGCCGGGGCTCCACCTTCATCTGGGGCGTGTGGCACGACGCCAAGCACATCGCCGGCCACATCGCCACGCAACGCAAGTACCTCGAATACCGCGACGCCTCGCAGCGCCAGGCAGACGCCGGCCTCAACGGCAGCAGCCAGGACGGCTACCGCGAGCCGCAACCCCCTAAAGCCAGCATCATGGGAGTCAGCTGATGCCCACCCACACCCGCATCCGCATGTTCAACACCAAGGACACCTACCCCAACCAGACCCTGGACAACGACCTCTGCCAGGCCGTGCGTGCCGGCAATACCGTGTACGTGCGCGGCCAGGTCGGCACCGACTTCGAGGGCAACCTGGTGGGCCTGGGCGACCCGCGCGCCCAGACCGAGCAGGCCATGAAGAACCTCAAGCAGCTGCTGGAGGAAGCCGGCAGCGACCTCTCGCACATCGTCAAGACCACCACCTACCTGATCGACCCGCGCTACCGCGAGCCGGTGTACCAGGAAGTGGGCAAATGGCTGAAGGGCGTGTTCCCCATCTCCACCGGCCTGGTGGTCTCGGCCCTGGGCCAGCCCCAGTGGCTGATGGAGATCGATGTGATCGCGGTGATCCCGGACGACTGGCAGCCGAAAGGCTGAGGAGCGAACCATGACCTTCTCCATCGTTGGCCGCTGCGCGGAAACCGGGCAGCTGGGCATCGCCATCAGCTCCTCCAGCATCGCCGTCGGCGCACGCTGCCCCTGGGTGCGCGCCGGCGTCGGCGCCGTGGCCACCCAGAACATCACCCTGCCGGCCCTGGGCCCGCAGATCCTCGACCTGCTGGAGCACCAGCACCTGGAGCCACAGGCGGCCCTGAGCAAGGCGCTCGGGAGCAACGGCTGGAGCCAGTACCGCCAGGTGACGGTGATCGACGGCACCGGGCGCACCGCCCTGTTCAGCGGCAAGGAGGCCCTCGGCCTGCACAACGCCGTGGCCGGCGAGCAGTGCGTGGCGGCCGGCAACCTGCTCTCCGGCACCGAGGTGATCGACGCCATGGTCCACGCCTTCGAGCAGACCCCGGGCCTGCTCGCCGAACGCCTGCTGGCGGCCATGCACGCAGCAATGGCCGCCGGTGGCGAAGCCGGGCCGGTGCACTCGGCGGCGCTCAAGGTGGTGGACGACCTCACCTGGCCCATCGTCGACCTGCGCGTGGACTGGGCCGACGAGGACCCCATCGGCCAGCTCGACGGCCTCTGGCAGGCCTACCGCCCGCAGATGCAGGACTACGTGACCCGCGCCCTGGACCCGACCGCAGCGCCCAGCTACGGGGTGCCCGGCGATGAATGAGACGAACAGCCGCGACCTGCTGGAGCGGCTGATCGGCTTCGCCACGGTCAGCCGGGATTCCAACCTGGAGCTGATCGCCTTCATCCGCTACTACCTGGCCGCGCACGGGGTGGAGAGCGAGCTGTTCCACAACCCCGAAGGCACCAAGGCCAACCTCTTCGCCACCCTCGGCCCCCGCGACCGGGGTGGCGTGGTGCTGTCCGGCCACACCGACGTGGTGCCGGTGGATGGCCAGGCCTGGACGGTGGAGCCGTTCCGCCTCAGCGAACGCGACGGCCGCCTGTACGGGCGCGGCGCCGCCGACATGAAGGGCTTCATCGCCTCGGTGCTGGCGGCGGTGCCGCGCTTCCTCGAACGCCCGTTGAAGCTGCCGGTACACCTGGCCTTCTCCTATGACGAGGAGATCGGCTGCCTCGGCGTGCGCCCCATGCTCGCGGAGCTGGAAAAGCGCCCGCACAAGCCGCTGCTGTGCCTGATCGGCGAGCCCACCGAGCTCAAGCCGGTGCTCGGCCACAAGGGCAAGCTGGCCATGCGCTGCCAGGTGCGCGGCGCCGCCTGCCATTCCGCCTACGCGCCCTATGGGGTCAACGCCATCGAATACGCCGCGCGGCTGATCGGCAAGCTGGGCGATATCGGCACGCGGCTGGCCCATGTCGAGCACCATGACCCGCGCTTCGACCCACCCTTCTCCACGGTGCAGACCGGGGTGATCAAGGGCGGCCGGGCACTGAACATCGTCCCGGCGGAATGCGAGTTCGACTTCGAGGTGCGCGCCCTGCCCGGCTTCGATGCCCAGCAGGTGGCGGACGAGCTGCAACGCTACGCCGAAGGCGAGCTGCTGCCGCAGATGCAGGCCGTGCAGGCCGACACCGGCATCCAGCTGCAGCCCCTGAGCGCCTATCCCGGCCTCGCCACCTCCCCCGACAGCGACGCCGCGCGGCTGCTGGCGCGGATCGCCGGCTCCAGCGCGTTCGGCACCGTCGCCTTCGGCACCGAGGGCGGGCTGTTCGACCAGGCCGGCATCCCCACCGTGGTCTGCGGGCCCGGCAGCATGGACCAGGGGCACAAGCCCGACGAATTCATCAGCCTCGAACAGCTCCACGCCTGCGACGCCATGCTCCTGCGCCTGGCCGACTACCTGGAGAACCCGGGCTGATCCACCTGCAACACGCACCGCTCCGACACAAGGCTTCAGCCCGGATAACGCCCGGTGCTAACGTGGCCGGCCATGCCACAAGGACGAAGGAGCGGAGGATGGTAATCAGGAAGATGGAGCCGGCGGACATCGATGCGGTCAGCACGCTGTGCATGGCGGCCTTCAATGCTTCGGTCGCGCCCACGCTGCCCGCGCAAGGCATCGAGACCTTCGCCAAGGTGGCGGCTGCCGAGGCCTTCCTGCAGCGTTTGCAGGGCGACAACCTGATGCTGGTCTACGAAGACGCTGGCTCGCTCAGGGGCATTCTCGAGCTCAAGGAGGGCCGCCACCTGGCCATGCTGTTCATCGACCCCGAGCACCAGCGCCAGGGCATCGGCCAGGCACTGGTGACGGCGATGACCGCGCACGCCCGGGTGGATCCGATCACGGTCCGGGCCTCGCTGACCTCGGTGGGGGCGTACCTGCGCTACGGCTTCCAGTGCAGCGGGGAGCCCGGAGAATTCGCCGGGCTCACCTACCAGCCCATGGAGCTGCAGGTCACCAGGCCGGGCCAGGCACGACCGTAGGGTGGGCCGGGCGGCGCTCCGCTTCAGCCCACCGACGATGCATCGGTGAGCTCATCGCGGATGAATCCGCTCCCACAGGGCAGCCTGTGGGCTGCGGGCGAGTGAGTCAGCCACCTCCACCGCGTGGGTTTCGCTCCGCTCGCGGAACGCCGCCCGCCCCACCTTACGAAAGCCCATGCGCACGCCGATGTGATAGGTCGAACGCAGAGAGTTGAAGCAGACCGTAGGGTGGGCTTCAGCCCACCGGCGATGCGTCGACGAGCACCATCGCGGATGAATCCGCTCCCACAAAAAAGAAGCGGCCTGCGCGCGCGGGGTGGAACGGCGGGCGAATGAATTCGCCCCTACAGGCGCCCTTTTTTCCGGTGTTTCTGCACCCCGATGGCGCACCCTGCAGGCCCGCCGCCCCAGGCTGGAGCCAAGGGCGGGAGGGTGCTGCGCGCGTGGTTCCGCTACTGAGCTTTTTCTTATCCACCGAGCATATTTTTAATAATTTTCCTAAGCCGAACTCTGTCGCACCATCAAGCCCAGTCACGAATAACAACCAGACCGCGAAGACGGTCGAGTGGGAGTGCAGCGTGTTCGATCTCGATTACTGGCAGCAGCGAGCTGCCCGGCAGGCATTCATCGACAAGGCACTGATCGGCGGCCATCAGGTCTCGGCCGCATCCGGTGCCACCTTCGACTCCATCAACCCCGCGACCAACCAGCTGCTGGCCCGCGTCGCCGCCTGCGGCGAGGCCGAGGTGGACCTGGCCGTGCGCAGCGCGCGCCGCGCCTTCGACCAGGGCCCCTGGGCACGCATGGCGCCGGTGGAGCGCAAGAAGGTGCTGCTGCGCCTCGCCGAGCTGATGATGGCCCACCGCGAGGAGCTGGCCCTGCTGGACTCCCTCGACATGGGCAAGCCGGTGATGGACGCCTACACCATCGACGTGCCCGGCGCCGCCAACGTCTTCGCCTGGTACGGCGAGGCCCTGGACAAGCTCTACGACCAGGTGGCCCCCACCGCCCCCGGCAGCCTGGCCACCATCACCCGCGAAGCGCTGGGCGTGGTCGCCGCCGTGGTGCCCTGGAACTTCCCCCTCGACATGGCCGCCTGGAAGCTGGCCCCGGCCCTGGCCGCCGGCAACAGCGTGGTGCTCAAGCCCGCCGAGCAGTCGCCCTTCTCCGCCCTGCGCCTGGGCGAGCTGGCCCTGGAGGCCGGCATCCCCGAGGGCGTGCTCAACGTGGTGCCGGGCCTGGGCGAAAGCGCCGGCAAGGCCCTCGGCCTGCACCCGGACGTGGACTGCCTGGTGTTCACCGGTTCCACCCAGGTGGGCAAGTACTTCATGGGCTATTCGGCCCAGTCCAACCTCAAGCAGGTGTGGCTGGAGTGCGGCGGCAAGAGCCCGAACCTGGTGTTCGAGGATTGCCGCGACCTCGACCTCGCCGCCGAGAAGGCCGCCTTCGGCATCTTCTTCAACCAGGGCGAGGTGTGCTCCGCCAACTCGCGCCTCTACGTGCAGCGCTCCATCCAGGACGAATTCATCGAACGCCTGCTGGCCAAGGCCCGCGACTGGATGCCCGGCGACCCGCTGGACCCCGCCAGCCGCGCCGGCGCCATCGTCGACGCCGCGCAGACCGGCCGCGTCATGGGCTTCATCGAAGGCGCCCAGGGCGAGGGCGCACGCCTGCTGGCCGGCGGCCGGCGCCTGACCTTCAACGGCTCGAGCAACTTCGTCGAGCCCACCCTGTTCGCCGACGTGCGCGGCGACATGACCCTGGCCCGCGAGGAAGTCTTCGGCCCGGTGCTGGCCATCAGCGCCTTCGACACCGAGGAGGAAGCCATCCGCCTCGCCAACGACAGCGTCTACGGCCTGGCCGCCTCGCTGTGGAGCGACGACCTGCACCGCGCCCACCGTGTCGCCCGTGCGCTCAAGGCGGGCACCGTATCGGTGAACACCGTGGACGCGCTGGACGTCACCGTACCCTTCGGCGGCGGCAGGCAATCCGGCTTCGGCCGCGACCTCTCGCTGCATTCCTTCGACAAGTACAGCCAGCTGAAGACCACCTGGTTCCAGCTGCGCTGAGGTCGCGATGACGACCCGGCCGCGCCTCGCCGCGCGGCCGCCATGACAAGAAAACCATCCGCGCCCGTGCACGCGCGGATACCCGGCCACCAGGCCACAACTGCCTCGACAACTGAACACAACTGAAAAGTAGTGAGGGAGTTCTCATGTCCAGATCCTTGCGTACCACCCTGCCCGCCACCCTCGGCCTCGCCCTGCTGACCACGGTCGGCGCGGCCCAGGCCCAGCCCGGGACGCTCACCGTGATCTCCTTCGGCGGCGCCACCAAGGCCGCCCAGGATGCCGCCTATTTCCGCCCCTTCGAACAGAGCGGCGCGGCCAAGGTGGTGGCTGGCGAATACAACGGCGAGCTGTCCAAGGTGAAGGCCATGGTCGACATCGGCCAGGTCAGCTGGGACGTGGTGGAAGTGGAAAGCCCCGAACTGCTGCGCGGTTGCGAGGAGGGCCTGTTCGAGCCCATCGACCCGGCCCTGCTCGGCGATGCCGCGCACTTCATCCCCGGCACCCTCAGCGAGTGCGGCGTGGCCAGCTACGTGTGGTCCATGGTGCTGGCCTACGACGCCGGCAAGCTGGCGGCGGCGCCCACCTCCTGGGCCGATTTCTGGGACGTGCAGCGCTTCCCCGGCAAGCGCGGCCTGCGCAAGGGCGCCAAGTACACCCTGGAAGCCGCGCTGCTGGCCGACGGGGTGAGGCGCGAGGACCTCTACACCGTGCTGGCGACCCCGGAGGGCGTCAGCCGCGCCTTCGCCAAGCTCGACCAGATCAAGCCGAACATCCAGTGGTGGGAGGCCGGTGCCCAGCCGCCGCAGTGGCTGGCGGCCGGCGACGTGGTGATGTCCGCCGCCTACAACGGCCGCATCGCCGCCGCGCAGAAGGAGGGCTCCAAGCTCGCCATCGTGTGGAACGGCAACCTCTACGACCCGGACCACTGGGCCATCGTCCGTGGCAGCCCGAACAAGGCCCTGGCCGAACGCTTCATCGCCTTCGCCAGCCAGGCCGAGCCGCAGAAGAGCTTCTCCAGCCAGATCCCCTACGGCCCGGTGCACAAGGACGCCCTCGCACAGCTGCCCGCCGCCACCCAGGCGCAACTGCCCACTGCGCCGGCGAACCTGGCCGAAGCCCAGTTGGTGGATGCGGAGTTCTGGGTCAACCACGGCGAGGAGCTGGAGGAACGCTTCAACGCCTGGGCGGCGCGCTGAGCCATGGTTCCGTCCGCGCCGGGGAAGCTGGGCGCGGGCGGGGCTGAACGACGGGTGCAACCCGTCACACCAGCCGGCGGCCCCTGAGCCGCCGGCGGATAACAAGAAGATCGGGAGAGCGTCATGAGTGCGAGTGTTTCCATCCCTGCCACGGGGCAAACCAGCGGCCTGCGCCGCGTTCTCGGGCTGGGCCCGCTGGTGGCGGTGGCCGTCGGCCTGGTGGTGTCCCAGGGCGTGATGGTGCTGATGCTGCAAGGGGCCGGCCTGGCCGGGCTGGGCTTCATCATTCCCCTGGGCATCGCCTACCTGCTGGCGCTGACCTATGCCCTGTCGTTCTCCGAACTGTCGCTGATGATCCCCCGCGCCGGCAGCCTGAGCAGCTACACCGAGGTCGCCATCGGCCATTTCCCGGCCATCCTCGCCACCTTCTCCGGCTACATGGTAGTGGCCATGTTCGCCCTCTCGGCGGAGCTGCTGCTCCTCGACCTGATCATCGGCAAGGTCTACCCCGGCGCGCTGCCGCCGATGCTGGTGGCCTACGGCGTGCTCGCCCTGTTCACTGTCTTCAACCTGCTGGGCATCGACGTCTTCGCCCGCCTGCAGAGCGCCCTGGCCCTGGTGATGGTGGTGACCCTGCTGGCCCTCGGCCTGGGCGCCATCAGCAGCGACATGGCCACCCTGGCCACGCCCCTGGACCAGGGCTGGAACCCGCTGGAAGCCGGCGCGCTGACCCTGGCGGCCATGGCCATCTGGGGCTTCGTCGGCGCCGAGTTCGTCTGCCCGCTGGTGGAGGAAACCCGCCGCCCGGAGCGCAACATCCCGCGCTCGATGATCATCGGCCTGACCCTGATCTTCGGCATCATCGTCCTCTACTGCCTGGGCGCGCTGCTGTGCATCCCCCGCGAGCAACTGGCCGCCGACCCGCTGCCACACTTCCTCTTCGCCACCACCGTGTTCGGCGAGGCCGGCAAGCTGTTCCTGGTGGCCGCCGCGGTGACCGCCACCTGCAGCACGGTGAACTCCTCCCTCGCCGCCCTGCCGCGCATGCTTTACGGCATGGCCCAGAACGGCCAGGCCTTCCCGCAGTTCAAGCACCTCAGCCAACGCACCCGCACGCCCTGGGTGGCAGTGCTGTTCATCGCCGGCATCACCGGCCTGCCGATCCTCCTGCTGGGCCAGGACCCGGACTCCATCAGCCTGTTGCTGCTGGCCGCCGCGCTGGCCTGGCTGCTGGCCTACATCATCGTGCACATCGACGTGATCGCCCTACGCCGCCGCTACCCGCACATGGCCCGGCCGTTCCGTTCGCCCTTCTACCCCTGGCCCCAGGTGCTCGGCATCGTCGGCATGCTCTTTGCCATCTACCACGTCTCCCCGGCCCCGGAGATGACCACGAAGATCTTCGGCACCGCCGGCGTGGTGCTCGGCCTGATCTCGGTGATCGCCATCGCCTGGATCAAGCGGGTGATGCGCAAGCCGCTGTTCGTGCCCGAACCACTGACCCCTTCCGAGCCGGCGCCGGTCATCCGCGCCGCCCTTTCCCCCGACCCCCTTTGACGAGCAGGAGAAGACCATGACCGCTCCCATCACCCCGCAGCGCAGCACCGAGGACTACCAGGCAGCCGATGCCGCGCACCACATCCACGCCTTCCTCGACCAGAAGGCGCTGAACGCCGAAGGCCCGCGCGTGATGGTGCGCGGCGAAGGCCTGCACCTGTGGGACAACGACGGCAAGCGCTACCTCGACGGCATGTCCGGCCTGTGGTGCACCAACCTGGGCTACGGCCGCAAGGACCTGGCCGCCGCCGCCAGCGCCCAGCTGGAGCAGCTGCCGTACTACAACATGTTCTTCCACACCACCCACCCGGCGGTGGTGGAGCTCTCCGAGCTGCTCTTCAGCCTGCTGCCGGCCCACTACAGCCACGCCATCTACACCAACTCCGGTTCCGAGGCCAACGAGGTGCTGATCCGCACCGTGCGCCGCTACTGGCAGATCCTCGGCAAGCCGCAGAAAAAGGTGATAATCGGCCGCTGGAACGGCTACCACGGCTCGACCCTGGCGGCCACCGCCCTGGGCGGGATGAAGTTCATGCACGAGATGGGCGGGCTGATCCCCGATGTCGCCCACATCGACGAGCCCTACTGGTTCGCCCAGGGCGGCGACCTGACCCCGGCCGAGTTCGGCCTGCGCTGCGCCCGCCAGCTGGAGGAGAAGATCCTCGAACTGGGTGCCGACAATGTCGCCGGCTTCATCGCCGAGCCCTTCCAGGGCGCGGGTGGGATGATCTTCCCGCCGGAGAGCTACTGGCCGGAGATCCAGCGCATCTGCCGCCAGTACGACGTGCTGCTGTGCGCAGACGAGGTGATCGGTGGCTTCGGCCGCACCGGCGAATGGTTCGCCCACCAGCACTTCGGCTTCCAGCCCGACACCCTGTCCATCGCCAAGGGCCTGACCTCCGGCTACATCCCCATGGGTGGCCTGGTGCTGGGCAAACGCATCGCCGAGGTGCTGGTGGAACAGGGCGGCGTGTTCGCCCACGGCCTGACCTACTCCGGGCACCCGGTGGCCGCCGCCGTGGCCATCGCCAACCTCAAGGCGCTGCGCGACGAGGGCGTGGTCACCCAGGTGAAGAACGACACCGGCCCCTACCTGCAGCAGTGCCTGCGCGAGGTGTTCGGCAAGCACCCGCTGATCGGCGAGATCCAGGGCACCGGCCTGGTGGCGGCCCTGCAGTTCGTCGAGGACAAGGCCACGCGCAAGCGCTTCGACAACGAGAACGACATCGCCTGGCGCTGCCGCACCCTCGGCTTCGAGGAGGGCGTGATCATCCGCTCCACCCTGGGCCGGATGATCATGGCGCCCGCCCTGGTGGCGACCCGCGCGGACATCGACGAACTGATCGACAAGACCCGCCGCGCGGTGGAACGCACGGCCCAGGAGATCGGCCGCGGCTGAGCAGGCACCTTAGGGTGGGCTTCAGCCCACCAGCGATGCATTGACCCGCGACGGGGCCACAGCCGTGCCCCGTCCTTCCCAACGGCTAGATAAACCGGGGCCGCCTCCAGGCCACGGTGCAGGAGAAAACGGTGGGCTGAAGCCCACCCTACGACCGCGCACGGCGCAGGTGGCGGCCCTCGAGGCCGGCGCCGCGATGACCCGGTCCCGCTCCACGGCGATGCGCCGCATCAGACGCACCCAACGACACAGGGCCCATGGAAGGGGCCGCAGCAGAACAGGACCCCGAGCCCACGCAGGCCCGGGGCGCGGAACGAATTCGGCCAATGGCCCGTACTGCCCAGCAATTCCAACAACTAATGCGGGAGTGTTCCATGATCAAGTCCTTGCTACGTCGCTTCACCCTTCCCCTCACCTGCACCGCGTTGGCGGTCGGCGCCGCCGGCGCCCAGGCGGGCACCCTGTCCATCGGCCATACCACCTGGGTCGGCTACGGCACGCTGTACCTGGCCCGCGACCTGGGCTACTTCAAGGAGCTGGGCCTGGACCTGGAGCTGACCACCATCGAGGAAGCCTCGATGTACATGGCCGCCCAGGCCTCCGGGAAGCTGTCCGGCTCCGCCTCCACCATCGACGAGGTGCTCAAGTACCGCTCCAAGGACTTCTGCTTCAAGGCGGTCGCCGCCCTGGACGAAAGCTACGGCGGCGACGGCGTGCTGGTGGGCAAGGAGGTCACCAGCCTGAAGGACCTCAAGGGCCAGTCGGTGGCGGTGAACGAGGGCTCGGTCTCGCAGTTCTGGCTGTCCTACCTGCTCAAGCACAACGGCATGACCATGGCCGACCTGGACATCCAGAACATGACGGCCGACGACGCCGCTACCGCCTTCATCGCCGGCCGCGTGCCCGCCGCCGTGACCTGGGAGCCGCACCTGTCGCTGGTGCGCCAGAAGGGCGAAGGCAAGGTGCTGGTGGACAGCAGCACGACCCCCGGCGTGATCGTCGACGTGGTGGCGCTGTCCTGCGATGTGATCGACAAGCAGCCCGAGGACGTGAAGGCGCTGGTCAAGGGCCTGTACAAGGCCGTGCAGTTCACCCAGGACAACCCCGAGAAGGCCCACGAGATCATGGCCAAGGGCGTCGGCGGCTACCTGGCCGACCCGGTGGAGCTGGCCAACGCCGCCAAGGGCGTGCGCTTCTACGACCAGGCCATGAGCGAGAAGCTGCTTGGCGTGCCCGGCAAGCCCGGTGACATCAAGGGCGTGATCCGCCTGGCCAACGAGACCTGGAGTGCCCTGCAGGGCAAGCGCTACGAAGTCAGCTACGACGACCTCGTCGACACCCGCTTCGTCAGCCAGTAAGGGAGCCGACCATGCCTTCTCGACACTCCTGGCTGAACCGCTGCCTGACCCCCAAGGTCGAGCTGCCGGCGAAGCTGATACTCGGTGCGGGCAGCCTCGGCTGGCTGCTGGTGCTCGGCCTCTGGGCCGGGCTTTCCTACGGCGGCGTGGTGCCGGCGATGTTCCTGCCCACCCCGGGCGCGGTGCTGGAGGCGGCCGCGCGGCTGGCCGGCGACGGCACCCTCGGCAAGCACGTGCTGGCGAGTGTCGAGGTGGTGCTCATCGGCTTCGCGGTGTCGTCCCTGGTGGCGGTGCCGCTGGGGCTGCTGATGGGCAGCTTCCGCATCGTCCAGGCCTTCCTCGAACCGCTGGTGAACTTCGTCCGCTACCTGCCGGTGACCTCCTTCGTGCCGCTGTTCATCCTGTGGATCGGCATCGGCCTGGAGCAGCGGGTGACGGTGATCATCTTCGGCGTGTTCTTCCAGCAGTTGGTGATGATCGCGGACGTTTCCAAGGGCGTCTCGCGGGACCTGATCAACGCCTCCTACACCCTGGGTTCGAGCCGCCGCGACGTGGTGCTCCACGTGCTCGGCCCGGCCTCCCTGCCCGGCGTGCTGGACACCCTGCGGGTGACCATGGGCTGGGCCTGGACCTACCTGGTGGTGGCCGAGCTGGTGGCCGCCAGCAGCGGCCTGGGCTACATCAGCCTGAAGGCCATGCGCGGCTTCCAGGTGGACGTGATCTTCCTCGCCATCGCCATCATCGGCCTGCTCGGGCTGGTGACCGATCAACTGTTCCGACTCCTCCGACTGAAGGTGGCCTCATGGGCGCAGTAGCAGCCATGCACGATCAGACCCTGGCCGCCCCCGCTGCGGCCGCAACCCCCACTGAACGCCTGCGGGTGGAGAACGTCTGCCTGCGCTACCAGAGCCCGGGCGGCAAGACCTTCGCCGCGCTGGAGAACGTCTCCCTGAGCGTGCCGGACCAGCAGTTCGCCGTGCTCGTGGGCCCCTCCGGCTGCGGCAAGTCGAGCCTGCTGTACCTCACCGCCGGCCTGGCCGAACCCACGTCGGGGGCGATCTACGTCGGCGGCAAGCGGGTCGAGGGGCCCGGCGCCGATCGCGGCATGGTGTTCCAGGGCTACACCCTGTTCCCCTGGCTCAACGTGCGCGAGAACATCGAGTTCGGCCTCAAGCGCAAGGGCATGCCCAAGGGCGAGCGCCAGGAGATCGTCGACTTCTACCTCGCCGAAGTGGGCCTGGCACCCTTCGCCGGGCATTACCCCAAGCAGCTCTCCGGCGGCATGATGCAGCGCGTGGCCATCGCCCGCGCACTGGCCAACGACCCGCAGATCCTGCTGATGGACGAGCCCTTCGGCGCCCTCGACAGCCAGACCCGCATGCAGATGCAGAAGCTGTTGTTGCGGGTGTGGGAGCACAGCAAGAAGACCGTGGTGTTCGTCACCCACGACATCGACGAAGCCATCCTGCTGGGCGACCGCATCTACGTCATGGGTGCCCGTCCCGGCCACATCAAACGCGAGCTCGACGTGCCCATCCCCCGCCCACGCGAGCTGGACATGGTGATGGACCGCGCCTTCATCGAGATGAAGCGCGAGATCCTCGGCCTGCTCCACGACGACCTCGAAGAGATGCACTGACCGCCCGGGGGCGGCACGCCCGCCCCGGCACCATCGCAAGGAGGGCCCCATGCCCGCTTCGACTCCATCCCCCAGCGTTACGACTACCTGGTGGTCGGCGCCGGGTCGGCCGGCTGCGTCCTGGCCAACCGCCTCAGCGCCGACCCCGGCGTGCGCGTCTGCCTGATCGAGGCCGGCGGCAGCGACGCCAGCCCGCGCGTGCAGACGCCGGCCGGCACCATCACCCTGTACAAGAGCCGGCGTTTCAGCTGGAACTTCTTCTCCGCGCCCCAGCCACGCCTCAACGGCCGCCAGCTGCACTGCCCACGGGGCAAGGCACTGGGCGGCTCCAGCTCGATGAACTCGATGATCTACATCCGTGGCGACGCCTCCGACTACGACCGCTGGGCCGAACTCGGCTGCGACGGCTGGAGCTGGCGCGAGGTGCTGCCGCTGTTCAGGAAGTCCGAGGGCAACCGCCTGGGCCAGGACCTGGCCTACCACGGCACCCGGGGCGAGCTCGCGGTGGACCGCGCCCGCGACCCCAACCCGCTGTCGCACCTGTTCATCAAGGCCGCCGAGGCCATCGGCCTGAAACGCAACGACGACTTCAACGGCGGCCAGCTGGAAGGCGTCGGCCTCTACAACCTGACGCAGAAGGACGCGCGGCGGCTGTCCAGCTACCGCGCCTTCGTCGCGCCGGTGCGCGAGCGGCCGAACCTGCAGGTGCTGACCGGCTGCAAGGTGCTGTCGCTGCTGCTCGAAGACGGCGCCGCCAAGGGCGTGCTGATCGAACGTGACGGCGTGGAGCAACGCCTGGAGTGCAAGCGCGAGGTGATACTCGCCGCCGGCGCCATCGGCTCGCCGCAGGTGCTCCTGGCGTCCGGCATCGGCCCCAGGGCGGAGCTGGAGGCCGCCGGCATCGAGGTGCATCACGACCTGCCCGGCGTCGGCAAGAACCTGCAGGACCACCTCGACGGCCTGGTCACCGTGCGCTCGCCGAGCCCGCTGACCCTGGGCTTCTCCTGGGGCTCGCTGCCCAGCGTGCTGCTGTCGCCCTTCAAGTACCTGGCGCAGCGGAAGGGCTGGCTGACCACCAACTACGTGGAGGCCGGCGGTTTCGCCCGCACGCCCCTGGCCGGCGCGCTGCCGGACGTGCAGTTCCACTTCGTGCCGGGCTATCGCAGCCACCGTGGCCGCCTGTTCGAGTGGGGCCACGGCTACGCGGTGCACACCTGCGTACTGCGCCCCGGCAGCATCGGCGAGCTGCGGGTGAAGGCGCGGGGGGAGATCGAGATCGACTACAACTTCCTCGCCGACCCGCAGGACGCCCGGGTGCTGGTGGAGGGCATCCGCCTGGCGCGGCGCATCCTCGCTGGCGCCGCCTTCGATGGCCTGCGTGGCCAGGAGATGCTGCCCGGCACCGAGGTGCAGAGCGACGAGCAGTTGCTGGCGTACATCCGCGAGCACGCCGCCACGGTGTTCCACCCGGTGGGCACCTGCAAGATGGGCGTGGACGCCATGAGCGTGGTGGACCCGCAGCTGCGGGTGCGCGGCGTGAAGGGCCTGCGCGTGGCCGATGCCTCGATCATGCCGACCCTGGTCAGCGGCAACACCAATGCGCCGTGCATCATGATCGGCGAGAAGGCCGCGCAGATGATCCTGCAGGGCGGGCAGGCCAAGGCGGAAGCCGTGGAGGATGCAGCGCTGGCGGCGGTCTAGGCCGTGCCGGTGGTTTTCCCGGGCTGAAGCCCGGGCTACGGCTGGCGCTGCGAACGGAAATGAAAAGGCCACCCGAGGGTGGCCTTTTCCGTTACCGCGAGGCTCAGGCCGGTTGGCTGGCCCCACCGCGCTTGTTGCTGGACGCGGCTTCGGCGGCCATGGATTCCATGGCTTCCTGGATGGCGCGCTTGCGGCGCTCTTCGGCCTGGCGGCTGAAGTACCAGGCGAAGAAGGTGAACAGCGACACGGTCAGCAGGATCAGGCTGGCCACGGCGTTGATCTCCGGTTTCACACCCAGGCGCACGGCGGAGAACACTTCCATCGGCAGGGTGGTGGAACCGGGGCCGGAAACGAAGCTCGCCAGCACCAGGTCGTCCAGGGACAGGGCGAAGGACATCATGCCGCCCGCCGCCAGCGACGGCGCGATCATCGGGATGGTGATCAGGATGAACACCTTCCACGGACGCGCCCCGAGGTCCATGGCGGCCTCCTCGATGGACAGGTCCAGCTCACGCAGGCGCGCCGATACCACGATGGCCACGTAGGCCGAGCAGAAGGTGGTGTGGGCGATCCAGATGGTGACGATGCCACGCTCCTGGGGCCAGCCGATCAGTTGCGCCATGGCCACGAACAGCAGCAGCAGCGACAGACCGGTGATGACCTCGGGCATGACCAGCGGCGCGGTGACCAGGCCGCCGAACAGCGTACGGCCACGGAAGCGCGGGATGCGGGTCAGGACGAAGGCCGCCAGGGTGCCCAGCGCCACCGCCGCGATGGCGGTGTAGCAGGCGATCTCCAGGGAGCGCATCACCGAGTTCATCAGTTGGGAGTTGTCCAGCAGGCCGACGTACCACTTCACCGACCAACCGCCCCAGACCGTGACCAGCTTGGAGGCGTTGAACGAGTAGATGACCAGGATGAGCATCGGCAGGTAGATGAACAGCAGGCCGACCCAGAGCATCACGTTGGAGAAACTGAAGCGCTTCATACCTTGCCCTCCAGTTCCTTGGCTTGGTTACGGTTGAACAGGATGATCGGGACGATGAGGATCGCCAGCATCACCACTGCCAGCGCGGACGCCACCGGCCAGTCGCGGTTGTTGAAGAACTCCTGCCACAGCACCTTGCCGATCATCAGGGTCTCCGGGCCGCCGAGCAGTTCGGGGATGACGAACTCGCCCACCACCGGGATGAACACCAGCATGCTGCCGGCGATGATGCCGTTCTTGGACAGCGGCACGGTGATCTTCCAGAAGCTGTTGAAGTTGCTCGAACCGAGGTCCGAGGCGGCTTCCAGCAGGCTCTGGTCGTGCTTCACCAGGTTGGCGAACAGCGGCAGGATCATGAACGGCAGGTAGGAGTAGACCACGCCGATGTAGACCGCGGTGTTGGTGTTGAGGATCTGCAGCGGCTCGCTGATCAGGCCGATGCCCATCAGGAAGCTGTTGAGCAGGCCGTTGTTGCTGAGGATGCCCATCCAGGCGTAGACGCGGATGAGGATGGCGGTCCAGGTCGGCATCATGATCAGCAGCAGCAGCACGGTCTGGGCTTCCTTGCCGGCACGGGCAATGGCGTAGGCCATCGGGTAGCCGATCAGGAGACACAGCAGGGTGCTGAAGAAGGCCATCTTCAGGGAGCCCAGGTAGGCGGCCAGGTAGAGTTCGTCCTCGCTCAGCATGAAGTAGTTGCCGAGGTTGAGAGCGATCTGCAGCTGGTTTTCAGCCCAGGTGTAGATTTCTGTATAGGGCGGGATCGCCACGTCCGCTTCCGCGAAGCTGATCTTCAGCACGATGGCGAAGGGCAGCAGGAAGAACAGGAACAGCCAGACGAAGGGAATCCCGATCACCGCGTGCCGGCCCGTGGGCAGGCGCTTCTTTATGCTGGATATTTTCATGAGCGCAGCACCACCCCGCTGTCGTCCTCCCACCATACGAAGACTTCATCGTCCCAGGTCGGACGCGCGCCGCGACGCTCGGCGTTGGCGACGAAGGACTGGACGATGGAGCCGCCGGGCAGCTTGACGTAGAACACCGAGTGACCGCCGAGGTAGGCGATGTCGTGGATCTTGCCGCGCGACCAGTTGTACTCGCAGGTGGGCTGCTCGGTGGTGACCAGCAGCTTCTCGGGGCGCAGGGCGTAGGTGATGCGCTTGTCCTGCACCGAGGTGGTCACGCCGTGGCCGACGTAGATCGGGCGCTCCAGCTCGGGGCAGGCGATCAGGGCGTGGGCCTCGAGGTCCTCCACCACTTCGCCGTCGAACAGGTTGACGTTGCCGATGAACTCGCACACCAGGCGGCTGATGGGGGTCTCGTAGATGTCCACCGGGCTGCCGATCTGCTCGATGCAGCCCAGGTGCATGATGGCGATGCGCTGGGCCATGGTCATGGCCTCTTCCTGGTCGTGGGTCACCATGACGCAGGTCACGCCGACGCGCTCGATGATCTCCACCAGCTCCAGCTGCATCTGCGAACGCAGCTTCTTGTCCAGGGCGCCCATGGGCTCGTCGAGCAGCAGCAGCTTGGGACGCTTGGCCAGCGAGCGGGCCAGGGCCACGCGCTGACGCTGGCCACCAGACAGCTGGTGCGGCTTGCGCTTGGCGTACTGGGTCATCTGCACCAGCTTGAGCATCTCGGTGACACGCTCGTCGATCTCGCTGCTGGAGAGGCGATCTTGTTTGAGTCCGAAGGCGATGTTCTGCGCAACAGTCATATGCGGGAAAAGCGCATAGGACTGGAACATCATGTTGATCGGCCGCTCGTAGGGCGGCATGTCGGTGATATCGACGCCGTCGAGGAAGATGCGACCTTCAGTGGGACGTTCGAAACCCGCCAGCATGCGCAGCAGGGTCGACTTGCCCGAGCCGGAACCACCCAGCAGGGCGAAGATCTCGCCCTTGTTGATGGTCAGCGAGACGTCGTCCACCGCAAGGGTCTCGTCGAACTGCTTGGTCACCCGGTCGATCTTGACCAGCACCTCTTTGGGTTGCTGGTTGCCCTCGAGGGCTTTCTTGTAGGCACCGGAGGCTATTGCCATTACCACACTCCCAATTCTTGCTAGCCGACCATTATGGCCGGTTGCGTTGAGTATCGCTCGTTAGGCGCGAGACGCGCGTCCAGACCCGCTCGTCGCCCGCTCTGGCGCAAGCTGCGCGAGCCCTGCCCGCGCGGCTCGCCCCCGATCACTTGCCCGACTTGACCTTGGTCCAGCTCCGGGTCATCAGCCGTTGCACCTTCGGAGGCAGTTCCTCCGAGACATACAGCTTGTCCAGCACCGCTTGTGGCGGGTACACGGACGCGTCGTCACGCACTTCCTGATTCATGAATTCGCCCGACTTGGTGTTCGGGTTGGCGTAGCCCACGTAGTCGCTGACCTTGGCGATGACTTCGGGGCGCAGCAGGTAGTCGATGAAGGCGTGGGCTTCCTTGGCGTTGGCGGCATCGGCCGGCACGGCGACCATGTCGAACCACAGGTTGCCGCCCTCTTTGGGGATCGCGTAGGCGATTTCCACGCCCTTGCCGGCTTCCTCGGCGCGCGCGGCGGCCTGGAAGATGTCACCGGAGAAGCCCGCCGCGACGCAGATGTCGCCGTTGGCCAGGTCACCGATGTACTTGGAGGAGTGGAAATAGGTGATGTAGGGACGAACCTCCATCAGCTTGGCCTCGGCTTTCTTGTAGTCGTCCGGGTTCTTGCTGTTGGGGTTCAGGCCCAGGTAATTGAGCATGGCCGGAATCATTTCGTCGGCCGAGTCGAGGAAGGCCACGCCGCACTGGCTGAGCTTCTTGATGTTCTCGGGTTCGAAGATCACCGACCAGGAGTCGATCTTGTCGACGCCGAGCACGGCCTTGACCTTCTCGGCGTTGTAGCCGATGCCGTTGGTGCCCCAGAGGTAGGGGACGGCGTACTGGTTGCCGGGGTCGTTGGCTTCCAGGCGCTTGAGCAGCACGGGATCGAGGTTGTCCCAGTTCTTCAGCTGGCTGCGGTCCAGTTTCTGGAAGGCGCCGGCCTTGATCTGCTTGCCGAGGAAGTGGTTGGAGGGGACCACCACGTCATACCCGGTGCGACCGGCCAGGAGCTTGCCTTCGAGGGTTTCGTTGGAGTCGAAGACGTCATAGACGGGCTTGATGCCGGTCTCTTTCTGGAAGTCCGCCAGGGTGGTCTCGCCGATGTAGTCGGACCAGTTGTAGATGTGCACCGTCTGCTCGGCGTGGGCCTGTGAAGCCAGGGTCAGCACGGCGGCGGTGATCAGGGTTTTGCAGAAGGAAACTCGCACACTTTAATCCTCTTGATATGCCGGGCCGCTGGCGCACCGGGGCGCGCTGCGGAGTTTCTTATCGGGTTGTCGCTTCAACGACCGCTTTTTATCCGGGTCCAGTCACGGGTCAGCCAGCGCTGGACATCGCGCGGGCGCTCCCGGGCCACGTAGAGCTTGGCCATCACTTCCGGCGAGGGGTAGACGCCGGGGTTCTCGCGCACGCTGGCATCCACCAGCGCGGTCGCATCCTTGTTGGCATTGGCATAGGAAACGTAGTCGCTGATCTTGGCGATCACATCCGGGCGCATCAGGTAGTTGATGAAGATATGCGCCTCTTCCACGTGCTTGGCGTCCCGGGGGATGGCCAGCATGTCCGCCCACATGGCGGTGCCTTCCTTGGGGATGACGTAGATGATCTCGTCCTTGCGCCCGGCCTCTTCGGCGCGGCTGGCGGCCTGGAGCATGTCGCCGGAGTAGCCGAAGGCGATGCAGATGTCGCCGTTGGCCAAGTCGCCGATGGACTTGGAGGAGTGGAAGTAGGTGATGTACGGGCGCACCTTGAGCAGTTGGGCGGTGGCCTTGTCGTAGTCGGCGCGCTCGTGGGTGTGGGGCGAGCCGCCGAGGTAGTTGACCATCTGCGGCATGACTTCATCGCCGGAATCGATCAGGGCGACGCCGCACTGGGTGAGCTGCTTGACCACCTCGGGGTCGAACAGCAGCGACCACGAGTCGAGCTTGGCATCGGCACCGAGGATGGCGCGCACCTTGGTGGCGTTGAGGCCGATGCCGTTGGTGCCCCACATGTAGGGCACGGAGTATTCGTTGCCCGGATCGCCGCCCGCGAGGTTCTTCAGCACGGCAGGGTCCAGGTGGGAGAGGTTCGGCAGCTTGGACTTGTCCAGCTTCTGGTAGGTGCCGGCCTTGATCTGCTTGGCCAGGAAGTGGTTGGTGGGGACCACCACGTCGTAGCCGGATTGCCCGGTGGCGAGCTTGCCATCGAGGGTTTCGTTGGAGTCGAAGACGTCGTAGACCACCTTGATCCCGGTTTCCTTCTGGAAGTTCTCCAGGGTGTCCGGGGCGATGTAATCGGACCAGTTGTACACGTGCACGACACGCTCCTGCGCCTGTGTCATGGACACGACGAAGAAACTGGCCAGCAACCCGTACAGCCAGGGGCGATTGCGCATGAGGAGGTCCTCTTGGGGTGGTTCACCCTCCGGCGAGCGCCGGAGGGTGGGTGGCGGCTTACTTGCCCGACTTGATGGTGGTCCAGGTACGGGTCATTACGCGCTGCACCTTGGCCGGCAGGTCCGGGAAGGCGTAGAGCTTGGCCATGGTCTCCTTGCTCGGGTAGATGCCCGGGTCGGTGCGGATCGCCTCGTCCACCAGCGGGGTGGCGGCGGCGTTACCGTTCGGGAACTGCACGAAGTTGGTGATCTCGGCCATGATTTCCGGCTTCATCAGGAAGTTCATGAAGGCGTAGGCGGCGTCCGGGTTGGCGGCGTCGGCAGGGATCGCGACCATGTCGAAGAAGGTGCCGGCACCTTCCTTCGGAATGTTGTACGCGACCTTCACGCCAGCCTTGGCCTCGTCGGCACGGGACTTGGCCTGGTACACGTCACCCGAGTAGCCCACGGCCACGCAGAGGTTGCCGTTGGCCAGGTCGGAGATGTACTTGGAGGAGTGGAAGTAGGTCACGTGCGGACGGATCTTGAGGAACAGCGCCTCGGCTTCCTTGAGCTGCTTGGGGTCCTGGCTGACCGGGCTGTAGCCCAGGTAGTGCAGGGCGATCGGCAGGATTTCGGTCGGCGAGTCGAGGAAGGAAACACCGCAGGATTTCAGCTTCTCGATGTTCTCGGGCTTGAACAGCAGGTCCCAGGAATCCACCGGGGCCTTGTCGCCGAGCACGGCCTTGACCTTGTCGACGTTGTAGCCGATGCCGATGGAGCCCCACATGTAGGGGAAGGCGTACTGGTTGCCCGGGTCGGAGACTTCGACGGTCTTCAGCAGGTTCGGGTCCAGGTTCTTCCAGTTCGGCAGCTTGGACTTGTCCAGCGGCTGATAGACCTTGGCCTTGATCTGCTTGGCCAGGAAGTTGTTGGACGGCACCACGATGTCGTAACCGGACTTGCCGGCCAGCAGCTTGGCTTCCAGGGTCTCGTTGGAGTCGAAGACGTCGTAGACGACCTTGATCCCGGTTTCCTTGGTGAACTTCTCGACGGTTTCCGGGGCGATGTAGTCAGACCAGTTATAGACGTGCAGCACCTTGTCTTCTGCCTGCGCCACACCAGCCACAGCGCCAGCGAGCGTCATGGCGAGCAAGGTCTTGCCGAAGGTTTTGAACATGCGGGTAGCTCCATTTGTTGTTTAAGTGTCCGAGCGGCGTCGCCACCGCCCGGTGAGCCTGGCCAACGCACTGGCGCAGTCTGGCAAGGTCAGGGGCGCGCTTACAACAGCTCGCGGGATGCGATTGTTTGCAAACTCGCCCAATTGCTCAACCCAGAACTGCACTCGCGGTGAGGTCGAGGCACTTGCGAGCCTTGGTCACCAGTTCGTCGATCTCGTCCTTACTGATCACCAGCGGCGGCGACACAATCATAGTGTCCCCGACCGCACGCATGATCAGGCCATTGCGGAAGCAGTGCTCGCGGCACTGCATGCCCACGCCCAGATCGGTGAAACGCTCACGGGTCTTCTTGTTCTTGACCAGTTCCAGGGCGCCAACCATGCCGACCCCACGCGCTTCGCCAACCAGGGGATGGTCAGCCAGCTCCTGCCAGCGTTGTTGCAAATACGGTGCCGTTTCCGCCTTCACGTTCTCGACGATCTTCTCTTCGCGCAGGATGCGGATGTTTTCCAGCGCCACCGCAGCGGCCACCGGGTGACCGGAGTAGGTGAAGCCGTGGTAGAACTCGCCGCCCTGGTTGAGCACCTCGACCACCTCGTCACGGACGATCACGCCGCCCATGGGGATGTAGCCGGAGGTCAGGCCCTTGGCGATGGGCATCAGGTCCGGGGCGTTGCCGTAGTACTGGCTGCCGAACCACTCGCCGGTACGGCCGAAGCCGCAGATGACTTCGTCGGCGATGAACAGGATGTCGTAGCGGGCGAGGATCTCGCGGATCTTCGGCCAGTAGGTTTCCGGCGGCACGATCACGCCGCCCGCGCCCTGGATGGGCTCGGCGATGAAGGCGGCGACATTCTCCTCGCCGACTTCGAGAATCTTCTTCTCCAGCTGCTCGGCGGCCCAGACGCCGAACTCCTCGGGGGCCATGTCGCCACCCTCGCCGAACCAGTAGGGCTGGGCGATGTGGGTGATCCCCGGGATCGGCAGGTCGCCCTGCTCGTGCAGCGCCTTCATGCCGCCGAGGCTGACGCCGGCGACGGTGGAGCCGTGGTAGCCGTTCCAGCGGCCGATGACCACTTTCTTCTTCGGCTGGCCCTTGGTCGCCCAGTAGTGGCGGACCATGCGCAGCACGGTGTCGTTGGCTTCGGAACCGGAACCGGTGAAGAACACGTGGTTCATGCCCTCGGGCGCCAGCTCGGAAATGGCCTTGGCCAGTTCGATGACGGGCGGGTGGGCGGTCTGGAAGAACAGGTTGTAGAAGGGCAGCTCGCGCATCTGGCGGGTGGCCGCCTGCACCAGTTCCTCGCGGCCGTAGCCGACGTTGACGCACCACAGGCCGGCCATGGCATCGAGGATCTTGTTGCCCTCGCTGTCCCAGATGTAGACGCCGTCGGCTTTGGTGATGATCCGCGCGCCCTTGGCATTCAACGCCTGGTAGTCGGTGAACGGCGGCAGGTGGTGGTCGCGACTGAGTGCCTGCCACTCAAGGGTCTGGGGGTTGGTCACTTGGCTCTTCATTATCTACACCTCTATGCAAATCTGGGTTGGCGTGCCGCGCCACGAACGCGGCACGCCGTTTGGATCAGACGGAAAGCAGCAGGAATTCACGCTCCCAGGAGCTGATGACCCGCTTGAAGTTCTCGTGCTCGGCGCGTTTCACCGCGACGTAGGCGCTGATGAACTTGGCACCCAGGAATTTCTCCAGGGGCTTGCAGTTCTCCAGGCGCTCGAGGGCGTCTTCGAGGGTCAGCGGCAGACGCAGGTTGCGACGCTCGTAACCACGGCCCTTCACCTGTGCGCTCGGCTTGATCTGCTCGACCATGCCTATATAGCCGCACAGCAGGCTGGCAGCGATCGCCAGGTAGGGGTTGGCATCGGCACCGGCCAGGCGGTTCTCCACGCGGCGGTTCTGCGGGGTGGCATCCGGGACGCGCAGGCCCACGGTGCGGTTCTCCTCGCCCCATTCCACGTTCACCGGCGCCGAGGTGTCGGGCAGGAAGCGGCGGAAGGAGTTCACGTTCGGGGCGAACAGCGGCAGCAGCTCGGGGATGAACTTCTGCAGGCCACCGATGTGGTGCAGGAACAGCTCGCTCATGGAGCCATCTTCATTGGAGAAGATGTTCTTGCCGGTCTTGATGTCCACCACGCTCTGGTGCAGGTGCATGGCACTGCCCGGCTGGTCGGTGATCGGCTTGGCCATGAAGGTGGCGGCAACGTTATGTTTCAGCGCGGCCTCGCGCATGGTGCGCTTGAATACGGTGATCTGGTCGGCCAGGGACAGGGCTTCGCCGTGACGGAAGTTGATCTCCATCTGCGCCGGGCCTTCCTCGTGGATGAGGGTGTCCAGGTCCAGGTCCTGGGCTTCGCACCAGTCGTACATGTCCTCGAACAGCGGGTCGAATTCGTTCGCCGCGTCGATGGAGAAGGACTGGCGGCCGGTTTCCGGACGGCCGGAACGACCGATCGGCGCCTGCAGCGGGTAGTCGGGGTCGTCGCTGCGCTTGGTCAGGTAGAACTCCATCTCCGGCGCGACGATCGGGCGCCAGCCCTTGTCGGCGTAGAGCTTGAGCACTTTCTTGAGGATGTTGCGCGGCGACAGCTCGATGGGGTTGCCCATCTTGTCGAAGGTGTCGTGGATCACCATCGCGGTGGGTTCCAGCGCCCAGGGCACGAGGAACACGGCGTTCTCGTCCGGGCGGCAGACCATGTCGATATCGGCAGGGTCCAGCAGCTCGTAATAAACGTCGTCCTCGACATAGTCGCCGGTGACGGTCTGCAGCAGCACGCTCTCGGGGAGGCGCATGCCCTTCTCGTCGAGGAACTTGTTGGTCGGCGAAATCTTGCCCCGGGCAATGCCGGTAAGATCGCTGATCAAGCATTCAACTTCGGTGATTTTGCGTTCTTTCAACCAGCTTGTGAGCTGGTCCAACTTGGTAGTCATAAAGACCTCAGGGTGTGAGAGCTGCAACTGGTATAGCTGAGCTCAGCGTTGCCCCGCCCTCTTCCTGCAAGCCTCACCAAAGGCCTGGAAGATGGCGAGATAATCGGGATTGGAACGAACCTGCCACTCGGGGTGCCACTGTACTCCGAGCGCGAAACTCTTCGCGCCGACGACCGAGCAGGATTCGACCAACCCGTCAGGCGCCAGCGCTTCTACGTGAAGGCCCGGCGCCAGACGTTCAACGCCCTGGCCATGAATGGAATTTACGAGAATCTCCGCCGGCAAGCCGATGCCCGCGAGGATGCCACCCGGCTGGATCTGCACGGGGTGGCGGGGTGCATACTGCACCTCGAGCGGCTCATCGGCCGGCTCGCGGTGATCCATGAGACCTACGACCGCATGCACCTTCTGGTGCAGGGTGCCGCCGAAGGCCACGTTCATTTCCTGGAAGCCCCGGCAGATGCCGAGCACGGGCACACCGGCGGCCACGGCGGCGCGCATCAGCGCAAGCGTGGTGCCATCGCGCTGCGGGTCGTGGAGGGTGCCGGGCTCGCTGGCCGGGCCTGAATAAAGATGGGGTTCGACGTTGGAAGGTGAGCCGGTGAACAGCAAGCCGTCTAGACTGGCCAGAAGGGATGTCGTGTCGAGGAGCTCGCCGAGAGCCGGAATAATCAGCGGAACCCCGCCGGCGCCAAGGGCTACCGCACGAAGATACTTGTCACCCGCTATATGGTAGGGATGCAGACCGATCTGCTTGGTGCAGGCGGTGACGCCGATGAACGGCAGGCGAGACATGAGACACCCGTTTTATTGCTGTTATGGGTTGCGACCGAGCTTAGCGTTGTTCATTTTTTTACACAATAGGGCTGTAAAAAATCGAACACACCTCGCTGAGCGCCGCGTGCGCCATGGCCCCGAGAGGGGTCAGATGCCCCTCAAACGCCCCAAAATTGGCCATATGGCCCTGTTTTAGGGCAAAATGGGGCGCTATTGACATCGTTAGGGGATTCCGATTGACTCTCACCCTAGCGAACGTGTGATTGATATTTTTAACAAGAAAGGTGTTGCATCATGTCGGTACCCCCGCGTGCCGTTCAGCTTCAAGAAGCGAACGAGTTCCTTAAGGAACATCCTGAGGTCCAGTTCGTCGACCTCCTGATCGCAGATATGAATGGAGTAGTCCGAGGCAAGCGAATCGAACGCGCCAGCCTCCACAAAGTTTACGAAAAAGGCATCAACCTCCCCGCTTCCTTATTCGCCCTCGATATCAACGGCTCCACCGTTGAAAGCACCGGCCTCGGCCTGGACATCGGCGACGCCGATCGTATCTGCTACCCGATCCCCGGCACCCTGTGCGACGAGCCCTGGCAGAAGCGCCCCACCGCGCAACTGCTGATGACCATGCACGAGATGGAAGGCGAGCCCTTCTTCGCCGACCCGCGCGAAGTGCTGCGCCAGGTCGTCGCGAAGTTCGACGATCTCGGCCTGACCATCTGCGCCGCGTTCGAGCTCGAGTTCTACCTGATCGACCAGGAGAACGTGAACGGCCGTCCGCAGCCGCCGCGCTCCCCGATCTCCGGTAAGCGCCCGCAGTCCACCCAGGTCTACCTGATTGACGATCTCGACGAGTACGCCGACTGCCTGCAGGACATCCTCGAAGGCGCCAGGGTCCAGGGCATCCCGGCCGACGCCATCGTCAAGGAAAGCGCCCCGGCCCAGTTCGAGGTCAACCTCCACCACGTGGCGGACCCGATCAAGGCCTGCGACTACGCCGTGCTGCTCAAGCGCCTGGTGAAGAACATCGCGTATGACCACGAGATGGACACCACCTTCATGGCCAAGCCCTACCCGGGTCAGGCCGGCAACGGTCTGCACGTCCATATCTCGCTGCTGGACAAGCATGGCAAGAACATCTTCGCCAGCGAGGATCCCGAGCAGAACGCCGCATTGCGCCATGCGCTCGGCGGTGTGCTCGAGACCCTACCCGCTTCCATGGCCTTCCTCTGCCCGAACGTGAACTCCTACCGCCGCTTCGGCGCGCAGTTCTACGTGCCGAACGCACCGAGCTGGGGTCTGGACAACCGTACCGTCGCCCTGCGCGTGCCCACCGGCAGCGCGGATGCGGTGCGTATCGAACACCGCGTAGCCGGTGCCGATGCCAACCCGTACCTGATGATGGCGTCGATCCTGGCGGGCGTGCACCACGGCCTGACCAACCAGATCGAACCCGGCGCCCCCATCGAAGGCAACTCGTACGAGCAGTTGGAGCAGAGCCTGCCGAACAACCTGCGTGATGCACTGCGCGAGTTGGACGACAGCGAAATCCTGGCCAAGTACATCAGCCCGGATTACATCGACATCTTCGTCGCGTGCAAGGAAAGCGAGCTGGAGGAGTTCGAACACTCCATCTCCGACCTCGAATACAACTGGTACCTGCATACCGTGTAAGCGAGTCGAAAGACGCCGGCCCCAGGGCCGGCGTTTTTTTGTCTGCGATTCATCCCTTCCTCCCACCCGCGATCTCGGAAGGGCGCTGTGAGAACCGCGCAAAGGCCCGTTCCAGAGAGGCCCAGCCGCTGACATGCATCAACCTGCTGAAACATTTGCGCCGCAATAATGCGGCGTCAACCATCAGGGAGGACTCCATGCCCCGCTTCCTCGCACCGCTGCTGTTCGCGTTGTTGCCGACCCTGGCCAGCGCTGAAGACACCATCCGCGTCTACAACTGGAACGACTACATCGCCCCCCAGGTGCTCAAGGACTTCGAGCAGCAGACCGGCATCCGCGTGGACTACCACACCTTCTCCAGCGCCGAAGAGCTGCAGAAGATCATGGCAAGCGGCGAGGCCATCGACATCGTCGTGCCCTCCCACAACAACCTCCCCGAACTGATCAAGGCCGGGCGCCTGCAGGCCCTGGACTTCAGCCGCCTGCCCAACCGCCAGCACCTGGACAAGCAGCTGCTGAGCAAGCTCGCCGCCGTCGACCCCAACAACCAGCACGCCGTGCCCTACCTCTGGGGCGCCGTGGGCCTCGCGGTGAACACGCCCCAGGCCGAGAAGGCCTATGGCGGCCCGCTGCCGCCGAGCTGGAGCGTGCTTTTCGAGCCGGAGCAGAGCAAGCGCCTGGCCAGTTGCGGCATGAGCGTGCTCGACGCCCCGGACGAGGCCCTGTCCATCCTCATGACCTACCAGGGCCGCACCCTCGCCCGCACCGCTCCCAGCCGCCTCAAGCGCTCCGCCGAGCTGCTCACCGGCCTGCGGCCGAACCTGCGCTACATCGACAGCGAGCGCTACATCGAAGACCTCAACAAAGGCCAGCTGTGCGTCGCCATGGCCTGGGTCGGTGACGCCCTCAACGCCGCGGCCGCCGGCCAGCCGGTGCGCTTCGTGGTGCCCGACGAGGGCTCGGTGCTGTTCATCGACAACCTCGCCATCCCCACCAGCGCCAACCGCGCCGACCTCGCCCATCGCTTCATCGACTTCATGATGCAGCCCAAGGTCGCCGCGCAGATCACCACTGAAACCCTCTACCCCAACGGCAATGCCGACGCCCGCGAATTCCTCGCCGCCGGCCTGCGTGACCAGCCCGGCCTCTACCCGGACAAGGAAACCAAGCGCCGCCTGTTCGCCCTGGAATCCCTGCCCGACAAGCTTGGCGCCACCCGTGACCAGGTCTGGGCCGAGTTCCGCGACGGCCACTGATCCCGTCAGCGCAGGCAGGCGCGCAAGCCGCTTTCCAGCGCCTCGCGCCCGGCGAACCCACGCCGGGCGATGAACACCAGGCGCATGCCGTCATCCACCGCCCCGCTCACCGGGCTGAACTGGCTGCGCCGGCCCACCTGCTGCAACCACAGCGGCCCCTCGCCAGCCTCCAGGCGCACCCAGCCCTTGAGGCGGAACAGCGCGTCCGGCAGGCCGGCCAGCCAGGCCCTCAGGCGCTGGGCCTCGAAGCGCCCCTCGCCTTCCCAGACCCAGGACTCGAACAACTGCCCATGGTCCGCCGTCGCCACCGGCGTCAGTGCGCCGGGCGTACGGCTCGGTGCGCCAGCATCCAGCCACAGCGCATCCGGCAGATCGGCCTGCACCCCGACATGCAGCAACGCCCGCGCCGGCAGTGCTTCGCGCAGGCGTTCCAGTTCCTCCGCGTCCACCAAGTCGGTCTTGTTCAGCAGCAGCACATCGGCTGCCGCCACCTGGGCACGGGCCAGCCGCGCGTATTCGCCGTCCAGTTCCAGGTGCCGGGTGGCGTCCACCAGGGTGATGACCAGGTCCAGCCGCAGCAGGCTGCGCAGCTGTGGATAAGCCAGGGTCTGCACGATGCGTTGCGGGTCGGAGACGCCGCTGCACTCGATGACGATGCGCTGCAGGCGCGGCTGCAACCGCGCCAGGCTGGCGAGCTGGGCCAGCAGGTCCTCCTGCACCGTGCAGCAGATGCAACCGTTCTGCAGGCTGTACACCGCATCGGTGACCTCGGCCACCAGCGCCGCATCGATGTTCAGCGCGCCGAAGTCGTTGACGATCACCGCCAGCCGGCTATCCCCCGCGCGCTGCACCATGCGATTGAGCAAGGTGGTCTTGCCGGCTCCGAGAAAGCCCGCCACCACCGTGACCGCGATGCGCTCGTCCATCATGGCTGCGCCTCGATCACCGGCGGCTCGCCGCTCCAGACCGCCTTCAGGCCAAGCCCGGCCAGCGCCTCCTCGCGGTCATAGACCAACTGCCCTTCGACGAAGGTCAGCCGCACCTGGGTGCGGTGGATGTAGTTGCGCGGCGGCTGGGCGAACAGGTCGCGGTCGAGCACGATCAGGTCCGCCGCCTTGCCCGCTTCCAGGCTGCCGGTGCTGCCCTCCAGGCCCATGGCGATGGCACCGTTGCGGGTGGCCACGCGCAGCGCCTGCTGCAGGGTGATCGGCTCGCCGAAGCAGGCCGGGTCGTCGTTCCAGGGGTTCTGCCGGGTGACCATGGTTTCCAGCGCCAGCCAGGGGTCGATGGACGCCACCGGCCAATCGGTGCCGAACACCGCCGTGCCGCCCGCCTCCAGCACGCCCTTGAAGTCGTAGATGCGCTTGAGGCGCTCCTGCCCATAGCCCGAACGTGCGCCGGTGGCGAAGGGCGTCGGGTACCAGGCGGCGGGCGAGAACTCGGCGATCACCTGCAGCTCCTGGAAGCGCTTGAGGTTGCCGGGGTGCAGCAGCGTGCTGTGGGCGCACTGGTGGCGCACGCCACTGAAGCCGTTGCGCCGCCGCGCCTCGGCCACCGCATCGAGAAACACATCGGACGCACCGTCGCCGGTGCAGTGGGCGATGACGCGGATGCCCCGGCTGTCCATGTCCACCAGCATGTCGGTTATGTGCTCGGGGGTGAGGTTGAGCTTGCCGCGCCAGTCCGCTTCGTTGGGCCAGGGCGTGAGCAGGAAGGACGAGCGCGGCTCCACGGTGCCGTCGAAGTGGAACTTCACCGCGTTGGCGCTGAGGCGGGCGCTGCGGTAGTAGTGACGCTCGCCGCTGAGCAGTTCCCAGCGCCGACGCACCGGGAAGATATCGTCCTGCCAGCTGATCGCCGCCTCAATGCGCACCGTCAGCTCACCGGCGTCATCCAGCTCCTTCAGCGCCTGCAGGCGATGCTCGCAGACGTGCACGTACTTGCTCGCCGTCACCCCCCGCGTGCTCTGGAAATGCACGCCATCGCGGTAGGCCCGGCGCAGCACCGCCACCGGGGTCGGCGGCATGGCGGCGTGGATCATCGCGTAGGCGCCGTCGATCATCAGGCCGGTGGGTTCGCCGGTGAGCTCATCGCGCTCCAGGTAGCCGTTGCGCGGGTCGGGAGTGTGACGATCGATGCCGGCCAGCTGCAAGGCCTTGGAGTTGACCATCATGGTGCCCCACATGCGGTCCAGCAGTGCCACCGGGCGGTCCGGCATTACCTGGTCGAGCCAGGCCCGCCCGGGCACCAGCCCCGCCTCGCGGAAGGTGTAGCGCACCCAGTACTGGCCGTGGATCCAGCCATCGCCGGAGTGGGCGTCGGCGTAGGCATGGATCGCCGCCTCCAGCTGCGCGGGCGTCGGGTCTTCGATGCCGACGTCCAGGTCATCGCTGTAGCGCGGCGCCAGGGCCAGGTCCGGGTGGGTGTGCATGTCGTGCAGCCCGGGCATGCAGAAGGCGCCGCCGAGGTCATGCACGCGGGTGGCCGGCCCCTTGAAGGCCTGCACGGCGGCGCGGCTGCCCACGGCGAGCAGGCGGCCATCGCGGATGGCCACCGCCTCGGCCCAGGGCTGCGCCGGGTCCATGGTGCAGATGCGACCGTTATCGAGGATCAGGTCGGCAAAATGGCCAGTGGCCGAATGGGTCGAGGTGAAGTGGTCGGCGTCAGTCATGGCGGCACCTTGTGATTTTCGGGCGTGGCCAGGCCCGGCGCAGGAATGCGCCGTGAGCCTGGTTCGGTCAGGGGTTGCGGTGGGTCAGCGCTGGCGTTGCAGGCGCTCGATGAAACCGGCGATGCGTCGGCAGGCCTCTTCCAGCTCGGCATCGGAGACGGTGAACGAGAGCCGCACGAAGCCCCGGCAGCTGGCGCCGAAGGCTTCGGCGTCGAGTACCGAGACCCCGGTCTCGCGGAACAGCTGCCAGGCGAAGTCCATCCCCGAGAGGCCGGTGCCGCGCACGTCCACCAGCATGAACATGCCGGCCTCCGGCACCTTGCATTGCAGCAGCGGCACATCGGCCAGCGCGCTGGCCACCAGGTCGCGGCGGCGGCGATACAGCGTGCGGGCCGCGCCAACGATCTCCTCGTCCAGCTCCAGGGCCTTCAGCGCGGCGGCCTGGATGAAGCCCGGCAGGCCGTAGATCATGCACAGCATCAGGTTGTCGAGGTGGCCGATCAGCTCGCTGGGGGCCACCACCCAGCCCACGCGCCAGCCGGTCATGGCGTGGGATTTCGACAGGCTGTTGAGCACCACGGTGCGCTCGGCCATGCCCTCCAGGGTGGCGATGCTGCGGTGCGGGCGGTCGTAGGTGAGCTGGCCGTAGACCTCGTCGGACAGCACCCAGAGATCATGGCGCCGGGCGACCTCCGCCACCGCCGCCAGCTCCTCCAGGGTGTAGACGTTGCCGGTGGGGTTGTTCGGCGTCGCCAGTGCGATGCCCCGGGTGCGTTCGGTAAGCACCGCCTCCAACGCCTCGACGGTAAGGCGGAAGTCCCCCTCCGCCGGCTGCGCGATGCTCACCAGGCGTGCGCCGGAGGCCTGGATGCTGGCGGCGTAGGTCAGGTACATCGGTTCCGGCACCAGCACCTCGTCACCGCCCTCGAACAGGCACATGGAGGTGGCGTAGAGGCCGTTCTGCGCCCCGGCGACCACGGCGACGTTGTCCACTTCCACGGGGATGCCCAACAGCTTGCGTTGCTTGGCGGCGATCACCTCGCGCAGCGGCGTGCGGCCGATCACCGCGCTGTAGTGGGTGTCGCCCTGGCCCAGGGCCTCGACGGCGGCGGCGCAGATCGGCTCGGCGGTGGCGAAGTCCGGGTCGCCGATGCTCAGCACGATGGCGTCCTCGCCCCGCTCCTGGGCTTCGCAGGCGGCGTAGTGGATATCCCAGGCGCTGACGGTTTCGCCACTGATGCGCTGGACCAGGGATGAGTAGTTCATGCAGTGCTCCTCGCCGGCTCGCGTCGGCGTGCAAAGGGGTTCAGGCCTGGCGCTGCGGCGTCCTGCCGACGCGCGCGAAGCCCTGTTCGATGAGGAAGGCCAGGACGATGTAGACCACCGCCACCACCAGCAGCGGCTCGTAGACGCGCAAGGTCTGCGAGCGCACCAGGTTGGCCGCGCCGAGCAGGTCGGTGACCGCCACGGTGGACGCCAGGGCGGTGGACTTGAGCAACATCACGCTCTCGCCAGCCAGGGTCGGGCGCAGCATCTGCAGCGCGCGGGGCATCCACACCCGGCGCAGCACCTGCCAGGGGCGCATGCCATAGGCCCGCGCCGCTTCCAGCTCGCCCCGGGGCACCGCGCGCAGGCCGCCGCGCAACACCTCGCCGACATAGGCGCCGACGCTCAGGGTCAGGGCGAAGGCGACATACCAGAAGCCTTCGCGCAGGTAGGGCCAGAGCAGGCTGTGGCGGATCAGCGGGAAGGTGGCGAAGACGCTGCCGACGCCGTAGTAGAGGATGTAGATCTGCACCAGCAGCGGCGTGCCCCGCAGCACGCTGGTGTAGAAGCGCGCACCACCCGACAGCAGCGGGTTGCGCGACAGCCGTGCCAGGGCCACGGCCATCGCCAGCAGGAAGCCGAAGAAGGCCGAGATCAGCAGCAACTGCAGGGTCAGCACCGCGCCGCGCGTCAGCTCACCGGTAAAGCCATTCAACCAGGTGAAGTCCATGAGCCCTCCTAGGCGAGCCGGGGCATCCAGCGTTCGAAGCGTGCCTCGAAGCGCCGGAACACCAGGCTGGAGACCAGCGTGATGAGGTAATAGAAGGCCGCCACCGCCAGGTAGAACATGAGGTAGTGCTTGGTCGACGCGGCAGCCTGGCGGCCGGCGCCCAGCAGCTCGCTGTAGCCCACCACGCTGATCAGCGCGCTGTCCTTGACCAGTACCAGCCACAGGTTGGACAGGCCGGCGACCACGTGGGGCAGCATGCTCGGCACCAGCACCCGCCGCAGCACCATGAAGGGCTTCATGCCATAGGCCCGCCCGGCCTCGATCTGACCCACGGGGATGGCCTCGATGGCACCACGGATGATCTCCGCCGAATAGGCGCCCTGGACGATGCCCAGCACCACGATGGCGGCGAGGAAGCCATTGACCTCCACCGGCGGCTGGCCCATGGAGGCCATCAGCAGGTTGAGCAGGTCGGAGCCGGCGTAGTACAGCAGCAGGATCAGCAGCAGCTCGGGCACCGCGCGGTACAGCGTGGTGTAGCAGTTGGCCCAGATCACCAGCCAGCGCGGCCCCCAGAGCTTGACCAGGGCGACGACCAGGCCCAGGGACAGGCCGAGCACGAAGGCCCCGACCGAGATGCCCAGGGTCTTCACGGCGCCCTGGGCCAGGGCCTGCAGCCAGCCATCGGCGAACAGCAGCCGTTGGATTTCGATAGCGGTCATGAATGCACCTGCGAGGAAAAGGACCGAGTGCGCATCACTGCCGGGCCGAGATGTCGGCCTTGAAGTAGCGCCCGCGGATGGCGTCGTAGGTGCCGTCGTCGCGCAGCGCCTGCAGGGCCTGGTTCAGGCGCTCGCGCAGGGCGTCGTTGCCCTTGCGCACCGCAGCGCCCACGCCCTCGCCGAACAGCGGGTCATGGGGCGCCACGCCCTTGCTGGCGAGCATCGAATTGTCCGGCAGGTCGAGCAGCGGCTCCACGGCCAACTGGTCGGCGAGCATGATGTCGATGCGGCCGCTGCGCAGGTCGGCGAGGATGTCGTCCTGGTCGTTGTAGTAGCGCACGATGGAGTCCTTGCCGAAGTACTGCTTGGCGTAGGCGGAGTGGGTGGTCGAGCCCTGCACGCCGATGATCAGGCCCTTCAGCCCTTCGGGGGTGGGCTGCACGTCCAGGCTGCTGTCGGCGACCCAGAGGGCGGGCGTGAAGAAATAGGGCTCGCTGAAGTCCACCACCTGGCGCCGCTCGGGGGTGATCGACAGCGAGTTCAGCACCACATCCACCTGCTGCGCCTTCAGCGCGGGAATGAGGCCGTCCCAGGCCATCTCGTTGAGCGGGCACTGCGCCTGCAGGCGTTCGCACACGGCCCGGATCAGCTCCGGCTCGAAGCCGCTCCACTCACCCTTGCCGCTCTTGAAGGAGAAGGGTGGGTAGGGCTCCAGGGCAATGCCGAAGACGATCTTTTCCTGGGCCACGGCGGCACTGGCGGCACTGGCCAGCAAGGCGGCCTGTAAAAAAGCGAGAAGGCTGTTTTTCATGGTGGGTCCCTCGTTGTGTTTTTTGTATTGGCTAAGGGTTCAGCGGTTGTCCTGGGCCATCACGAACTGCCGGCAGCGCTCGCTGCGCGGGTCCAGCAGCACCTGGGAAGGTGGGCCCTGCTCCTCGATGCGGCCCTGGTGGAGGAACACCACCTGGCTCGAAACGTCCCGGGCGAAGGCCATCTCGTGGGTGACCAGGATCATGGTCCGGCCCTCCTCGGCGATGCCGCGGATCACCCGCAGCACATCGCCCACCAGCTCGGGGTCGAGGGCCGAGGTCGGCTCGTCGAAGAGCAGCACCTGCGGCCGTACCGCCAGCGCCCGGGCGATGGCCACGCGTTGCTGCTGGCCACCGGAGAGGAAGGCCGGGTAGACGTCGCGCTTCTCCGCCAGGCCCACCCGCTCCAGCAGGTGCTCGGCGTGGCCGATGGCGTCCTGGCGCTTTTCGCCGAGCACATGCACCGGCGCCTCGATGACGTTCTCCAGCACCGTGCGGTGCGGCCACAGGTTGAAGTTCTGGAACACCATGCTCAGGCGGGTGCGCAGGCGCTCCACCTGGCGCGGGTCGCCGATGCGACCGTGGCCGGCGCGGTCACGCTTGAGCGCCACCTTCTCGCCGTTGATGTGCAGACTGCCGGCATCCGGGATCTCCAGCAGGTTGATGCAGCGCAGCAGGGTGCTCTTGCCCGAGCCGCTGGCGCCGATCAGCGACACCACGTCGCCCTCGCGGGCCTCCAGGGAAATGCCCTTGAGCACATGGTGCTCGGCGTAGCTCTTGTGCAGGTCGTCGATGGCGACCACGGGTGAAGTCGTCGCCACGGCGGCGGCAGGTATCGGGTTCATCTCGTTGCTCCCCATCATTCGTCGTCCCGTGCGGGAATCCACCACTCTTCGCCCCGCACCGTGCGGATGTACTCCGGCCAGCGGAAGCGATGGGGTGCCTGGAAGTCCTTCGGCAGCAGCGGCGCCTGCCACTGTTCGCCACCGATGCCGCCGCCGGTGCGCTGCTCGAACTCGGCCCTGGCCGCCGCCAGCAGCTCGGGCCGGGTGAACAGGTCGACCAGGGTCGCGGCGATGGTGCTGGCGGCCACCTGGACCATCGGGTCGATGGTTTCGCGGATGCCACCCAGGGCGTTGGCGACCCAATCCGGGTAGACGTAGCCCGCGGGGGCCGAGAGCATCGGCCGGGCCACCAGCAGGCGCACGGTGGGGCAATGCCAGGTGTATTCGGGGTAGTCGTCCGAGGTCAGGTGCTTCTGCCAGGCCGGCATCTGCAGGCGCAGCTGGCGCTCGCATTCCTGGGGCTCGATCAGTTCCTCGGTGGCCGGGAGGAAGGGCCGGTCCATGGGCTCCAGGCCCAGGTTGGCCTGGATCTCGCGGCCCACGGCTATGGCCTCCTCGCCCCAGCGCGGCGCGCCGATGGCGGCGAGGTTGTCGTAGGTGGCCTGGGCCAGCACGTGGTTGGCCAGGCCGCCACGGGACTTGCACACCCAGGTCTTCTTCCACTGGCAGCCGGTGGCCAGGGCGGCAGCGGCGGCGTTGTTGTCCATCACCTTGGCGACGGTCTCGGCCTGCTCGATGGAGTCGCAGCGCAGCAGGTACTGGATCTGCGCCAGGTGCGGCGGCAGGTTGTCGGCGGTGGCCTGGCCGGCGGTGAGGATCGCCTCGTTGTAACTCCACAGGCCGGTGAACGGCAGGGTCGAGCGGCGCAGGCTTTCGTTCAGGGTGTAGAAGTGCACCAGCGCGTCGTTGGCGCCCGGCGCCCGCGCGGCCAGGTGGTTCTGCGGGATCGGGCTGTAGCTGTCGGCGGCGATCCAGTTCTGCGGGTCAGCGCAAGTGAAGCTGTAGATGTAGGCGTAGGCGATGCCGCAGTGGGTGTCCCAGGTGGTGGTGTTGTTCAGCGGCAGCATGTAGGTGGGGTGGAAGCTGATGGCCGCGTCGAGGTCGTCGTAATAGCCCTTGGCGGCGTGCACCGGCTTGGAGGCGCGCAGCTTTTCCGCCGGCTCGCCGAAGAAGCGGAGGGTGCCCTGGATGCCGAACGCCAGCATCGCCGCCTTGGCCGCCAGGACTCCGCCCAGGGCACTGATGCCCAGCGCCGAATGGGGGTCGGTGTGGCCGGGGGCGAAGCGCGACAGGCCGTCCCTGGGCATCTGCCGGGTGGTGGCGGCCTGGCAGTTGCCCGGCACCGCGTCGTACTCGGCGTAGGTCGCCAGCAGCGGGCCCTCGCCATTGCTGAAGGTGGCGCAGAAGGCGGTGGGCATGCCGCCGCTGCCTTCTTCCACGGTGAAGCCTTCCTCGCGCAGCTTCTCGACGTACCAGGCGCAGGACTTGTACTCACGGAAGGCCGGCTCGGCGAAATGCCAGATCACCTGGTGCCAGTCGGACAGCTGCTGGCCGTGGCGCTCGACCCAGTCCAGGGCGAACTGCTTGTGGGGCATGTGCGGAATCCTCGTTGTCAGGGCGACGGGCTCAGGCCGGCAGGAAGTCAGCGGCGTCGAGCTCGATCAGGTGCGGTTCGCGGGTGTCGGCCAGGCTGCCGAGCAACTCGCGCAGGCCATTCAGGCTGCGCACCGCGTGGTGCTGCACGTGGCAAGCCCGGGCCAGAGCGGGGAAGTCCGGGGCGAGGATGTCGACGCCCAGGGGCGGCACCTCGCGGGCCACCATGTAGTCGCGGATTTCGCCGTAGCAGTGGTTGTTCCACAGCACCAGCAGCACCCCGACCCCCGCTTCGCGGGCGGCGATCAGCTCGGCGCTGGAGAACTGCACGCCACCGTCGCCGGCCAGGGCCAGCACCGGGCGCGCGGGCAGCGCCAGCTTGGCGCCGATGGCCGCCGGCAGGGCGTAGCCGAGGGTGCCGTAGCCGGTGCCGGCGTTGAACCAGCTGCCGGGAGCCGGGGCGCGGTAGCCCAGCGCGCCCTGGTACACCGGCTGGGTGGAGTCCCCCACCAGCACCGGTGCCGGCAGGCTGTCACGCAGGGTATCGAGCAGCGCTTGCATGGCCCGCTGCCGAGGGCTCCAGCCCTCCCGTTCGGCGGCATTCACCCGGCGCACGCCGGCAAGGGCCCAAGCGCTGTCGCGCACGGCCCCGGGCAGCGCCTCCAGCAGCGCGTACAGGCCGAGAGCGGCATCCCCCAGCAGGCCGACTTCGGCCCGCTGCACACCGAGGATCTGCAGCGGGTCGATGTCCAGGCGGATCACCGGCACAGCGAGCGAGAAGGGCCCGAGGCCGAAGAAGTCGTAGTCGGTCTCGCCCAGTTCGGTGCCCACCGCCAGCACCACATCCGCCTCGGCGAACAGGGCGCGGCCATGGGCGGATGACTGCACGCCGTCGAGCAGCAGCGGGTGGGTCGGCGCCAGCAGGCCACGGGCATTGGTGGTCAGCGCCACCGGTGCCTGCAGGCGCTCCGCCAGGGTGCGCAGGGCCTCACCGGCACCGCGCGCGCCACCGCCGGCGAGGATCAGCGGCTTGCGCGCCTGCTGCAGCAGGGCAGCGGCTTCGGCCACGGCAGCGGGTGCCGGGGCGGCGGCCTGGGGCAGCGCGCGGGGGCACAGGTCGAGGCCGTCGGCGGGCAGCTCCAGTACATCCAGGGGGATTTCGATATGCACCGGGCGGGGCCGGGCGCAGCGGAACAGGGCGAAGGCCCGGGCCAGCACTTCCGGCAGCTCCGCAGGGCGCTGCAGGGTGTGGCTGAAGGCACAGACGCCGGCGACCATGGCGCGCTGGTCCGGCAGCTCGTGGAGGAAGCCGTGGCCCAGGCGCTGGTGCTCGCGGCGGCTGGTGGTGGAGATCACCAGCATCGGCACCGAGTCGGCATAGGCCTGGCCCATGGCGGTGAGGATGTTGGTCATGCCCGGGCCGGTGATGATGAAGCACACCCCCGGCTTGCCGCTGGCACGGGCGTAACCGTCGGCCATGAAGCCGGCACCCTGTTCGTGGCGCGGGCTGATATGACGCAGGCGACTGCCGTCGAGGCCGCGATAGAGCTCCACCGTGTGCACGCCGGGGATGCCGAAAACGGTCTCCACGCCATAGCCTTCGAGCAACTGGACGAGCGCCTGGGCGCAACTGGTCATGCGAGCACCTCTTGTTATGGGTATGGGCTCCCGACGCAGGGCCGGAGGGCAAGCCGGGCCAAAAAGCGCGGCGGAATGGCCCCCAGTATTGGTGAATCTCGCGCTACAACAATCGAATTGTTTTTGCCGTATTGTTCAATTCAGCTCAACATTCAAACCCCTGGCCACGCTCCCGGAAGGAGACCCCATGCGCTTCCCCTCGATGACCGCCATTCGCGCGCTGGACGCCATCGCCCGGCTGGGCAGCGTCTCCGCCGCCGCCCGCGAGCTGAGCCTCACCCGCAGCGCCATCAGCCACCAGGTCAGCAGCCTGGAGCAGAGCCTCGGCTTCGCCCTGACCGAGCGCATCGGCCGCGGCATCGGCCTCACCTACCAGGGCGTGCGCTACGCCCGGGAAGTGCACCGGGCGCTCTCCACGCTTCAGGAGGCGGCCCTGGGGCTCGACGAGCAGCAGGTCTCCGGCCGGCTCTGCGTGAGCTGCAACCCGGGCTTCGCCACCTACTGGCTGTGCCACCACATCGGCGCCTTCCACCGCCAATACCCCCAGGTGCAGTTGCAGGTGATCTCGCCCCGGGCGCCAGACGACACCAGCAACACCAGTGCCGACCTGTTCATCGCCTACGGCATCGGCGACTGGCCGGACCAGTGGGTGGAGCAGATCGTCGCGCTGCGCTTCTTCCCGGTGTGCAGCCCGCGCCTGATCAACGCCCAGGGCGGGCTCAAGAGCCCCCAGGAACTGGGTGCCCTGCCCTTGCTGCATATGAACGATCACACCGACTGGCGGGTTTGGCTGGCCACGGCGGGCGCCTCGAACATCGACGCCTCCACCGGCATCGTCTTCTCCGATGCCCACTGCGCGCAGTCGGCCTGCATCGCCGCCCAGGGCGTGGCAATCGGCGACAACCTGCTCAGTGGCGACGCCCTGGCCCGTGGACTGCTGGTGCGCCCCTTCGAAACCAGCATCGACTCCCACCGCGGCTATTACCTGGTGGCCGACCCACTGAAAGCCGAACGGCCTGCCGTGCAGGCCTTCAGCAACTGGGTGAAGCACCAACTGCAGGTCAGTATCCCGGGGCTGAAGAAACGCAATGACGCGCTGCTGGATCACGCCCGCTGAGGCAGGCCGGGGCACAGGGGGAGGCGCAGCGGTTGCGCGGGATGGGCGGGCGGGTTACCAGAGCACCGAGGACCAGAACACCTGCCCGATCACCTGGATTCCGGCCAGGGGGCGCTCTTCGTCGGGGTATTCCTCGCGCTTGTAGCTGCGCAAGCGGATCTGCCCGGCCGGAAGGCGGTGCAGGACCTTGATCCTCAGCATGCCCTCGTCGACCAGGGCATAGACCTTGCCATCCACCACCTCGCAACGCCCACGGTCGATGCCGAGGACCGCGCCGTCGGGAAAGACGGGTTCCATGCTGTCGCCGCTGACGATGACGCAGGCCACCTGTTCCGGTTCTATCTGGCGCTGCTTCAAGGCATGTCGGCTGAAGCGAATTCCCGAGTAGTCCAATTCCTCCAGCGCGGAGGCCGGGTCCGGATCGCCCTCGGCCTCGCGCAGCAGCGGAAGCTCGATCTCGTACTCGTAGCGGGATGAATCCGATTCTCTGATGGTCATAGGGGCCACGCCATCCGGGGCGTCTGCGTCCTGCCTGCCATCGTCGGGCGCCATGGACGACTGCACGGCCTGCCCGCCGATGCTCAGCGGAGGCATGTGCAGCGCGCCGAGTATCTGGTTGATCCGGTTCAGCCCGGGCTCCCGGCGCCCTCCCAGCCAGTGCGCCACGGCGCCCTGGGTCACGTGCAGGCGTTCGGCCAGTTGCTCCTGGGTGACACCGAGATCTTTCATCCTGGCCTTGGCCAGCAGGTTCCATTTCTTCATGGGCGCGACATTACGCGCCGTATTGCCGGCGGCCAGTAACCCAATGTAATACAGGCTATAGGACGTAATTACTATATGTAGTATGCGCCCCCAGGGCACTCCTTTGCGCCAGCGTTCGGACGCCACTCCGACGGTGGCTCGCGGGATGCCCCGGGTTTCCCTCCCTCCGCCCGAGCGCGCGACCATGATCCACTTGTGGCCCGGCCGCCAGAACGGCCAAGCGCCAGGAAGAGCGCAGGCCGTCGGCTCGGTCCAATGGCCCCCACATGGACGCGCAGGGCGGGGGGAGGTTTTTCACGTGCTATCGACCCGGATGGGCAGGTGCCCGAAGGCACCCTCGCGCAATAAGGAGATGCGACATGCAGTTTCAACTCACCGTTCTATGCCTCGGTATCTATCGTCACGTCGTCGAGGGGCAGGACCAGTGTTATGCGGTCATCGCCAGGCAGCCTGAGAACGAGGATGAGCGTGACCAGCACCGGGGCTACCTGGTGCAGCAGGTGACCGCCGAACCCCGCCTGTTCGAGCAGATGACCTGGCTGAATGCCCCGGCCACGCTGAGTTTCCTCTGCACCATCAGCGCAGAACCCGGCAGCCACTACCGGCCGCACCTGCTGGGCCTCTGCCACTGAGCGTCGCCCTGGCCGGCAAGGAAGGCAGGGCGCCAAGCGGCGCTGGTTTGACAGCTTCGGGCGCATTCACGGAAGCTGCGTGCTTCCGTGAGTCCATGCACCACAGCGGACGTCTGCATGCCGAAACACCCGAACGCCCCCGATTCCCCCGCGAGTCCGCCCAGCCGCCCCAGTTACGTCCTGCCCGTGCTCGCCGCCCTGCTGTTGCTGGTGGGCCTGGGCGGCTGGCTGTGGGTGCAGGGCGGCAAGCCCTACGTGCCGACGCGGGGCCCGGGGCCGAGCCTGGCGGACCAGGGGCCGGCGCAGATGGTCGACGAGCAGCAATGCGGTACCTGCCACGCGCCCCAGGCGAAGGCCTGGAAGGGCTCGCACCATCAGCTGGCGATGCAGGACGCCTCGCCGCGCTCGGTGCAGGGGGACTTCGACGACGCCCGCTTCGAGGCCGAAGGGGAAAGCACGCGCTTCTTCCGCAAGGACGACGGCTACTGGGTCAACACCCCCGGCCCCGACGGCCATCCGGCGGACTTCAAGGTGGCCTACGCCTTTGGCGTGGAGCCGCTGCAGCAGTACCTGCTGGAACTCCCCGGCGGGCGCCTGCAGGCCTTCGGCATCGCCTGGGATACGCAGAAGAAGGCCTGGTTCCACCTCGCCTCCGGCCAGGGCATCGACTTCCGCAACCCGCAGCACTGGAGCAAGCCGTCGCAGAACGCCAACTTCCAGTGCATCGACTGCCATAGCACCGGCTACGTCCGTGGCTATGACGACGCCACCGGTACCTACGCCAGCCACTGGGCCGCCCCCGGCGTCGGCTGCCAGGCCTGCCACGGCCCGGCCTCCCTGCACCTGGAATGGGCGCGTTTCAAGGGCCTGCACTCCCAGGCCGGCTTCACCCTGGACCTGGCCCGCACCAGCAACCGCCTGCAGGTGGAAACCTGCGCCCGCTGCCACGCCCGCCGCGTGCCCCTGGATGGTGACCACGCCTTCGGCAAGCGCCTGATGGACGACTACCTGCCCAGCGCGCTGACCCGCGAGCTGTACGAGCTGGACGGCAAATTCAAGGAGCAGGTCTACGAGTACGGCTCCTTCACCCAGAGCCGCATGTACGCGCGCGGGCTCAGCTGCAGCACCTGCCACGACCCCCACAGCGGCGGCGTGCGGGTGGAGGGCAACGGCCTCTGCACCCAGTGCCACAACCCCAGCGGCAAGAGCACCGTGGCCGGCATCGACGACAGGGGCCTGAAGGCACGCGACTACGAGGCCCCCGAACACCTGCACCATACCGCCGGGCAACCCGGCTCCCAGTGCGTGGACTGCCACATGCCGGGCAAGACGCTGCTGGGCAACGACTACCGCCACGACCACGGCTTCAGCCTGCCCAACCCGGGCCGCGCGCTGAAGCTGGGCACCCCCGATGCCTGCCTGGGCTGCCACAAGGATGTCGCCGGCCAGGCCGTGGCCGAGCAGTTCGAACACTGGTACGCCCAGGGCAAGGACCCGGCACCCCGCTACGACGAGAGCCTGGCGCTGATCCGCAACGGCCGCCCGGGCGCCTCGCGGGCCTTGTTCCAGCAACTGGAGCGTGGCGACCTGCCGGCCATCCGCCGCGCCACCCTGCTCGCCGAGCTGCCCGGCTACCCCAGCGAGCGCGCGCTGAACCTGGCCGCCAACGACCTCAACCACGCCGCGCCCCAGGTACGCGAAGCGGCGGTGCGCGCGGTCAACGCCCTGTTGCCGCCCGAGCAGCGCCGCGACCTGCTGGCGCCCTTGCTCACCGACCCGGTGCGGGCCGTGCGCATCATCGCCGCCCGTGGCCTGCTGGGCATGGGCAGCACCGGCCTGGGCAACTACGAGAAGGCCTGGGACAAAGCCATCGCCGAATACGAGGCGGTACAACTGAGCCTGGCCGAGCGCGCCGAAGCCAACCTCAACCTGGCGTCCCTCTACCAGGGCAACGGCCGCGCCGACCAGGTAGAAGGGCGCCTGCGCACCGCCATCGAACGCGACCCCGACTTCCTCCCCGCGCGGGTCGCCCTGGTGCAATGGCTCGACGCCAACTACCGCTGGGAAGAGGGCCAGAAGGTGCTGGCCGAGGCGCTGCGCGAACACCCCGAGGCAGCCCTGCTGCACCACGCCCAGGGGCAGGCGGCCCTGCGCAAGGGGGAGCGCCAGGCCGCCATCGCCGCGTTCCGCGAAGCGGTGCGCCTGGAACCCGGCAACGCCCGCTACGGCCACGCCCTGGCGGCCGCGCTGCACGATGACGGCAAGCTGGAGGAAGCCTGCCGCCGCCTGGAGCTGGTATTGGAGAGCAACCCCGTCAACCGCGAGGCACGCCTGGCGCTGATCGGCTACTGGCGCGAAGCGGGGCAGATCCAGAAGGTGCAGGCCCTGCTCGCCGAGCTGGAGCAGCTCAACCCCGACGACCCGGCGCTGAAGCGGGAATAGCGGCCGCCGGGCCGAACCACTGGCCAGCTGCCATGACCGGTCGGCGGCCACTTGGCCTGTATACGGAACTCCCCGGGGCCGCCCGGAATCTCAGTTGCAGGTCCCCCACAACAACCTGGAGTCATCCCATGCGTACCACAGTAGCTGCCGCTGTCATCGCCCTGGCCGCCATCCCTGCTGGCTCGGCCATGGCGGATACCTTCTGGCGCAACGTGCTGTCCTCCGGCGCCACCACCGCCTCCACCTACGTGACCTTCAAGGACCACAAGCTGATCGTCGCCGCCCGCGAAGATGCCAGCAGCTTCGTCGCCAGCGACGGCGCCATCCGTGGCCCCTTCCTGGAAGCAGCGCTGAAGCAGGTGCGTGCCGACAACCCCGGCATCCAGGCCAGCGACGAGGAACTGGCGACCGCCATCCTCGCCAACGAATAAAGGGAAACCCGCAGGCGCGGGCGCTTGCAGCGCGGCATGGAATGCATCGAGGGCCCCCAGCCCGGCCAGGTTGGGGGCCCTTTCTTGTCCGGGGTTCGAAAGCGCTACCCAGGCCGCATCCAGTGAACGCCGGGCTTGCGGGAAGTCCGGCGCTCGGGCACAACCTTCCTGCCGGCGTCACCGCTACCGGCCCCCTTCTTCTCACCTACAAGGACGTCCCCCATGGGTAACCCCATCCCCACGCTGAAGATCGTGCTGATCCTGATGATCGTCATCGACCTGTTCTGGTTCAGCGAGCGCGTGCTTTCCCTGATCGACTTCAGCGTCTTCGATTTCCTCCCGTCCAAGCTGATCAGCGTCGTCGGCCTGGCCAGCAGCCTGCTGCTGATCGTCTTCAACGTACTGCTGATCGGCCTGCTCGGACGCCTGCAGCTCAAGGCCGAATAACCCAGCGCGCGGGAGCGACTGCTGGGCACCTCTAAAAGAGATGCTCTACTCGCGGTAGTCCTCCAGGGGCACACAGGCGCAGAACAGGTTGCGGTCGCCGTAGACGTTGTCGACGCGGTTCACCGTGGGCCAGTACTTGTGCGCCCGGGTGTGGGCGGTGGGCGTCACTGCCTGCTCGATGCTGTAGGGCCGCTCCCAGAGGCCCACCACGTCGGCCAGGGTGTGCGGCGCGCGCTTGAGCGGGTTGTCCTCGGCCGGCCACTCGCCGGCCTGCACCTTGGCGATTTCCGCGCGGATGCCGAGCATGGCTTCGATGAAGCGGTCCAGCTCGTGCTTGGACTCGCTCTCGGTGGGCTCGACCATCAGGGTGCCCGGCACCGGGAAGGACATGGTCGGTGCATGGAAGCAGTAGTCCATCAGGCGCTTGGCCACGTCCTCCTCGCTGATGCCGGTTTCCGCCTTGAGCGGGCGCAGGTCGAGGATGCATTCGTGGGCGACCCGCTCGTTGCGCCCGGTGTAGAGCACCGGGTAGGCGCTGCCGAGGCGCTTGGCCAGGTAGTTGGCGTTGAGGATGGCCAGCTCGGTGGCGTCCGCCAGTTGCGGGCCCATCATGGCGATGTACATCCAGCTGATGGGCAGGATGCTGGCGCTGCCCCAGGGCGCAGCGCTGACCGCGCCGTTCTCCGGGTTCGGCCCCTTGAGCTCGATCACCGGGTGGTTGGCGACGAAGGGCGCCAGGTGCGCGCGCACACCGATCGGCCCCATGCCCGGGCCACCACCACCGTGGGGGATGCAGAAGGTCTTGTGCAGGTTCATGTGCGAGACGTCGGCGCCGATGTCCGCCGGGCGCGCCAGGCCGACCTGGGCGTTGAGGTTGGCGCCGTCCATGTAGACCTGCCCGCCCTGGGCATGGATCACCTCGCAGATCTCGCGGATGCCCTCCTCGTACACGCCGTGGGTCGAGGGGTAGGTGGCCATCAGGCAGGACAGCTGCGTCCCCGCCTCCGCCGCCCGGGCCTTGAGGTCGTCGAGGTCGACGTTGCCGGCCTTGTCGCACTCGACTATCACCACGCGCATGCTCGCCATCTGTGCCGAGGCCGGGTTGGTGCCGTGGGCCGAGGCGGGGATCAGGCAGATGTTGCGGTGCGCCTCGCCCCGGCTCTCATGGTACTTGCGGATCGCCAGCAGCCCCGCGTATTCGCCCTGGGCGCCGGAGTTGGGCTGCATGCAGATGGCGTCGAAGCCGGTGATCGCCCGTAGCCATTCCTCCAGCTCGGCGATCATCGCCTGGTAGCCCTGGGTCTGCTCCAGCGGCGCGAAGGGGTGGATGGCGGCGAACTCCGGCCAGGTGATGGGGATCATCTCGCTGGTGGCGTTGAGCTTCATGGTGCAGGAGCCGAGGGGGATCATCGACTGGTTGAGCGCCAGGTCCTTGTTCTCCAGCTGCTTGAGGTAGCGCAGCATCTCGGTCTCGCTGTGGTGGGTGTTGAACACCGGGTGCTGCAGCACGGCCGAGCTGCGCGCCAGCTCGACGGGAATTCCAGGCACCAGCACCCCGGCGTCCAGTTCGTCCACCGACAGGCCGTGGTCGGCACCGAGGAAGAGGCTCCACAACTGCTCGACGGTGGCGGCGCTGCTGGTCTCGTCGAGGCTCAGCCCGAGCCGGCCACGACCGAGGATGCGCAGGTTGATGCGCGCCGCCTTAGCCGATTCGATGATCGCCGTCTGGCTGCCGCCCACCTCCAGGGTGAGGGTGTCGAAGTAGTGCTGGTTGAGCCGCTGCATGCCCTTGCGTGCCAGCCCCTCGGCGAGGATGGCGGTGAGCCGGTGCACGCGCTGGGCGATGCGCTTGAGCCCTTCCGGGCCGTGGTAGACGGCGTAGAAACCGGCGATGTTGGCCAGCAGCACCTGGGCCGTGCAGATGTTGGAGTTGGCCTTCTCGCGGCGGATGTGCTGCTCGCGGGTCTGCAGCGCCATGCGCAGGGCGAGGTTGCCACGGGCGTCCTTGGAGACGCCGATGATGCGCCCGGGCATGGCGCGCTTGAATTCGTCGCGGGTGGCGAAGAAGGCCGCGTGGGGGCCGCCGTAGCCCATGGGCACGCCGAAGCGCTGGGCCGAGCCGAACACCACGTCGGCACCCAGCTCGCCGGGGGGCGTCAGCAGCAGCAGGCCGAGCAGGTCGGCGGCGACGCAGGCCAGCGCCTGCTGGCTGTGCAGGTGCTCGATCAGCGGGCGCAGGTCGCGGATCTCGCCGTGGGTGTCCGGGTATTGCAGCAAGGCACCGAACACCTGGTGCGAGGGCAGGTTCTCCACCGCGTCCACCACCAGCTCGAAACCGAAGGCCTCGGCGCGGGTGCGCACCACGGAGAGGGTCTGCGGGTGGCAATTCTGGTCGGCGAAGAACAGGTTGCTCCTGGCCTTGGCCACGCGCTTGGCCAGGGCCATGGCCTCGGCGGCGGCGGTGGCTTCATCCAGCAGGGAGGCACTGGCCAACTCCAGGCCGGTGAGGTCGATGGTCATCTGCTGGAAATTCAGCAACGCTTCCAGGCGGCCCTGGGCGATCTCCGGCTGGTAGGGCGTGTAGGCGGTGTACCAGCCGGGGTTCTCCAGCACGTTGCGGAGGATCACCGCCGGAGTCAGGGTGCCGTGGTAACCCATGCCGATCAGGCTGGTCCACACCTCGTTGCGCTGGGCATGGGCGCGCAGTTTCGCCAAGGCAGCCTCTTCGTCCAGGGCGGCGGGCAGTTCCAGGGGGCGGTTGAGGCGGATCGCCGGTGGCACCGTCTGCACGATGAGCTCATCGCGGTCGGCGAGGCCGAGGGCGTCGAGCATGGCCTGCTGTTCGGCCTGGTCCGGGCCCAGGTGGCGGCGGAGGAAGGCGTCAGGCTGTTGCAGCTGGGACAACGGGGGATGTGCGACATGGGATCGGCCTCTGGAAATGGCCCAATAAGCTTAGGCAAGCATTTCCAGGATGGCCGGCCGGCTGGTCGGAGGACCGGCCGGAGGGGCATCGGCCGCCACCCCGGGCGGGGCGGCGAGCCGCTGTAGCGTCAGGCGTCGGAGTCGGCGGATGCCTTGTAGGCGGCGGCGTCCAGCAGCTTGTCCAGCTCGGCGGTGTTGGCCGGCTTGAGCTTGAAGAACCAGGCGCCGTAGGGATCGTTGTTGACCTCTTCAGGGGAGTCGGTCAGCAGCTGGTTGACGGCGATCACCTCACCGGAAACCGGCGAGTAGATGTCGGAAGCGGCTTTCACCGACTCGACGACACCGGCTTCCTGGCCCGCAGCCAGGGTCTTGCCGACATCCGGCAGCTCGACGAAGACCACGTCGCCCAGGGCTTCCTGGGCATGGTCGGAAATGCCCACGGTAACGCTGCCATCGGCTTCCAGGCGGGCCCACTCGTGGCTGGGGGCGTAACGCAGATCGGCGGGGATATTGCTCATTGTTCAGGCTCCTCAAGGACGGCGGCGGTCGGCCCGCCAGGAAAATTTAGATCAAGGCTTTGCCATTGCGTACAAAGTTCGGCTGGACGACGCGAACCGGGTACCACTTACCGCGAATTTCCACTTCGGCGCGCTCGCAGGTCCCCGCCGGCAGGCGGGCCAGGGCGATGGACTTGCCCAGGGTGGGCGAGAAGCTGCCACTGGTGATTTCACCGTCGCCCACGCCTTCCACCCGCACCACCTGGTGGGCACGCAGCACGCCGCGCTCCTCCAGCACCAGGCCGACCAGCTTGGGCTGGGCACCACCGGCGCGCTGGGCCTCCAGCACGTCACGGCCGATGAAGTCGCGGCCGGCGGGATCCCAGGCGATGGTCCAGGCCAGGTTCGAGGCCAGGGGCGAATTGTCTTCGTCCATGTCCTGGCCATAGAGGTTCAGGCCCGCTTCCAGGCGCAGGGTGTCGCGGGCGCCGAGGCCGATGGGCGCGATACCGGCGCCCACCAGCTCGTTGAGGAAGCCGGCCGCCTGGTCACGGGGCAGCATGATTTCCAGGCCATCCTCGCCGGTGTAACCGGTGCGGGCGATGAACCAGTCGCCCTCGGGCAGGCCCTGGAAGGGCTTGAGTTCGTGGATCAGGGAGGCGCGGGCGCTGCTCACCAGCTCGGCGGTGCGGTGGCGCGCGGCGGGGCCCTGGATGGCAAGCATGGCCAGTTCACTGCGCTCGTCGAGGCGCACGTCGAAGCCGTCGGCCTGCTTGTGCATCCAGGCCAGGTCCTTGTCGCGGGTGGCAGCGTTGACCACCAGGCGGTAGCCGCTGGTGGTGAGGTAGACGATGAGGTCGTCGACCACGCCGCCACGCTCGTTGAGCATCGCGCTGTAGAGGGCTTTGCCGGGGGTCTTGAGGCGCTCGACGTCGTTGCTCAGCAGGCGCTGGAGATAGGCCTGGGCCTGGCTGCCGGCTACGTCCACCACCGTCATGTGGGACACATCGAAGACGCCGCAATCGGTCCGCACCTGATGGTGCTCATCGACTTGCGAGCCGTAGTGCAGCGGCATGTCCCAGCCGCCGAAATCGACCATCTTGGCCCCCAACGCCAGGTGCAGATCGTAGAGGGGGGTACGCTGTCCCATGGGTTTCTCCTTCCGGGCTTGGCGAAGATGCGGACGGGCGCTGGAACCCTTGTCGGGCCTGGCTTTCCGTGGCCTCGACGGCAGGTCGTGACGCCCTTTCAAGCAGACGCGCCGCAACGAATGGCGCGCATTGTAGCCGCAAGGCGGAAGACTGGACACCCGACGGCTGACCCAGCGGTCACGTCATGTTTCAGCGCCCGAAGCCCCGGGCGGAACGGCGGATCAGGCCGATGACCGGCAGCAGCCCGACCAGCACCAGGCTCAGGGCCGGCAGCGAGGCGCGGGCCCATTCGCCTTCGCTGGTCATCTCGAAGATGCGCACCGCCAACGTGTCCCAGCCGAAGGGACGCATCAGCAGGGTGGCGGGCATTTCCTTGAGCACGTCGACGAACACCAGCAGCGCCGCACTCAGGGCGCCGGGCACCAGCAGCGGCAGGTAGACCCGCAGGAACAGGCGCGGCCCACCCACGCCGAGGCTGCGCGAGGCCTCCGGCAGCGACGGGCGGATGCGCGCCAGGGCGCCTTCCAGCGGCCCGTGGGCCACCGCCATGAAGCGCACCAGGTAGGCCAGCAGCAGCGCCGTCAGGCTGCCCAGCAGCAGCGGCTTGCCGGCGCCACCGAGCCAGCCGGAAAGCGGCACCACCAGCTCGCGGTCGAGCCAGCTGAAGGCGAGCATGATGGCCACCGCCAGCACCGAGCCGGGCAGCGCGTAGCCCAGGTTGGCCAGGCCCACGGCGGCGCGGATCGGCCGGGTCGGCTCCAGGCGCCGGGCGAATACCAGCAGCAACGCCACCGAGACCGTGATCAGCGCGGCCATGGCGCCCAGGTAGAGGCTGTGCAGGACCAGCCCCAGGTAGCGCTCGTCGAGGTCGAAACGGCCGCGCTTCCAGCACCAGGCAAGCAACTGCAGCAGGGGGATGACGAAGGCGCAGGCGAACACCAGGCCGCACCAGGCGCTAGCCGCCCAGGCGCGGACGCCGCGCAGGTGATACAGGGCGGCGCCACGGGGCCGTTCGCTGGCCGGCCGGGTCACGCCCCGAGCGCGGCGTTCGCCGTAGAGCACCAGGCACACGCCGAGCAGCAGCAGGCTGGCCAGCTGGGCTGCGGTGCCAAGGCTGAAGAGGCCGTACCAGGTCTTGTAGATGGCGGTGGTGAAGGTGTCGAAGTTGAACACCGAGACGGCACCGAAATCGGCCAGGGTCTCCATGATTGCCAGGGCCAGCCCGGCGCCGATGGCTGGCCGCGCCATGGGCAGGGCCACGCGCCAGAACGCCTGCCAGGGGCTGAGCCCGAGGGTGCGTGCAGCTTCCATCAACCCGCGCCCCTGGGCCAGGAAGGCGCTGCGCGCCAGCAGGTAGACGTAGGGATAGAACACCAGCACCAGCACGGTGATCACGCCGCCGGTGGAGCGCACCCGGGGCAGGCGCACGCCGCTGCCGAACCACTCGCGCAGCTGGCTCTGCACCGGCCCGGCGAAATCGAACAGGCCGATGAAGACGAAGGCCAGCACGTAGGCGGGGATGGCGAAGGGCAGCATCAGCGCCCAGTCCAGCCAGCGCCGCCCGGGAAACTCGCAGAGGCTGGTGAGCCAGGCCAGGCTGACGCCCAGCAGCGTCACCCCAAGGCCGACACCGAACACCAGCACCAGGCTGTTGCCCAGGAGGCGCGGCAGCTGGGTGTCCCACAGGTGCGCCCAGATCTCCCGGTCCACCTCGTGCCAGGACAGCACCAGTACGCAGAGCGGCAGCAGCACCAGGGCGGCGATGGCGACGGTGACGGGGTACCAGCGGCACTGGGCGGGACGCTTCAAGCGGAACTCTCGGGCAGAGCGGGAAGGGGGATGACACGGGGCGCCCGGGTGAGCGCCCCGTGGAGGGGTCAGTGCCAGCCGACCCGGTCCATCATGCGGATGGCTTCGGCCTGGCGCTTGCCGGTGACTTCCACCGGTACGTCATCAGCCTTGAAGGCCCCCCAGGCGGCCACTTCGGCCGAAGGCTTCACCGCCGGGTTGGCGGGGAATTCCTGGTTGACCCCGGCGAACAGGCTCTGCGCCTCGGGGGTGGTCATCCACTCCACCAGCGCCTTGGCCGCTTCGGGATGGGGCGCATGGCGGGTCAGGCCGATGCCGGAGAGGTTGACGTGCACGCCACGGTCGGCCTGGTTGGGCCAGAACAGCTTGGCGCGCAGCTGCGGGTTCTGCTGGTGCAGGCGCCCGTAGTAGTAGGTGTTGACGATGCCGACGTCGCACTGGCCGGCGTCCACCGCCTGGATCACCGCGTTGTCGTCGGCGAAGGGGTCGGTGGCCAGGTTGTTGACCCAGCCCTTGAGCACCTTCTCCGCCTCGGCGGCGCCGCGGGCCTCGATCAGGGTGGCGATCAGCGACTGGTTGTAGACCTTCTTCGAGGAGCGCAGGCACAGGCGGCCTTCCCAGTTGGCGTCGGCCAGGGCCTCGTAGGTGGAGAGCTCTTCCGGTTTCACCCGGTCGGTGGAGTAGACGATGGTGCGCGCGCGCAGCGAGAGGCCGGTCCAGCTGTCGCTGCCGGAGCGGTATTGCGCGGGGATGTTGGCCTTGATGGCGGGGGAGCTGAAGGGCTGCAGGATGCCCATCTGTTCGGCCTGCCAGAGGTTGCCGCCGTCCACGGTGAGCAACAGGTCGGCCACGCCGTTCTCGCCCTCGGCCTTGATGCGTTGCATCAGCGGGGCTTCCTTGTCGGTGATGAACGTGATGGGGACGCCGGTCTTCGCGGTGTAGGCGTCGAACACCGGCTTGATCAGCTCGTCGATGCGTGACGAATAGACCACCACTTCATCGGCCGCCTGGACGGAGGTGGCACCCAGGCCGACGGCCAGGAGCGTGAGCAGGGAGTTGCGCGCCTTCATTTGCGAATGCCTCGCGGTAGCCAAAAAGGAGCCAGATGATAATAAACCTCAGTTGGCATCCGGCTCCGCTTTGTATGACGAGGTGTTTCGCACGGGCCGCGAGCGCGGCCCGGGATCAGACGCGGGCGAGTTCCGGCAGGTCGCCGGACAGGCCCAGGGCCTGGCGCACGAACAGCGCCTTGGCCTCGGGCAGGCCGTCCACCAGGCCCAGCCCGGCGTTGCGCAGCCAGCGCAGGGGCAGCGGGTCGGCCTGGAACAGGCGCTGGAAGCCTTCCATCGCCGCCATCATCCCCAGGTTGTGCGGCATGCGTCGGCGCTCGAAGCGGCTGAGCACACGTTCATCGGCCAGGCGCTCGCCACGGCCATGGGCGTGCAGTAGCACCTCGGCCAGCACCGCAGCGTCGAGGAAGCCGAGGTTGACGCCCTGCCCGGCCAGCGGGTGGATGGTGTGGGCGGCGTCGCCGACCAGTGCCAGGCCCGGTTCCACGTAGCGCTTGGCGTGGCGCTGGCGCAGCGGGATGCACAGGCGCGGGTCGGCGGCCTCGATGTTCCCCAGGCGATGCTCGAAGGCCTTGCCCAGTTCGACGCGGAAGGCCTCGTCGTCCAGCGCCATGAGGCGCGTGGCCTGCTCGGGCGTGGTGGACCAGACGATGGAGCACCAGTGCTCGTCGCCCTGGCGGTCCAGGGGCAGGAAGGCCAGCGGGCCGTCGTCGGTGAAGCGTTGCCAGGCGGTGCGGCGGTGCGGTTGCTCGCAACGCACGCTGGTGACGATGGCGTGGTGCAGGTAATCCCACTCGCGGGTGGCGCAGCCGGCCAGGCGGCGCACGGCGGAGTTGGCGCCGTCGGCGGCGATCACCAGCGGGGCGCGCAGTTCGCGGCCGTCCACCAGGGTCAGCAGCCAGTCATCGCCGGAGCGGCGCAGGTTTTCCAGGCGGGCATTGGGCAGCAGGCCGACGCCGCTGTCGTGCAGGGGCTCCAGCAGGGCCTCCTGGATCACCCGGTTCTCGACGATGTGGCCGAGCACCTCGGCATGCACGCTGGCGGCGGAGAAGTGGATGTTGCCGGTGCCGGAACCGTCCCAGACCTGCATCTCGCCATAGGGGCTGGCGCGGCGCGCGGCGACGCCGTCCCAGGCGCCGAGGCGCTGGAGGATGCGCTGGCTGGCAACGGACAGGGCGCTGACCCGGGGCTCGAAGGCGGCCTCGGCGTCGAAGGGCTTGATGCTCAGGGGGCTGCCGTCGATCAGGATGATCTCCAGGCCGCTGTCCTTGAGCGCCAGGCCGAGGGCACTGCCCACCATGCCGGCACCGACGATGATCAGATCCGCTTGCATGTGCATTCCTTAGGCGGCTTGCCGCGCGCGCGGCTTGAGCCGCACATAGAGTGTCTTGTGCACCCTGGCGACCAGGGTGCCTTCGCCGTCGTGCACGTCGACGTGCAGCTCGGGCAGGTATTTGTCACCGTCAGCGGTGTGCTGGCGGATGCGCTCCAGCAACCCGTCGTCGACCCGGAACTCGGCGTAGACCGGGCCTTTGCCGGGGGAGACGAAGTCGATGCTGGCGGCCTTGTCCCAGACGATGTAATCGCGCCCGAGCAGGTTCATCAGCATCAACATGAAGAAGGGGTCGGTCATGCTGTAGAGCGAGCCGCCGAACTGGGTGCCGACGTAGTTGCGGTTGTACCAGCCCAGCGCCAGTTTGACTCGTACCAGACGGAAGTCTGCGCTGATCTGCCGCACGCGAACACCCGCCCCGAGGTAGGGCGGGTAGATGTTCAGCGCCCAGCGCAGGAAGCGCGCCTTGCGCGCCATTGAACGGTCGTGCATGACGCGGCTCAGATGGGGCGGGTGCCCAGGCCCATGGCCTGGCGAGCGAACCAGCGCTTGGCGGGCGGCAGCAGGTCGAGCCCGAGCAGCCCCAGGTTGCGCCCGCTGGCCAGCAACGGCTCCTTGTTGGAAAACAGGCGGGTCACCTGGTCGGAGAAGCCGACGGTGAGGTCCTGGTCCAGGCGCTGGCTGTCGAGGTAGCGCTGCAGGGTGGCGAAGTCGCCCAGGGGCGCTTCGCTGGCCAGCAGCGTTTCGGCCAGGGCCACGGTGTCACGCAGGGACAGGTTGTAGCCCTGCCCGGCGATGGGGTGCAGGCTGTGGGCGGCGTTGCCCAGCACCACCAGGTTGGCGCGCACCTGCTCCTCGGCTTCCACCAGGGTCAGCGGGTAGAGGTGCCGCGCCCCCACCTGGTTGAAGGCGCCCAGGCGGTAGCCGAAGGCTTCCTGCAGCTCGGCGAGGAAGGCACGGTCGTCGAGGCGCGACAGGCGCTCGGCGTCCTTGCCCGGGCGGGTCCAGACCAGCGCGCAGCGGTTGTCCGCCACCGGCAGCATGGCCATCGGGCCTTCGTCGGTGAAGCGTTCGAAGGCCTGGCCGCGATGGGCTTCCATGGGGCTGACGTTGGCGATCAGCGCGGTCTGCCCATAGGGGTTGCGCTTGACGCCGATGCCCAGCTGCTCGCGCAGGCCGGAGCGGCCGCCATCGGCCAGCACCGCCAGGTCGCAATCGAGCTGGGTGTCATCGTTGAGGCTGAGGCGATAGCCGTCCGCCAGGGGCTCCATGCGCACCACCTCGGCGGGGCATTGCCAGGTGACCACATCGGCATCCAGCGCCTGCCACAGGCACTGGCCGAGCCAGGCGTTCTCCACCACGTAGCCGAGCGCCGGGACGCCCTCCTCGATGGCGGCCAGGCGCGCGGCGCCGAAGCGGCCACGGTCGGACACGTGGATCTGCAGGATCGGCTCGGCGCGGCGGGCGATGGCCTGCCAGAGGCCGAGGCGCTCGTAGATCTGCCGGGTGCCGAAGGACAGCGCGGAGGAGCGGGCGTCATAGCTCGGCTGGTAGCTGTCGCCCGGGGCGAAGGGTTCGATCAGGGTGATCTTCCAGCCCCGCGCCTTGGCGCCTTCCTGCAGGGCCAGGGCCAGGCTGGCGCCTACGAGGCCGCCGCCGATGATTGCCAGTTGGGTGCGTTGCATCATGCGGCCTCGGTACGTGCGGCGGCCATCAGGGCCTCGATTTCGGCGACCGTCTTGGGTACGCCATCGGTGAGGATCTCGCAGCCCTTCTTGGTCACCACCACGTCGTCCTCGATGCGCACGCCGATGCCGCGCCACTTCTTCGCCACGTTCTGGTTGTCCACGGCGATGTAGATGCCGGGCTCGACGGTCATGGCCATGCCGGGCTCGAGCACGCGCCACTCGCCGCCGACCTTGTATTCGCCGACGTCGTGCACGTCCATGCCCAGCCAGTGGCCGGCACGGTGCATGTAGAAGGGTTTGTAGGCTTCGCTGGCGATCAGCTCGGCGACATCGCCCTGGAGCAGGCCGAGTTCCACCAGCCCGGCGGTGATCACCCGCACGGTGGCTTCATGGGCTTCGTTCCAGTGCTTGCCGGGGGCGATCTCGAGGAAGGCGGCTTCCTGGGAGGCCAGCACCAGCTCGTAGATGGCCTTCTGCTCGGGGCTGAAGCGGCCGCTGACGGGGAAGGTGCGGGTGATGTCGCTGGCGTAGCAGTCCAGCTCGCAGGCGGCGTCGATCAGCACCAGGTCGCCGTCCTTCAGCTGCGCGTCGTTCTCGCGGTAGTGGAGGATGCAGGCATTGCGGCCCGCCGCGACGATGGAGCCGTAGGCCGGCATCTTCGCGCCGCCCTTGCGGAACTCATATTCCAGCTCGGCTTCCAGGCTGTATTCGTAGAGGCCGGCACGGGCGGCCTGCATGGCACGCACATGGGCACGGGCGGAGACCTCGCCGGCCTCGCGCATGACCTTGACCTCGGCGGCCGACTTGTACAGGCGCATGTCGTGGAGCAGGTGGTCGAGGGCGACGAATTCGTTCGGCGGCTGCGCACCCTGGCGCGCCTTGGAGCGGATCACGTTGACCCACTCCATCAGGTGCTGGTCGAACTCGGGGTTGGTGCCGATGGAGTAGTAGACGCGCTCGCGGCCTTCGATGAGGCCGGGGAGGATGTCGTCGATATCGCCGATGGGGAAGGCGTCGTCGGCACCGTACTCGCCGATGGCGCCGTCCTGGCCGGCACGCAGGCCGTCCCACAGCTCGCGCTCCGGGTCACGCTCGCGGCAGAAGAGCACGTACTCGCCGTGCTCGCGACCGGGGATCAGCACCAGCACCGCCTCGGGCTCGGGGAAGCCGCTGAGGTACTGGAAGTCGCTGTCCTGGCGGTACACGTGCTCGACGTCACGGTTGCGGATGTGAACCGGCGCCGCGGGCAGGATGGCGATGCTGTTGGGCACCATCTGCGCCATCAGCGCCTTGCGGCGACGGGCGAATTCGGACTTCGGGATACGGGTCATGCGCGCTCCTTACCAAGGGGCGCCCATGCGCCCGTGACGCGGGTTCAATGCAGAGAGGTTTTCGGCGCTGGAGCCACCGGCGCGGGCTTGCGGGCACACTCGCTGAACAACAGCAGGGGCGCCACGCGCAGGTACTCCATCACTTCCATGTAGTCGGTCTCGCCGTCCTCGGAATCTTCCAGGGCGCTTTGCACCTGGGCGATGGAGGCGAGGTCCTGAAGCACTTCGACCGCCTCGCCGGACAGTGCGCCTTCGCGAGCGGTCAGGCCGAAGCCGCCGAGGAAGCCCTGGCACCACTGGCCAAGGGCGGCGGCGCGATCGGCCAGCGGCGTTTCGTCGTCGGGCAGCAGCAGCACGACAGCCATCTCGCTGCCGGTGAGTTCGTCCTTGACCATCTCCTGCAGGCCGATCAGGGCCTGGCGCAGGTTGTCCTGCGGGGCGCTGCCGAGCAGCTCGGCGGCATCCTCCAGCCAGGGCTCGGCTTCGAAGCCCGCGCCGGCGCAGCTACGCCCCAGCAGGAGGCCATGAAGCTCGGCGGGAGAGACGGGCTGACCGCTGGTGGCGAGCAGGGTGGCGAAGGCGGAATACGGGGAATTGGAACTGGGCATGGGTGGCTAGGCGCCAGACGGCGCAATCACTAGAATGACGGCCTCGTATCCTAGCATCGGCACGCGCGCCAAGACCATCGACCGCCGCCGACGGGTTTGACCCTGGATCGGGCCGTTCCTATATAGTCCGACCCTTCATCGCCCAAGTAGAGAGCCCATGGAAGACGCGGAACTGCAAGCCCTCACCGCCAAGCTGGAGCTCCTGATCCAGCGCGTTGAGCAGCTCAAGTCGCAAAACCGGCAACTGCAGGCGGCTGAAAAAGCCTGGAAAGAAGAACGCGCCCATCTGATCGAAAAGAACGAAATGGCCCGGCAGAAGGTCGAAGCGATGATTTCGCGCCTGAAAGCCCTGGAGCAGGATTCATGACCCAGCCGAATACCGTCACTGTCCACATCATGGACAAGGAATATTGCATCGCCTGTCCTTCGGACGAGCGCGCCAACCTGGAGAGCGCAGCCCGCTACCTGGACGGCAAGATGCGCGAGATCCGCACCAGCGGCAAGGTCATCGGCGCCGACCGCGTCGCCGTGATGGCGGCTCTCAACATCACCCACGAACTGCTGCACAAGCAGGAGCGCCTCGACCAGGAAGCCACCTCGACCCGCGAGCGCGTGCGCGACCTGCTGGAACGTGTCGATCATGCGCTCGCCGCTGATCCGGATGGACACGAAGCCTGACGCCAGAGCCTTCTGTTGGGGTATACTCGCCGGCAGCTCCCTGGTGTGTTTGCCAGTCGGTGATGTCCCTGAGCCGATACGCACAACCACGGGGGTTGTAAGTGGGGCCGGTGTGCATGTCCGCCTGACGGAAAGCCTTAACGCCTCCTGCAACCTCCACCTTGAACTTTCGGGTTCAAGGGCTAAACCGACAGCGGCATAACCGGGGAGTCGTACCCTTCATGATCAGCGCCGGCACTCTCTCCCGCCCGGCCCTGCGGCGCCTACTCAGGCAGACACGCCGCACTCTCTCTCCTCTCGAACAGCAACGCGCCGCCCGCGACCTTTACCGCCAGCTTGCCCAGCATCCGTTGTTCCGCCGTGCGCGCCATGTGGCGCTGTACCTGCCGGCCGACGGCGAGATCGACCCGCGCCCGCTGCTGCGCGAGGCCCAGAAGCGCGGCAAGGCCACCTACCTGCCGGTGCTCAAGGCCTGGCCGCCGACGCGCATGGTGTTCCAGCGTCTGCGCCCGGGCGAGCGCCTGGTGCGCAACCGCTTCCGTATTCTCGAGCCCCGCGCCAATCAGTCGCAGCAACGGCCGGTCTGGACGCTCGACCTGGTGCTGTTGCCGCTGGTGGGTTTCGACGAGGAAGGCGGGCGCCTGGGAATGGGGGGCGGTTTCTATGACCGCAGCCTGGCGTACCGCGCGCGGCGCAAAAATTGGCAGAAGCCGACGCTGCTGGGGCTGGCCCATGAATGCCAGAAGGTGGATCGCTTGCCGTTGGCCAGCTGGGATGTGCGCCTGCAGGCGACGGTGACGGACGGGGACTGGTATCGCGGAAACTGAAGCGGCGCCGCGTTCCTTGCGGCGCCCTCGGAAATCAGGGCTGCTGGATGCTGACCGGCGCGCCTTGGCGCTGTTCCCACAGGCTCTGGGTGTAACCCGTGGTAACCACGCCCAGGCCGAAGAGTATGACCAGTACCCAGAGAAGATCGGGTTTGCGTTTCATCGGATTGCCTCCCCCTTCAAGGCAAACGTGCCGCGATGACTTGCGGCGGGTGCTTTTAATTATGGGCTGCCTGGCGGCATCCGGCTTAAAGTGCGGCATTCTCCGGCAACGATGGGGAACACGCAATTTATGACGCCAGCCGACCGTCGGCCCGTTGGTGATTTTTCGTCCGCGACAAGGACCGGACGGCAGGAGCAAAGTTCATGCCTTATTGGTTGATGAAATCGGAACCCGACGAACTGTCGATCCATGACCTGCAGCGGCTGGGCCGTGCACGCTGGGACGGGGTGCGCAATTACCAGGCGCGCAACTTCATGCGTGCCATGCAGGAGGGCGAATTGTTCTTCTTCTACCACTCCAGCTGCCCGGAACCGGGCATCGCCGGGATCGCCCGCATCGTCGGCGCCACTTATCCGGACCCAACGGCCCTGGACCCGCAAAGCCACTACTTCGATGCCAAGGCCAGCCACGAGAAGAACCCCTGGAGCGCCCTGGACGTCGAATTCGTCGAGGCATTCCCTACGGTCATCCCGCTGGCGACGCTGAAGGCGCAAGCGGCACTGGAAGCGATGCCGCTGGTGCAGAAGGGGTCGCGCCTCTCGGTGATGCCGGTGCGCGACGAGGAATGGCAGGCGGTGCTCGCGCTGCGCTGAGCGCGAGCCCAGGCCCAGTCAGCTCAGGGCTGGATGATCAGGTTGTTGAACAGCAGGTCGTCCACCAGAGGCTTGCCTTCTTCCTGCTGCAGCACCTGCTGCACCTGCTTGAGCGCTTCCTGGCGCAGCTTCTCCTTGCTGTCCGGCGTGGCCAGGCTGTCGTCGGTCTGCTGGGAGAACAGCATCACCAGCTGATTGCGGATCAGCGGCTCGTGGTACTCCACAGACTTGGCCGCGTCCGCGCCCGCCACCTGCAGGGAGATATCGGCCTTGTAGTACTTCAGCTTGGGGCCCGCCCCGTAGTTGCCCACCAGCGCTGGCGTCAGGCCGACGTAGGCGATCTTCGGGGCTTCGCCCTCCTTGGGTTCTTCCTTCTCCTCGTTGGCCAGGGCGGCGAAGGGGATGAGCAGGGCCAGCAACAGTGCGAGGGTGGTTTTCACGGGTGTGATTCCTGAATAAGCGTGCAACTAGCATAGCCAGACCTGCTCGCCGGCCCAAGCCCGACGCTTATGCACGGCTATCAGGCCAGGCCATGCTCGTTGACCCACCGGGCGGGCTACCTACACTGCCAAGCCATCAGGCCAACCTGCCGCGCCCTTCGCGCCGGCATCCACGTTGAGGAAGCGTCCATGAAAGCCGTCCTGTGCAAAGCCTTCGGCCCAGCCGAAACCCTGGTGCTCGAAGAGGTTGCCAGCCCCGAGCCGAAGAAGAACGAAGTGCTGATCGACGTGCATGCCGCCGGGGTCAACTTCCCCGATACGCTGATCATCGAGGGCAAGTACCAGTTCAAGCCGCCGTTCCCCTTCTCCCCGGGTGGCGAAGCGGCCGGCACCGTCGCCGCCGTCGGCGAGAAGATCACCCACCTCAAGCCCGGTGACCGGGTCATGGCGCTGACCGGCTGGGGCAGCTTCGCCGAGCAGGTGGCCGTGCCCGGCTACAACGTGATGCCGATCCCCAAGGGCATCGACTTCAATTCCGCCGCCGCCTTCGGCATGACCTACGGCACCTCCATGCACGCCCTCAAGCAGCGCGCCAACCTGCAGCCGGGCGAGACCCTGCTGGTGCTGGGCGCCTCCGGTGGCGTCGGCCTGGCGGCGGTGGAGATCGGCAAGGCCATGGGTGCCAAGGTCATCGCCGCGGCCAGCAGCGCCGAGAAGCTGGCAGTGGCCAAGGCCGCGGGCGCCGACGAGCTGATCAACTACAGCGAGTCGAGCCTCAAGGAGAAGGTCAAGGAACTCACCGGTGGCCAGGGCGCGGACGTGATCTACGACCCGGTGGGTGGCGACCTGTTCGACGAAGCCATCCGCTCCATCGCCTGGAACGGCCGCCTGCTGGTGGTCGGCTTCGCCAGCGGGCGCATCCCCGAGCTGCCGGTGAACCTCACCCTGCTCAAGGGTGCTGCAGTGGTCGGCGTGTTCTGGGGCTCCTTCGCCCAGCGCCAGCCCCAGGACAACCTGGCCAACTTCCAGCAGCTGTTCGCCTGGCACGCCGAAGGCAAGCTCAAGCCGCTGGTCTCCCAGGTGTTCCCCCTGGAGAAATCCGCCGACGCCATCAACGCCCTCGGCCAGCGCAAGGCCGTCGGCAAGGTCGTCGTGAAAGTCCGCTAATTCGACGAGCAGTACTGGGCCCGCCCCCGCCACGAAACGGGGGCGGGCCCTTTTCTTTCCGGGTGCCTTACCCGGCCGCCAGCAGCGGCGCCGGACGACGACGGAACCAGTCGCTGGCCTGCTCATAGGCGTGGGCCAGTTGCAGCACCGCCATGTCCTTCTGGTGCGGGCCGATGATCTGCAGCCCCATGGGCAGGCCGTCGCCGTTGAACCCCGCCTGCACATTGGCCACCGGGCAGCCTGACAGGGTTCCGGGGATCACCACCTCCATCCAGCGGTGGTAGGTGTCCATCGTCACGCCTTCGATCGCCTGCGGCCAGTGCTGCGTCTTGTCGAAGGGGAACACCTGGGCGCTGGGCAGCAGCAGGTAGTCGAAGCGCTCGAACAGCCGGCTGATGGCGCGGTACCAGTCGCTGCGGGCCGCCGAGGCGCGGTAGACCTGCTGGCCGGTCAGGCGCAGGCCGTTCTCCACTTCCCAGCAGGCTTCCGGCTTGAGCTGCGCGCGCGTCGCCGGGTCGTCGTGGGCCGCCCCCAGGCCGCCGGCCACCAGCCATTGGCGCAAGGTCAGCCAGGTGTCCCAGAGCCGCTCGCGGGGGAAGCCGAGGCTCGTCTCCTCCACCACGCAGCCCAGCGCCTCGAAATCCTTCAGAGCGGTGCGGCACAGCTCCAGCACGCCACGCTGCATCGGCAGCTGGCCGTCGAGGTCGCCCAGCCAGCCCAGGCGCGCCCCCTTGAAGTCGCGCTGCAACGAGCCGGCGAAGGCCGCGCCATCGCCGGGGATGGACAGCGGCGCACGGGCATCGCCGCCCGCCTGCACCGAGAGCAGCAGGGCCACGTCGCGCGCGCTGCGGCCCATCGGCCCCTCGTAGCCGAGTTGGTCGAAGAACAGGTCGGCGCTGTCGTCGAAGGGCACCCGGCCCTGGGACGGGCGGAAGCCGATGATGTTGTTGAAGGCCGCCGGGTTGCGCAGCGAGCCCATCATGTCGCTGCCATCGGCCACCGGCACCAGGTGCAGCGCCAGGGCCGCCGCCGCGCCGCCGCTGCTGCCGCCGGCCGTGCGGCTCGGGTCGAAGGCGCAGCCGGTGGCGCCGAACAGCGGGTTGTAGCTCTGCGAGCCGAGGCCGAATTCCGGCGTGTTGCTCTTGCCGATGAAGATCGCCCCGGCGGCGCGCAGGCGCTCGGCCATGATGCCGTCACGTGCCGGCACATGGTCGCGGAACAGCGGCGAGCCGTAGGTGGTGGTGATGCCCCTGACCGCCGAGAGGTCCTTCACCGCATGGGGCAGCCCGTGCATCCAGCCCCTGTGGGTGCCCCGCGCCAGCTCGGCGTCGCGCTCGTCGGCCTGGGCCAGCAGCGCGTCCGCCGGCTGCAGGCTGACCAGCGCATTGACCGCCGGGTTGAAGCGCTCGATATGGGCCAGGTAATCCAGCATCACCTCGCGGCAGGACACATCGCGCGTGCGGATGCGCTCGGCCAGCTCGGCGGCCGGCAGCCGCACCAGTTCGCTGATCGGGGTTGCATGACTCATGGGCAGTGATCTCGTTCCGTCTCGTTCTGGTTATGCGCCCCCGCGCCTGCGGGGGCGGTGTTCATCAACGCATCAGGTTGGTCCACAGGCGGTCGGCCAGGCGGATGGCACCGGCGCCGCAGGTCTGGCTGAACACCACCTTGGTGCCGTCGGGGATGTGCAGCTCGGGCGCGTCCTTGAGGCCCGGTTCGAGGTAGGGCTCGACGCCCTGCACCGGGCTCTGGTGCTTGAGGAAGTTCTGCGTCAGCGCGGCGTTCTCCGGCTGGCTGAGGAAGGCGATGAAGGCCTTGGCGTTATCGAGGTTGCGCGCACCCTTGGGGATCACCAGGTTGTCCACCCAGGCCATCACGCCCTCCTTCGGGTACAGGTATTCGAGGCTCGGCTTCATCTCCCGTGCGCGCAGCGAGGAACCGCCCCAGAACATCGACATGTCCAGCTCGCCGGCCGCCAGGCTCTCGCGGATGGCCCCGGCCTTGGAGCTGTAGGTGCGCACATGGGGCTTCTGCTCCTTGAGCAGCGCCAGCACCTGCTGCATCTGCTTGGGGTCCTCGCTGCACAGCGGGATGCCAAGGTAGAGGCTGGCGGTGTCGATCACCTCGCTGACCGAGTCGAACATGTTGATGCGCCCCTGCAGCTCCGCCGGCGGCTTGAACAGCAGCGCGTAGCTGTCCGCCTCGCCCTGGTAGCGCTCGCGGTTGACCACCACGCTGGTGGTGCCCCAGATGAAGGGCGCGGCGTAGGCACCCTGCGGGTCCCAGGCGGGCTTCTGCAGGTTGGCGGTGAAGCCCTGGTAGTAGGCCTCCCTGCCGGGCTCGAAGCGCTCCAGCAGCTGCTCCTGGATGAGGATCGGCACGAACTGGTGGGAGGGGATGGCGACGTCGTAGCCGGCACCGCCCTGCTTGAGCTTGGCCAGCAGCGTCTCGTTGGAATCGTAGGAGTCCACCGTGACCTTGATGCCGCTTTCCTTCTCGAACTTCTCCAGGATCTGCGGCGAGAAGTAGCCGCTCCAACTGATGACGTTGAGCGTGCCGGCGGCCTGCACGTTGGCGGCCAGGGCGAGGCCCAGCGAGGTACCCAGAACAGCGATCAGCTTTTTCATGCGTCAATTCTCCAGGGTCAGGTTCTTTGTCTGCCAAGCAGGTAGGACAGGGTCACGAAGAGCACGGAGACGCCGAGGATCAGCGTCGACACGGCGTTCACGTCGGGCGTCACGCCCATGCGCAGCAGGCCGAAGATGAAGATCGGCAGCGTGGTGGTGCCGGCCTGGGAAACCATCATCGAGATCACGAAGTTATCCAGCGAGACGATGAAGGCCAGCATCAGCCCGGAGAAGATTCCCGGCATCAGCAACGGCAGGGTGACCTTGCGCAGGGTGCGCCAGGGCCCGGCATAGAGGTCCGCAGCGGCCTGCTCCAGGGACAGGTCCATGTCGTTGAGGCGGGCGCGGATCGGCAGGTAGGCGAAGGGGATGCAGAACACCGTGTGGGCGATGATCAGGTTGCCGTAGCCCAGGGACAGGCCAAGGGTGGAGAACAGCGCCAGGGTGGCGACGCCGACCACGATCTCGGGCAGCACCAGCGGCAGCATGATGGTGCCCATCGACAGCCGCAGGCCCTTGAAGCGTGCGCCGCGCGAGGTGGCCAGGGCCGCCAGGGTGGCGATCACGGTGGCGATCAGGCTGGCGCACAGGGCGATCAGCAGGCTGTTGCCGGCGGCCTGGCGCAGCGCCTGGTTGGCGAAGGCGGCGCGGTACCAGTCGAGGCTGAAGCCGCTCCACACCGTGGCCGACTGGTTGGCGTTGAACGACAGCACCACCAGCACCAGGATCGGCGCGTAGAGGTAGAGATAGAACAGCAGGCTGAAGCCGCCGAAACCAGGGAAGTGGTGGACGCCGAGGCGGCGCTTGAACAGGTTCATCACACACCTCCCCGGGCGATGCGCACGCGCTCGGCGCGCAGTGCGTAGAGGGTCAGCACCAGCATCACCGCGGCCATCAGCACCAATGCCAGGGCGGAGCCGAAGGGCCAGTTACGGGCGTCGCTGAACTGCCGGAAGATCAGGTTGCCAAGCATCATCCGCGTGCCGCCGCCGAGCAGCTCCGGGGCCACCATGGCGCCGAGGCAGGGCACGAAGGTGAGGATGGCGCCGGCGAGGATGCCCGGCCGGGCGATGGGCAGCACCACCGTGCGCAGCGTGCGCCAGCGGCCGGCGTAGAGGTCCTGGGCCGCCTCCAGCAGGCGCATGTCCATCTTCTCCAGGGTCGCGTAGATGGGCAGCACCACGAAGGGCGCGTAGGTGTACACCAGCCCCAGCAGCACCGCGCCGTCGGTGTAGAGCAGTTGCAGCGGCTGGTCGATCAGCCCCAGGCCCACGAGCGTGCCGTTGACCACACCGGTCTCGCGCAGCAGCAGGATCCAGGCGTAGGTGCGGATCAGCAGGTTGGCCCAGAACGGCACGGTGATGAGGAAGATCAGCAGGCCGCGCTTGTGCGGCGGCTGCATGGCCAGCCACACCGCCACCGGGAAGCCGATCAGCAGGGTGACCAGCGTGGTCGCCGCGGCGATGCCGATGGAGCGCAGGGCGATCAGCAGGTAGGCGTCGACGAAGGCCAGGCTGTCGTCCAGTTGCCGCTCGAACAGCAGCGACAGGTAGGACTCGGTGCTGAACACCGGCTCGACCCCGCCGTAGGGGTTGGCCTCCATCAGCGAATAACCGACCACCAGCAGGATGGGGACGATCAGGAACAGGCCGATGGCCAGGAGTGCCGGGCTGACGCCGAGCAGGTTGCGCAGGGATTGCCGGCGCGCGTGCAGGGCGGCGCCGGAGCGTGTCGATCGATGCATGTCTGCCTCCGGGCTCAGTCCAGCAGGACGCTGGCGCTGCCGTTCTCGAACTGCAGCGCGGCCCGTTCGCCGACGCCGAAGCGCTGGTGGCGCTCCAGGCTGTTGGGCATGCGCACGGTCAGCCGGGTGCCGTCGTCGAGGCTCACCCGGTACTGCAGGTCGGTGCCCAGGTACACCTGCGCCTCCACCCGGCAGGGCAGCGCGCCGGCGGTGTCGACGCCGCCCAGGTGCACGCGCTCGGGGCGGATCGACAGGCTGACCCGGCTGCCCGGCAGCACGCCGTCGACGGATTCGGCCTGGAACGGCTGCCCGCCCGGCCCCTGGCACAGCGCCCGGGCGCCATCGAGGCTGAGCACCTGGGCATCGAGGAAATTGGTTTCGCCGATGAAGTCGGCGACGAAGCGGTTGCGTGGGCGCTCGTAGATTTCCTGCGGGGTGCCCACCTGCTGCACCTGGCCCTCCGAGAACACCGCGATGCGGTCGGACAGGGTCAGTGCCTCTTCCTGGTCGTGGGTAACGAAGATGAAGGTGATGCCGGTCTTGGCCTGGATCGCCTTGAGCTCCTCGCGCATCGCCTGGCGCAGCTTGAGGTCGAGGGCCGAGAGCGGCTCGTCCAGCAGCAGGACACGGGGATGCGGCGCCAGGGCGCGGGCCAGGGCCACACGTTGCTGCTGGCCGCCGGAAAGCTGCGTCGGGCGACGGTCGGCGAAGCGCTCCATCTGCACCAGGGCGAGCATCTCGGCCACGCGCTCGGCGACCTGGGCGCGGCTCATGGCCCGGCCCAGCGGCTGGGATTCCAGGCCGAAGGCCAGGTTCTGGGCGATGGTCATGTGCGGGAACAGCGCGTAGTGCTGGAACACCGTGTTGACCGGGCGCGCGTAGGGCGGCAGGTCGGCGATGTCTTCGCCGTAGAGGTGGATGCTGCCGGCGCTGGGGTATTCGAAGCCGGCGATCATCCGCAGCAGGGTGGTCTTGCCGCAGCCGGATGGGCCGAGAAGGGTGAAGAACTCGTTGTCGCGGATTTCCAGGTCGACGTGCTTGAGGGCGACGGGCCCGGATTGCGGATCGCCGTAGACCTTGCGGACCGCGCGAATGGATACCGCTGCGGTCTGCACTGCATGCAGGGCGTTCATGGCCTTACCTCCGTGTCCTCGCCGCGTGGTGTCCGCTGGCGGGACTTCTCGTTGTTCTGGGCAGGACTGAGGGCTCGTGGCGAGCGGGTGGAGCGGGCGCGCGGGTTGTCGTTATGGCGCTGCCTGGGCCGGATACTCGGCCAAATACCCGCGACAGGAAACTTCAATTTCCTTACATTGGCTGTTAATAAAATTAACAGCCAGGAGTCCCGTGATGGCCGAACCACGCCTGCCGCCGCTCAACGCCCTGCGCGCCTTCGAGGCAGCTGCCCGCCTCGGCAGCTACGTCGCCGCGTCACGGGCGCTGCACGTCACCCAGCCGGCCATCGGCCGCCATGTGCGCCTGCTGGAGGACTGGCTCGGCGTGCAGTTGCTGGAACGTACGCCACGCGGCGTGCGGCTCACCGAGGCCGGGCGGCGCTACCACGCCAAGGTGTCGCGGGCGCTGCGGCAGATCGCCGAGGCCGGCGCCGAGGTGGCGGCCAGCGACGCCACGCGCTGGTTGCGCATCCTCGCCGTGCCGGCCTTCGCCAAGCGCTGGCTGATGCCGCGCATGGAGTCGCTGCGCCAGCTGCGGCCGGGGCTGAAGATCGCCATCGAACCCAACCCGACCTTCACCGCCGTGGATGGCCAGGGTGCCGACCTGGGCATCGTCTACGGCATGCCCGGGCAGTACCCGCAGTGCCAGGCCACCCTGCTGCAACCCAATGTGTTCCCGGTGTGCTCGCCGGACTACCTCGCCGCCCACGGCCCCATCGCCGGACCGGACGAACTGGCGCGGCACAAGCTGATCCACGTGGACGACGGCGAGTGGTGGAACGCCTGGTTCGCCGCCGTGGGTTGCACGGTGCGGGTCAGTTCCGATGTGCTCTACGTGAGCAACGACCACGCCCTGAGCATGGCCGAGAAGGGCCACGGCATCGCCCTGGCCAACGAGGTGCTGGTGAGCCAGGAGCTGGCTGCCGGCCTCCTCGTACGCCCCGTGCAGCGGCAGGCGCCGCTGGAGAGTTACCAGGCGCTGCTGCCGACCGAAGAGGTCAGTGCCGATATCCAATGGTTCCTGGGGTGGCTGGCAGCGGAGCTGCGCGCGGAGTTTCCCGAGCTGGCGTGATCCCCGGCCGGTTGACCGTAGGATGGGTAGAGGTACGAAACCCATCAAGCGGCCTTCCCGGCGAGCACCCTGCCCGTGCTTACCGCATGGGTTTCGCTTCGCTCTACCCATCCTGCGGGCCGCCCGGCTTATGCCGGATTCGGTGCGCCCCAGGCTGACGACAACGATGGATGTCGCCAACCCGGGACCCGGAAGTACCGGTTAGCACACGCCGATTGGCGCGCTACCGGTCAGCGGAGCGCATCAGTTGCAGGCGCCCGCGTCCCTCCAAACCTTGCCGCTGCCTTCGCCACCGATGGTGGCGGCAGTGGGCTCGTTGCCCTTGGTCCACCAGCGGGCGACATAGAAGCGACCGTTGTGGCTGACCTTGTCATTGGTCCAGTAGGTTCCCTGGGGGCTCCAGGCACCCTGGCAGCCGGTCGGGGTTTCCACCTTGTCCGCCAGCACCCTCACGCTGTGGTCGCGGCTGGCCACATGGGTGCCGTTGCCCAGGTTCAGGGTGAAGCGGTAGCTGATGTCCTTGTCGCTCCTGGGCGCGACGAAGCTCAGCTTCGATCCCGAGGTCTGGAAGGCGACGCTGGGCGTCACGGTCCACTGGTAGCTCAGTGCCAGGCCGGCTGGATCGCTGGAGCCTGCGGCGTCCAGGGTCACTGTTTCACCGCCCTTGGCCTGGCTGGCGCCGGCGATGCTGGCCAGCGGCGGCTTGACCTGCACAGGCTTCTCGGCGGGCACCCTGACCTGATGCACGCGGGTTGTGCTGTGCTTGCCATTGTTGACGGTCAGGCTGACGTCATAGACGACATCCTTGTCGGTCTTCGGGGCGACGAATTTCATCAGGGTGCCGGCGGCCTCAAACGCGACGCTTGGGCTGACGCTCCAGCTGTAGCTGAGCTTCAGGCCCGCCGGGTCGCTGGAAGCAGTGGCGTTGAGGTAGACGGTTTCGCCCGGCTTGGCCTCGCTGGCACCGCCGATCACCGCCACGGGCGGCTTGACCTCCGCCACCGGCGGCTCGACCGGTTTCTCGCCGCCGCTCTGGCAGGGGCCCAGGTCACGCCAGACCTTTCCGGCGCCGTCCGGGCCGGTGGTACCGGCCAGCCCCGGCTCGGCGCCCGAGGTCCACCAGCGGGCCTGGTACTGACGTCCCTTCCACTGCACCGTGTCGTTGCCGACATAGGTGCCCCTCACGGTCCACTCCGGCTTGCAGCTGGCGCTGGCGGCCTTGCCCTTGACCAGCACCTCGTGGGTCCGGGTGCTGCTCTGCTTGCCATTGCTCAGGGTCAGGGTGAAGCGATAGCGGGTGTCCGCCTGCAGTTCCGGCGCGGTGAAGCCGAGGCGCGCGCCGTCGTAGTCGAAGTCCAGGCGCGGCGAGGCCTCCCAGGCGAAGCTCAGGGCATTGCCCTGGGGATCACTGGAGCCGGAGGCGTCCAGGACGATCCGGTCCCCGGCACGGGCTTCGGTCTTGCCGCTGATCATCGCCAGCGGAGGCTGACCGGCGTTCACCGGCTTGAGGGATGCGGCCTTGACGTCGTTGTCGGCGCTGAATTCGCCATCGGCCAGCAGGTTCCAGCCGCCGTTGACGCTGCTGCTGCCGTAGACCTGATAGCCCTTGATGTTGCCGCTAAGGCCCGCGTCCTGGCGGGGCAGGTAGTGCAGTTGCGAGAAGCGGCTAGCGGCACCCAGGTCGATCACCATTTCATGGGGGTAGCGTGCACCTGCGGCCGTGCTCCAGTAGGAGTTGGGGTTGCCATCAATCGCGTGGTTGCCGACCGCCGCGCCAGGCACCGCACTGCTGGTGGACAGGATTGTCCAGCTCTCGCGGGGCAGGGCCTTGCCCTTGGCATCCACCAGCAGCAGCTCGGCGACACTGGCGGTGTCCTTGCCATCCACCGCCGAGGTGGCGACGAACTTCAGGTAGCGGCCCTGGGCGCTGTCCTGGGTCAGGCCATAGGCGTGAACCTCAAGCACCTGGTCCTGGGTGGCGAGGTTGTCGGTGTTGATCGCCAGGTACCAGCGCCCCGGCTGCGGGTCGTTCACCCCCAGGGAGACGTTGTGGCTACGCGCCGAGCGGTAGTCGAAGCTGGCGCCGCTGGGCTGGGCGCCGCGCTTGAGCAGCAACTGGACCTGGCCGGCCTTCTCGGTGAGCTCGCCGTCCACCACGCTGAACACCAGGCGTCGGGTGCCTTCGGGGACGTCCACCGGGAAGTAGCGCGTCTGTTTGCTGCTCAGGCTCACCTTCTGGCTGAGGATCGAGGTGCCCTGTTCCTCCTCCAGGGGCACGACGGAAGGGCTGTAGGCCGACATCCGCGCCGCCCTTTCCCGCCAGACCCGGGCCATGTTGGCGGTGTCCGCGTCGCCCAACGGCACGCCCCGGCTGTCCCTGACGTCCGGGTTGGAGAAGTAGCCGACATGGTTGCCGCAGAGGATGGTGCCGACCCGACCGTTGTGGTAGCCCCAGGTGTAGCTCCTGCCATCGGAGCAGTGGCCGCCGCCGATGTTGTGGCCCAGCTCGTGGCGGAACACGGTGGACGACTTGATGGAGTTGATGGTGTAGCGCCCGGGCATATGGCCCCAGCCTACGGCGGTGTCCACGCCGGGAGTACCCACGACGAAGCTGGCGACCACGTCCGGGCTGTAGCGACGCATGCCTTCGGCGAAGACGTTGCGCACCTGGCTCAGGCTGGAGCCGGTGATGGGAGCGTCCTGGGCCACCACCTGGGTGCCCACCAGGCGCAGGCGCACGCCCTGTACCTGGGACTGTCGCAGTGCACGGTTGACCGAGGCCACCTGGGCCAGGGCAAAGGCCTCGTGGTCACCGATGTAGTCCGCGGCCTTTTGCGAGAAACCGGCCAACAGGTCGATCACGGTTTCGCCCTGGATGTTGCGGTTGACCTGGAATGTGCGCTGGCCGCTGCGCGACTCCTTCAAGGCCGGCATCTCGCTGTCATCACCGGCGATGTAGTCGACGCCATCCGGCGCGAAGGCAGCGCCCGGATCGAAGCGGATCATCGACTGCTGGCCACTGGCGTCGCCGCGGATGATGGCGTTGGCGTCCGGCAGCAGCGCAACGAAGCTGCCATCGGGCCGCGCGGCCAGCGTCATTTCCCCGGGGGCGCTGAGAGTGCGCGCGCGCCCCTCGAGCTGCCCGGTCATGACCTGCAGGTTCTTGAATGCATCGCCGGCTCGCGGGGTGAGGCTGCGCACGCGCATCCCGGTTTCCTGCTCCAGTTGCTCGGTTCCGGCCTCGGCGGCACTGAACAGGGTCGCCCTGGCATTCGATGACTGGAGGTTGATGAAATGCCCCTGGATGACTGATTCGGTGCCTTGCTGGCTGTCATCGGCCAGCGTCATGCCACTCGGCAGAAGCAGGGCCGCTCCCAGGCTGGCACTCCATAGGCGGGTGGCACGGGAAAGGGCGTTCAATCGGAAGCTCGACATAACTGTTCCTCGATAGTCACGGCGCGGCACGAGCCCAGGCGAACAGGACCGCTGAAGCGGCCGCGCGAGTGATGAGATAGGGAGTTTTGCCGGCAGCCGGGATCATAGGCAGGGCGCGTATGGCCGTACATAAAAAGGCGGTGTTTTCGTACCTGTCCTAGGCGGATAGGTGCGGACGCCGTGGCAGGCGTCGCGTCGAGAGCGGGCAGTTCGTGGCCGAGACGGGCCCGCTGGAGGCAATGCACGTCTAATCGGCCACCGCCAGAAGTGCGCAGGCCCTCGCGAGGGTGGCTGGGGTGGGGATCACGCCCTGGGGGCGTAGGCGAAGACGTCAGCGCGCATCTGGTGGGGGTCCATCCCTGCCGCCACCAGGGCGTCGAGGGTGCCGTAGACCATGGCGGGCGAGCCGCTGGCGTAGACGTGCAGCGGCTTGAGGTCGGGGAAGTCCTCGCTCACCGCTTCGTGCAGCATTCCGCAACGGCCTTGCCAGCCACATTGGTCGCTGACCACCTGGTGCAGGGTGAGGTTGGCCAGGCTTTGCCAGTCCGCCCAGTGCGGCAGTTCGTAGAAGTCCTCCGGCCGCCGCGCGCCCCAATACAGGTGAACCGGGTGGGGGAAACCCGTGGCGCGGCAGTGCTCGATCAGGCTGTGCATCTGCGCCATGCCGGTGCCGGCAGCGATCAGCACCAGGGGGCCGTCGGGCAGCTCGGCAAGGTGGGTATCGCCGAAGGGCAGCTGGACCCGGGCGATGCCGGTGCGCTGCAACTGCTCCAGCAGGGCCAGGGCGCTGGGCTCACGGGCGAGGATGTGCAGTTCGATGTCGCGCCCTTCGCTGGGCGCCGAGGCCAGGGAGAAGGCCGAGGATTCGCCATCCTCGCGCTCCACCAGCAGGTATTGCCCGGCGTGGTAGCGCGGTGGCTTGCCAGCCGGAGCACGCAGGCGCACGCGCCAGACGTCGCCACCGGCGTCGATGCAGGCACTGACCTGGCAATTGAGCTTGCGCAGCGGCAACTCGCCCGGGGCGAGCACGCCATCCCAGTGCAGCACGCAATCTTCCAGGGGCTCGGCCAGGCAGGTGAAGAGTTCGCCGTGGTCGAGTTCGGCGCCGGCCTGGCGCACCCGGCCTTCCACCAGCAGGGCGGCACAGATGTGGCAGTTGCCGTTGCGGCAGCTCTGCGGGCATTCGTAGCCGAGACGACGGGCGCCGGCGAGGATGTTCTCGCCGGCCTGGATCTCCAGCACCGCGCCGGATGGTTGCAGCGTGACCCGCATCAGTCGATACCCAGGCTGGACCAGAGCTCGTCCACGCGACGGGTCACCGCCTCGTCCTTGACGATGACGCGGCCCCACTCGCGAGTGGTCTCGCCCGGCCATTTGTGGGTGGCGTCCAGGCCCATCTTCGAACCCAGGCCGGAAACCGGCGAGGCGAAGTCGAGGTAGTCGATGGGCGTGTTGTCGATCATCACCGTGTCGCGCTTGGGGTCCATGCGCGTGGTGATGGCCCAGATCACGTCGTTCCAGTCGCGGGCGTTGATGTCGTCGTCGGTGACGATGACGAACTTGGTGTACATGAACTGCCGCAGGAAGGACCAGACACCGAGCATCACGCGCTTGGCGTGGCCGGGGTACTGCTTCTTCATGGTCACCACCGCCATGCGGTAGGAGCAGCCTTCGGGGGCAGGTAGAAGTCGGTGATCTCGGGGAACTGCTTCTGCAGGATCGGCACGAAGACTTCGTTCAGCGCCACGCCGAGGATGGCCGGCTCGTCCGGCGGGCGGCCGGTGTAGGTGCTGTGGTAGATCGGGTCGCGGCGGCGGGTGATGCGCTCGACGGTGAACACCGGGAAGCGGTCCACCTCGTTGTAGTAGCCGGTGTGGTCGCCGTAAGGGCCTTCATCGGCCATCTCGCCGGGGTGGATCACCCCTTCGAGGACGATCTCGGCGCTGGCCGGCACCTGCAGGTCGGAGCCGATGGCCTTGACCAGTTCGGTGCGGTGCCCGCGCAGCAGGCCGGCGAAGGCGTATTCGGAGAGGGTGTCCGGCACCGGGGTGACCGCGCCGAGGATGGTGGCCGGGTCGGCACCGAGGGCGACGCAGACCGGGTAGGGTTGGCCGGGGTGCTTCTCGCACCACTCGCGGTAGTCCAGCGCACCGCCACGGTGGCTGAGCCAGCGCATGATGACCTTGTTGCGGCCAATCACCTGCTGGCGGTAGATGCCGAGGTTCTGCCGTTCCTTGTTGGGACCACGGGTGATGGTCAGGCCCCAGGTGATCAGCGGTGCCACGTCGCCCGGCCAGCAGTGCTGGATGGGCAGCTTGCCGAGGTCGACGTCGTCGCCTTCCTCGATCACCTCGTGGCAGGGGGCATCCTTGAGCACCTTGGGCGCCATGCTGATGACCTTCTTGAAGATCGGCAGCTTGGACCAGGCGTCCTTGAAGCCCTTGGGCGGCTCGGGCTCCTTGAGGAAGGCCAGCAGCTTGCCGATCTCGCGCAGTTCGGAGACGTCGTCCGCGCCCATGCCGAGGGCCACGCGGCGCGGCGTGCCGAACAGGTTGCCGAGCACGGGGATGTCGAAGCCGGTGGGTTTCTCGAAGAGCAGCGCCGGGCCTTGCTTGCGCAGGGTGCGGTCGCAGATTTCGGTCATCTCCAGCACCGGGGACACCGGGGCGGCGATGCGTTTCAGCTCGCCGCGCTCTTCCAGGCCACGGATAAAGTCGCGCAGATCGCGATACTGCATGCTTGAGCCTCGCATGGGGCGTGCAGGTCGGGGCGCAAAGTTTAGCGCCGAACTGGGTTATTCAGAAGGCCGCGCGAATCGCGCAAACGCAAAGGCCGGGTTTCCCCGGCCTTTTTGCTGCGAACCAAACGTTACTTGCGCTTCATGGACATGAAGAATTCGTCGTTGGTCTTGGTGTCCTTGAGCTTGTCGAGCAGGAACTCGATGGCGGCGATCTCGTCCATCGGGTGCAGCAGCTTGCGCAGGATCCACATGCGCTGCAGCTCGTCGTCGGCAGTCAGCAGCTCTTCGCGGCGGGTACCGGACTTGTTGATGTTGATGGCGGGGAACACGCGCTTCTCGGCGATGCGGCGGTCCAGCGGCAGCTCCATGTTGCCGGTGCCCTTGAATTCCTCGTAGATCACCTCGTCCATCTTCGAGCCGGTCTCGACCAGCGCGGTGGCGATGATGGTCAGCGAACCGCCTTCCTCGATGTTACGGGCGGCACCGAAGAAGCGCTTGGGCTTCTCCAGGGCATGGGCGTCGACACCACCGGTCAGCACCTTGCCAGAGCTCGGGATCACGGTGTTGTAGGCACGCGCCAGGCGGGTGATGGAGTCCAGCAGGATGACCACGTCCTTCTTGTGCTCGACCAGGCGCTTGGCCTTTTCGATCACCATCTCGGCAACCTGCACGTGGCGGGTCGGCGGTTCATCGAAGGTGGAGGCGACCACTTCGCCGCGCACGGTGCGCTGCATCTCGGTCACTTCTTCCGGGCGCTCGTCGATCAGCAGGACGATCAGGTGGCACTCGGGGTTGTTGCGGGTGATGTTGGCCGCGATGTTCTGCAGCATGATGGTCTTGCCCGCTTTCGGCGGGGCGACGATCAGGCCGCGCTGGCCCTTGCCGATCGGCGCGCAGAGGTCGATCACGCGGCCGGTGAGGTCTTCGGTGGAACCGTTGCCGGCCTCCATCTTCAGGCGCTCGTTGGGGAACAGGGGCGTCAGGTTCTCGAACAGGATCTTGTTCTTGGCGTTTTCCGGACGATCGAAGTTGATCGAGTCCACCTTGAGCAGGGCGAAGTAACGCTCGCCTTCTTTCGGCGGGCGGATCTTGCCGATGATGGTGTCGCCGGTGCGCAGGTTGAAGCGGCGGATCTGGCTGGGCGAGACGTAGATGTCGTCCGGGCCGGCCAGGTAGGAAGAGTCTGCGGAGCGCAGGAAGCCAAAACCGTCCTGGAGAATCTCCAGCACGCCGTCACCGGAGATTTCCTCGCCGCCTTTCGAGTGCTTTTTCAGCAGGGCGAAGATCACGTCCTGCTTGCGCGAACGGGCCATGTTCTCGAGGCCCATCTGTTCGGCCATTTCCAGCAGATCGGCAATCGGCTTTTGCTTGAGTTCGGTCAGATTCATAGGAATGACGTAAGTATCAGAAATGATAGGAAGGAAAGCGTTGAGCTTTAGAGGCCGCGCCGCAGAGATGCGACAGGATCGCTGTGCTTATTCGAGTTGGAATGCGTCGGCGGCGGCTTGCGAAGGGCAACGGAATAGCGTTGCGGACCCGAATTTAACACCAGCATTCGGGGGAGTCTAGTGCCGATTCATCAAAAAACCCCGCAAAGAGCGGGGTTTCTCGAAACAGTCCGAAGGCTCGCCGGAGACCCGGCCAGGCTCAGATGTTGGCGTCGAGGAAGGCCGCCAGCTGGGACTTCGACAGGGCGCCGACCTTGGTCGCTTCGACGTTGCCGTTCTTGAACAGCATCAGGGTCGGGATACCGCGTACGCCGTATTTCGGCGGGGTGTCCTGGTTCTCGTCGATGTTCAGTTTGCAGATCTTCAGCTTGCCCTGATAGTCCTTGGCGATCTCGTCGAGGACGGGGGCGATCATCTTGCACGGGCCACACCACTCGGCCCAGTAATCGACCAGCACAGCGCCTTCGGCCTTGAGCACGTCCTGCTCGAAGCTGGCGTCGCTAACGTGGGAGATGAGTTCGCTCATGGATGTTCTCCGTGGGTTCGGATGCGGAAATTGGCGGCCATCATAGCCCGGCTTTTCCCGGACCGAAAGCCGCTGGCAATTGAGCCTTTCTATGGATGCACCCGGGAAAACTGATGGATAACCGGTTCCGCGTCAATCCGCCGCGGCCATTTATCGCCTCGCTCGGCAGCCATCGCGAATGCCCCTGCGCCGATGCCTGCACGCCGCCTATAGTAAGGAGGCGGCCGTCATGAAGCGGAAACTTCACCGTGGCATTCTGCGCAGCCGCCTTCCTTTCCCTTGCACGAGCGTTCCACGACTCGCGTTGGCGCAACGTGACGATCGTGGCAGGATGGCGCCGTTCAGAAACGAGACACCAAGACCATGCCCTCGACCCGTCGCGCCGAAACACCTTCCCTGATCGCAGCCATCGACCTGGGCTCCAACAGCTTCCACATGGTCCTGGCCAAGGCCGATCACGGGGAGATCCGCATCCTCGAGCGCCTCGGCGACAAGGTGCAGCTCGCCGCCGGCCTGGATGACGAGCGCATGCTCAGCGAGGAGGCCATGCAACGCGGCCTCGACTGCCTGCGTCGCTTCGCCCAGATGACCAATAGCCTGCCCGAAGGCGCCGTGCGCGTCGTTGGCACCAACGCCCTGCGCGAGGCCCGCAACCGCGCAGACTTCATCCGCCGCGCCGAGGCCATTCTCGGCCACCCGGTGGAAGTGATCTCCGGCCGCGAGGAAGCGCGCCTCATCTACCTGGGCGTGTCCCACAGCATCGCCGACACCCCCGGCAAGCGCCTGGTGGCCGATATCGGCGGTGGCAGTACTGAATTCATCATCGGCCAGCGCTTCGAATCCCAGCTGCGCGAAAGCCTGCAGATGGGCTGCGTCAGCTACACCCAGCGCTACTTCCGCGATGGCAAGATCACCCCCGCCCGCTATGCCCAGGCCTACACCGCAGCGCGCCTGGAACTGATGGGCATCGAATACAGCCTGCGCCGCCTCGGCTGGCAGCAGGCGGTGGGCGCCTCGGGCACCATCCGCGCTGTCGGCCTGGCGATCCAGGCGGCGGGCATGGGCAGCGGCGAGGTCAACCCGGAAGGTCTGGCCTGGCTCAAGCGCAAGCTGTTCAAGCTGGGCGAGGTGGAGAAACTCGACCTCGACGGCATCAAGCCCGACCGCCGCGCCATCTTCCCGGCCGGGCTGGCGATTCTCGAAGCGATCTTCGACGCCCTCGAACTCAAGCACATGACCCACTCCGAAGGCGCCCTGCGCGAAGGCGTGCTCTACGACCTGCTGGGCCGCCACCACCACGAGGACGTGCGCGAGCGCACCCTCAGCGCGCTGATGGAGCGCTGCCACGCCGACACCGAGCAAGCCGCCCGGGTCGAAGCCAAGGCCCTGGAGGCCCTGGAGCAGGTGGCCGACGACTGGCAACTGGATGACGAGTGGCACCGCGACCTGCTGGTCTGGGGCGCCCGCGTCCACGAGATCGGCATGGACATCGCCCACTACCAGTACCACAAGCACGGTGCCTACCTGATCGAGCACTCCGACCTGCCGGGCTTCTCCCGCCAGGATCAGCAGATGCTCGCGCTGCTGGTTCGCGGCCACCGCCGCAACATCCCCAAGGACAAGTTCGCCGAGTTCGGCGACGAAGGCGTCAAGCTGATCCGCCTTTGCGTGCTGCTGCGCTTCGCCATTCTCTTCCACCACATCCGCACCAGCCACGAGACCCCGGCGGTGCAACTGAAGGTCGGCCCGCAGAGCCTCGCCGTGCAGTTCCCCGACGACTGGCTGGCGGCCAACCCGCTGACCCAGGCCGACTTCGAGCAGGAAGCCGAATGGCTCAAGCGCATCGACTTCAGCCTGCAGGTGAGCTGAAGTACAACGCTACGAGCGAACATGAAAACGGGGCCCCAGGGCCCCGTTTTCATTGCGGCGGTTTTGTCGGCAGCACGCCGCCCCGCGACCGATCAGCGAGCGCTGATCGGCGGGTTGAGCAGTTTGTCCAGCAGGATGGCCTGGGCGCTGCGCGGGTTCTGGTTGCCGCTGGGGCTGTTGCGCAGGTAGCGGCCGTCGGCCTGCAGCGCCCAGCTGTGGGTGTTGTCGGCGAGGTAGGTTTCCAGCTCCTTCTTGACCCGGGTGATGAGCTTCTTGCCCTCCACCGGGAAGCAGGTCTCCACTCGCATGTCGAGGTTACGCTCCATCCAGTCGGCGCTGGAGAGGTAGAGCAACTCGTCGCCTTCGTTGAGGAAGTAGTAGATGCGGCTGTGCTCGAGGAAGCGGCCGATGATCGAGCGCACCTGGATGTTGTGCGAAACGCCGGGGATGCCCGGGCGCAGGCAGCACATGCCACGCACCACCAGGTCGATCTTCACGCCGCTCTGGCTGGCCTTGTACAGCGCGCGGATGATCTTCGGGTCGGTCAGCGAGTTGACCTTGGCCATGATGTGCGCCGGCTTGCCTTCGACGGCGTGCTGGGCCTCCTTGGCGATCATGTCCAGCAGCGACTTCTTCAGGGTGAAGGGCGCGTGCAGCAGCTTCTTCATGCGCAGGGTCTTGCCCATGCCGATGAGCTGGTTGAACAGCTTGTGCAGGTCCTCGCAGAGCGCATCGTCGGCAGTGAGCATGCTGTAGTCGGTGTACAGGCGCGCGTTGCCGGCGTGGTAGTTGCCGGTGCCCAGGTGGGCGTAGCGGCGCAGCTCGCCGTCCTCGCGCCGCAGGATGAGCATCATCTTGGCGTGGGTCTTGAAGCCGACCACGCCGTAGATCACCACGGCACCGGCAGCCTGCAGGCGGCTGGCCAGCTGCAGGTTGGATTCCTCGTCGAAGCGCGCGCGCAGCTCGATCACCGCGGTGACCTCCTTGCCGTTGCGCGCCGCTTCCACCAGGGCGTCGACGATCTCGGAGTTGGCACCGGCGCGGTACAGGGTCTGCTTGATGGCCAGGACGTTGGGGTCCTTGGCGGCCTGGCGCAGGAAGTCCACCACCGGGGTGAAGGACTCGAAGGGGTGCAGCAGCAGGATGTCCTGCTTGCCCACCACGCTGAACAGGTTCTCGGCCTTCTGCAGCAGCTTGGGGATCACCGGGGTGAAGGTGGGGTGCTGCAGCTCGGGGTGGCTGTCGAGGCCGGTGATGCTGAACAGGCGGGTCAGGTTGACCGGGCCGTTGACCTGGTACAGCTCGCTCTCCGCCAGGCCGAACTGCTTGAGCAGGTAGTCGGACAGGTGTTTCGGGCAGGTGTCGGCCACCTCCAGGCGTACCGCATCGCCGTAGCGGCGCGAGAACAGCTCGCCGCGCAGGGCGCGGGCCAGGTCCTCGACGTCCTCGGTGTCCACCGAGAGGTCGGCGTTACGGGTCAGGCGGAACTGGTAGCAGCCCTTGACCTTCATGCCGGGGAACAGGTCGTCGGCGTGGGCGTGGATCATCGACGACAGGAACACGAAGTTGTCGCCGGGGCCGCTGATGTCTTCCGGCACGCGGATCACCCGCGGCAGCAGGCGCGGCGCCGGGATGATCGCCAGGCCGGAGTCGCGGCCGAAGGCATCGACGCCCTCCAGCTCGACGATGAAGTTGAGGCTCTTGTTCACCAGCAGCGGGAAGGGGTGCGTCGGGTCGAGGCCGATGGGGCTGATGATCGGCGCGATCTCATCGCGGAAGTAACGGCGCACCCAGGTCTTCAGCTTCGGCGTCCAGTAGCGACGGCGGATGAAGTTGACCTGGTGCTTGGCCAGCTCTGGCAGCAGCACATCGTTGAGGATGCTGTACTGCCGCGCCACCTGCTCGTGCACCAGCTCGCTGATGCGCGCCAGGGCCTGGTGCGGCAACAGGCCGTCGGCACCGGCCTGCTCGCGGGCGAAGGTGATCTGCTTCTTCAGCCCGGCGGCGCGGATCTCGAAGAACTCGTCCAGGTTGCTGGAGAAGATCAGCAGGAACTTCAGACGCTCGAGCAGCGGGTAGGACTCGTCGAGCGCCTGCTCCAGGACACGGATGTTGAACTGCAGCTGCGACAGCTCCCGGTGGATGTACAGGCTGCTGTCATCCAGGCCCGGAACCACCGGCGCCGGCACGGGGGCGGGCGGCGGCGTTTCAACGGGTGCCGGAGCGGGGGCCTCGGCGACCGGTTGCTCCGGCACGGGCTCTTGTTCGGGGTTCGACGCTTGGTTCAGACCATCGGTGTTCATCTGGTTTCCTGCTGGGGAGTCAGGCTCCCGCTTTGAGCATTTCTGCGGCACGCACGGCGAAGTAGGTAAGGATGCCATCAGCGCCCGCACGTTTGAATGCGGTCAGTGATTCGAGTATGACCGCCTCGCTCAGCCAGCCGTTCTGGATGGCCGCCATGTGCATGGCGTACTCACCGCTGACCTGGTAGGCGAAGGTCGGTACGCGGAAGGCTTCCTTCACGCGCCAGACGATGTCCAGGTAGGGCATGCCCGGCTTGACCATGACCATGTCGGCGCCTTCGGCGAGGTCACTGGCCACTTCGTGCAGGGCCTCGTCGCCGTTGGCCGGGTCCATCTGATAGCTGGCCTTGTTGGCCTTGCCGAGGTTGGCGGCGGAACCCACCGCATCGCGGAAGGGACCGTAGTAGGCGCTGGCGTACTTGGCCGAGTAGGCCATGATCCGCACGTTGGGGAAGTCGGCCAGTTCCAGGGCCTCGCGGATCGCCTGGATGCGGCCGTCCATCATGTCCGAGGGCGCCACCACCTGGGCACCGGCGGCGGCGTGGGACAGCGCCTGCTTGACCAGGGCGTCCACGGTGATGTCGTTCTGCACATAGCCGTCGGCGTCGAGGATGCCGTCCTGGCCATGGGTGGTGAAGGGGTCCAGGGCCACGTCGCTGATCACGCCCAGCTCCGGGAAGCGCTCGCGCAGGGCACGGATGGCGCGCTGGGCGATGCCTTCGGGGTTCCAGGCCTCGGCGCCGTCGAGGGACTTGTTCTCCAGCGGGGTCACCGGGAACAGTGCCAGCGCGGGGATGCCCAGTGCCACCCAGCCAGCCGCCGCTTCCAGCAGCAGGTCGATGGACAGGCGCTCGACGCCCGGCATCGACGGCACCGCCTCGCGGCGGTTCTCACCGTCCAGTACGAACACCGGCAGGATCAGGTCGTCGACGGTCAGGGTGTTTTCACGCACCAGGCGGCGGGAGAAATCATCACGGCGGTTACGGCGCAGGCGGGTGGCGGGGAACAGGCGATTGGCGGGGGTAAAGCTCACGACAGACTCCAGGGTCCAAAGGAGGACACAGTGCGACATTTATAAGCGGCAATTATGACCGAATGGTAACAATGCGTGACAGCGACGCTCTGTCGCGTTAAAGGAAATTTCCGAGGCCCCACTAGGGCTGGCCGTGAACCAGTCGACCCTCGACTGGCGGTTCGCCACCCTTTAGAGCTTTTCCCGCGCGTTCAACCCGGTTAGGCTTCGCGTTCATTTTTGCCGCGCTGCCAAACTGATGCTGCAACAATTTCTCCAGGACTTCGGCTATTTCGCCCTCTTCCTCGGCACCTTCTTCGAGGGCGAGACCATCCTGGTCCTGGCCGGTTTTCTCGCGTTCCGCGGCTACATGGATATCAACCTGGTGGTGATGACGGCGTTCTTCGGCAGCTATGCCGGCGACCAGCTGTGGTACTACCTCGGCCGCCAGAAGGGCCGCCAGATCCTGGCCAAGCGCCCGCGCTGGCAGGCCATGGGCGACAAGGCCCTGGAGCACATCCGCCGCCACCCCGACATCTGGGTGCTGAGCTTCCGCTTCGTCTACGGCCTGCGCACCGTGATGCCGGTGGCCATCGGCCTGTCGGGCTACCCGCCGCTGCGCTACCTGATCCTCAACGGTATCGGCGCCATCGTCTGGGCCCTGGCTCTGGGCTTCGCCGCCTTCCACTTCGGTGCCGTGCTCGAAGGCATGCTGGGCAACCTCAAGCGCTACGAGCTGATGGTGCTTGGCGCGCTGGTGGTGATCGGCGGCCTGCTCTGGCTGCGTCGCCGCCTGCGCAACAGCCGCGAAGCCAAGGCGAACGCCGAGCAACCGCCGCAGCCGTAACCCGGGCCTCAGCCCGGGAACACCCCCGCTTCAGACCGCCAGCGCTGCCTGCCGCCGTCCCAGGGCGACCAGCGCCAGCACACTGACCAGACCATGCACACCCAGCACCAGCCAGGCCAACGGGCTGGCCGGCAGCATGCCGAGGGCGGCCGCCAGCCAGAGCACCGGCAGGTTCAGCGCCAGCCGCGCCAGCTCCAGGCGCAGTGCCCAGGGGCGGTTTTCCAGCCAGGCCCCGATGACGAACAGGCCGAACGCCATCCAGCCCCAGCCCAGCAGCACGGCACCCAGAGGCATGCCTTCGCCCGCGCCCAGCAGGTAGCTGCCGCCCACCACATAACCGACGAACTGCAACGCCGCATACAGGGTGCGACCGCCCGACAGCGGCACCTCGAACTTGGCGAAGCGGCTCAGGTCCGGCTTCGCCTGGGGGTATTTGCGCGCCACGTCCTCGGGGCGCCAGCCGGTGCGCATGAACCAGATGCGCAGGCGATCCCACCAGGACTCGGCGCGCACCGCGTCCTGCCACAGCACCGAATAGAACTGCAGGTTGGCCCAGAGCGGGTTCCAGCTGGCCAGGGGCGTGGTCACGCCGAACACCACCGGCTCCTCGTCCAGCTCCTCCTGGAAGGTGCCGAACAGACGGTCCCAGAGGATGAACACGCCGCCGTAGTTGCGATCCATGTACACCGCGTTCTGCGCATGGTGCACGCGGTGGTTCGACGGGCTGATGAAGAACCACTCGAACCAGCCGAGCTTGGGCACGTGGCGGGTGTGCACCCAGAACTGATAGAGCAGGTTCAGCGCGGCGACGGTCAGGAACACCAGCGGCGGCACGCCGGCCACCGCCATCGGCAGGTAGAAGATCCAGCCGAAGAGGAAGCCGGTGCTGGTCTGGCGCAGGGCGGTGGAGAGGTTGTACTCCTCGCTCTGGTGGTGCACCGAATGGGCGGCCCAGAGCACGTTGCGCTCATGGCCCAGGCGGTGGTTCCAGTAGTAGCAGAAGTCGTAGAAGACGAAGGCGAACAGCCAGACCCAGGGGCTGTCCGCGCGCAGCTCGAACAGCGCCAGGTGCTGCCAGGCATAGGTGTAGGTGAGCAACCCGACCGCCCTGGTCAGCAGCCCACTGGTGGTGGACAGCACGCCGGCGCTGAGGCTGTTGATGGCATCGGCGGTGCGGTAGGTACGCACCCCGCGCCAACGATCGGCCAACAGCTCGATGCCGATCAGCAGGAAGAAGAAAGGGACCGCGTAGAGGACGTAATTCATGATGTCAGCCGTATCGTTATGCCGATCAAGGGACTAGGATTGCCAGGCTCGATGCTACGCCCGTGCCTCCCCGGAGCCCCTGGCGCCGCATGCCAGCCCAACCGGCATATGACGACACATGCGCATAACCACAAGACGCACGCTCTCCATCCTGTTGATCCTGATCGCCGCAGCCGCCCTCCTGGGACTCTATCCCTATCGCGCCGCGCTGTTGCCGGCCGCCGACGACCTGGCGGCGGCGAAAACCCGCCTCGCGCCCCACGTCAGCCTGTTCACCCCCGAGGGTGAAGGCCCGTTCCCCACCGTGCTGGTGTTCCACGGTTGCAGCGGGCAGAGCCCCGGCTTCGTGCGTAACGTCAGCGACTGGCTGCTGCCCCACGGCTTTGCCCTGCTGTTCGTCGACAGCCTGGCCGCCCGGGGCATCGATGACTGGCACCCGGTGTGCGACGGCAAGCAGTTGTGGGGCAACGAACGCGCCCTGGACGTCTACGCCGCCCTCGACCTGGCCCGCGCCATGCCCCAGCTGAACCATCAGCGCATGGCCCTGCTCGGCTACTCCCACGGCGGCTGGAGCATCCTCGACGCCCTGGCCTACGACGGCGCCGCCGGCCACGGTTTCCCCGGCATCGGCCAGCAGGCGCTGGACGGTGTGCGCGGCGCCATCGCCTTCTACCCTTACTGCGGGTTCCCCGCGCACCTGCGCCAGGGCAAGGGACGTGACCTGCCGGTGCTGATGTTTCTCGGTGGCAAGGACAGAATCACTGACCACCTTCAGTGTCTATCAGCTATGGACGCGCTCGATTTCGAACAACTGCAACTGGTGCAATATGGCGGAGCCGACCATGTTTTCGATCAGCGCAGCGACCTGAATACCTACCAACCCAGGCTGGCCAAGGATGCCCACCAGCATGCCCAGGCATTCCTCCAGGAGACCCTGAAGGCGGCCCAGTGAAGCGGAGAACGCTATGAACAAAAAAGTTGCTGTGATCCTTTCCGGCTGTGGCGTGTACGACGGCGCGGAGATCCACGAAAGCGTGATCACCCTGCTGCGCCTGGACCAACGGGGTGCACAGGCACAGTGCTTCGCGCCCAACATCGCCCAGCACCACGTGATCAACCACCTCACCGGCGAAGAGATGCCGGAGAGCCGCAACGTGCTCACCGAATCCGCGCGCATCGCCCGTGGCGCGGTGAAGGACGTGCGTGAGCTGAAGGCCGAGGACTTCGATGCGCTGATCATCCCCGGCGGTTTCGGTGCGGCGAAGAACCTCTCCGACTTCGCCATCAACGGCGCCGACTGCAGCGTGCAGCCCGACGTGCTGGCCGCCGCCCAGGGCTTCGCCGCCGCCGGCAAGCCGGTGGGACTGATCTGCATCGCCCCGGCCATGGCTGCGAAGATCTACGGCGAAGGCGTGATCTGCACCATCGGCGACGACGCCGACACCGCCAGCGCGCTGCAGAAGATGGGCGCCGAACACGTCGAGTGCGTGGTCAGCGAGATAGTCGAGGACAAGCCGCGCAAGCTGGTCACCACCCCTGCCTACATGCTCGCCCAGTCCATCAGCGAAGCCGCCTCGGGCATCTACAAGCTGGTCGACCGCGTGCTGGAACTGACCCACGCCGACCATTGACGGCGCAGGCGGGCGGCCCCGGTCGCCCGCCTCTGCAAGCCGCTCCCGCCAATCCGCGTGCCATTTGGGCCGCGCCCCTGTTCAAGCGCCCCGCGCTGCGTCAGCGTCGCCTTTTCGACCGAGATGCAGGTGCAGCATGAGCGACAACGAATTCGTCCTGACCCCGGAACTGCAACAGGCGGTCCGACGCTTCTTCGAACGCATCCCCTTCAACCAGGTGCTCGGCATCCAGCTGGGCGAGCTGTCGCAGGAGCAGGTGACCATGCACCTGCCGATGAAGGACGAACTGATAGGCAACTTCGTCCACGGCATCCTTCACGGTGGGGTCATCTCCTCGCTGCTGGACGTCACCGGCGGCGCCATGGCGCTGATCGGCGCCTTCGAGCGGCATCAAGGCCTGTCCACGGGTGAGCGCATGGAGCGCCTGTCCAAGCTGGGCACCATCGACCTGCGTATCGATTACCTGCGTCCGGGGCGGGGCCGCTCCTTCACCGCCACGGCGGTGTTGCTGCGCTCGGGCAACAAGGTCGCGGTGGTGCGTTCGGAACTGCACGCCGACGACGGCACCCTGGTGGCGGTCGGCACCGGCACCTACCTCTGCGGCTGAGGGATTCCGGCCTCAGCCCCGGCTGAGGCGTGTGAGCAACCGATCCAGCGAATTGGAGAAGGCCTGGCGGTCCTTCTCGCTGTAGGCCGCCTGGCCGCCGCCCATCTGCCCCTGGTCGCGCAGGTCGGTGAACAGGTTGCGCACCGCCAGTCGCTCACCCATGTTGCGCTCGTCGAACTCCCGGCCACGGGGGTCGAGCGCCGCCACCCCCTTCTTCACCAGGCGATCGGCCAGCGGCACATCGCTGCAGATCACCAGGTCACCGGGCTCGGCCTGCTCCACCAGGTGATCGTCCGCCGCATCCGGCCCGCTCGGCACCACCACCAGGCGCACGCAGGCGAAGGCCGGTTTCACCTGGCTCTGCCCGGCCACCAGCACCACCTCGAACTTGCGCTTGAGGGCGAACTTGATGACCTGGTCCTTGGCGGCACGGGGGCAGGCGTCGGCGTCGATCCACACACGCATGGGCTTGGGCTCCGGAAAAGTGGCGGGCGCGCAGTATGCCAGCCGCCACCCTGGCCCGCTCGCTGCGCCACCATGCCGCAGCCTGGGCAAGGTCAAAATGATCTCATTGCGCCAGCTATTTTCGCCGAAATCCCCCTATAATCGCCCGCCCTTCCCGCACCTTCGGGTCCCGAGGGAGGCCCCGCGGGGGATTGGCAGGACGCCGCTACATGCCAGTGCACGCCTGGATCAGCCGGAAACGGTTGGCAGTATCAAGGACTCGACGAGGAACACATGGCATCCCGCGCCGTTACCGCCCTGGCGGTCTGCTTCGCCCTGCAGCTTGCCGGCTGCTCGGCCTTCCGCAGCTACGAACACGAACTCACCGAGACCAGCCAGCACCTCGCCCGCGGCGAAGTCGATGCCGCACTGGGCGTGCTGGAAGCCAACAACGACAGCGCCGACAAGGACCTTCTCTACTGGTTCGAGAAGGGCGAACTGCTGCGCTCGAAGGGTGACCTGGCGGCCAGCCAGAAGGCCTGGCGCCAGGCCGACGGCATCATCTTCCAGTGGGAAGAGGCGATGAAGGCCGACCCCGGCCGCTACCTGGCCGAGGCCGGCGCCTACCTGGCCAACGACCGGGTCCGCCGCTACCAGGGCTACGACTACGAGAAGGTGATGCTCACCACTCAGATGGCCCTCAACGACCTGGCGCTGAACGACTTCGACGCCGCGCGCACCGAGATCCGAAAGACCCACGAACGCGAAGCGCTGATCGCCGAACTGCGCGACCAGCAGTACCTCGACAGCGAAGAGGAAGCCGAGCGCCAGGGCATCAGCACCCGCTTCGAAGACCTGCGCGGCTACCCGGTGGCCTCCCTCGACGCCCCCGAGGTGGTCAACCTGAAGAACAGCTACCAGAGCGCCTTCAGCCACTACCTCGCCGGCTTCGTCTACGAGGCCCTGGGCGAGAAGGGCCTGGCCGCTCCCGGCTACCGCCAGGCCGCCGAACTGCGCCCCGGCACCCCGCTGCTGGAACAGGCCCTGCTGGACCTGGACGCCACGCCCGCCGCAGACGCCGGCAGCGACGTGCTGCTGGTGCTGCAGAGCGGCCTGGCGCCGGCCCGCGACTCGCTGCGCATCCCGCTGCCGGTGCCTCTGGACTCCGGGATGATCATCAGCACCCTGTCCTTCCCGCTGCTGCGCGACGACACCAGCACCCTGACACCGGGCTTCATCGAGGTGGATGGCGCGCCCGCCGCCCTCACCGAACTCAGCAGCCTGCGCGCCATGTCGCACCGTGCCCTGCGCGACGACATGCCCGGCATCATCCTCCGCACCACCATCCGCGCGGTGACCCGGGGCGCCCTGCAGAAGCAGCTCAACGACAACGGCAACCCCCTGGCCAGCCTGGCCGTGGGCATCATGTCGGTGGCCAGCGAAGGGGCCGACGAACGCACCTGGCGCACCCTGCCCGGCAGCATCAGCGTCGCGCGGGTGCGCCTGGCCATGGGCGAACACCGCCTGGCCCTGCCCACCGCCTATGGCGTGCGCGAATTCACCCTGAAGATCGATCGGCCCCACCAGGTGGTCCCGCTGCGGATGGTGGCCGGCCAGGTCTACGCCCAGGGCGCCGTCACCCCGACCCTACCTGGCCCACGTACCCTGGCCAGCAACCAGACTCCCTAAGGAACACACATGCGCAAGCTGCTCGTCGCCGGGCTCGCCCTGGCCCTGCTCGCCGGCTGCTCCAGCCGCGAAACCGCCTCCAGCAAGGTGGCGCCCATGGGCGATGTGGAAGACATCGAAGTGGACACCATGCGGGTCGCCCGTGAGAACGGCTTCCTCACCGTCAAGGTGAAGCTGACCAACACCTCCAGCCATAACCGCACCCTCTACTACCGCTTCGCCTGGCTGGACAGCGACGGTTTCCCCGTCGCCGACGAGGAAAGCTGGAAGGCCCTGCCCATCTACGGCACCCAGACCACCTACCTGCCGGCCATCGCGCCGGTGCCCAAGGCGACCGACTTCCGCCTGGAAATGAACACCCCCGACTGATCACGAGAAAGCGAGTATTCCCATGCGCCTTGTCCGCACCACTTGCATCGCCGCCCTGGCCCTGGCCGCCGCCGGCTGCTCCAACAACCCGTCGCCGGTGCTCGGTGGCGGCAACATCAGCTACGGCGACAGCAAGGCCGTCGAACTGATCACCAACGAGTTCGGCTCCACCGACCTGCAGATGATCGCCGAATCCATGACCCGCTCCCTGGCCCAGTCCGGCGTGCTCCAGGGTCGCCCGGTGGTCCAGGTCTACGACGTGAAGAACAAGACCAGCGAGTACATCGATACCCGCGAGATCACCACCTCGATCAAGACCCAGCTGATGAAGACCGGCACCGCCCGCTTCGCCAGCGACAACACCGACATGCAGAGCCAGGTCGACCAGCTGAAGCTGCAGAACCAGAGCGGGCTGTACAAGAACTCCACCGTGGCCAAGACCGGCAACATGATCGCCGCCAAGTACCGCCTGGAGGGCTCCATCAGCTCAATCGTCAAGCGCAGCAGTGACTACAAGGACGTCTTCTACAAATTCAGCCTGCAACTGGTCGACGTCGAAAGCGGCCTGGCCGAGTGGATGGACGAGAAAGAAATCCGCAAGACCACGGAGCGTTGATATGCGCGCATTGATCGGCCTGTTCGTCGCCAGCCTGGCATTCGCCAGCCAGGCGGCCCCCAAGGTGGCGGTGACCGACCTCGCCTACGAGGAACGCGTCCGCGAGTACATCCACACGGTGAACGCCCAGAGCGCCTCGCAGGTGAGCGGCTTCTCCGGCAGCGCCTCCAGCAGCTACTCGGAAGAAGAAGGTACCTACAGCTACATCGAACGCGGCGAGCTGCGCAAATTCACCGGCGACATCAAGGGCGAGATCCTCAAGTCCGGCACCTTCCAGTTGATCCAGGGCCGCCCCTTCGCCAGCGACAACGAAGGCCTGCACGACGTGATCGGGCGCATCGCCCAGGGCCAGTTCCAGGGCGCGGACTATGTATTGTTCGGCTCGGTCTCGGACGCCGACTTCCGCCAGGACGTCAACGCCATCGACAACACCGACAGCTACTCCACGGTGCTGGGCCTGACCCTGGTGGCCGACTTCAGCCTCATCGACACCCGCACCCACGAGGTGAAGGCGGCGTTCACCGCCATGGGCGAAGCCCAGGACGTGAAGCTGGTGAAGGGCAACGACAGGCGCGTCACCCCCAACCGCGGGCGCGTGGTGCGCGAGGTGTCGAAGGCCCTCGGCGAAGACGTCGCGCGACAGCTGCAGGAACAGCTCGGCGTCGGCCCGGCAGCGGTCACCGACAACGGCCGCTACGGCGCGCTGCCACCGGATGAGCCGGCGAAGATACTGCATTGAACCAAGCGGCCTGCGGGCCGCTTTTCTTTTGCCGCGACCTGGGCTCAGCGCTGGTAGAACGCCTCGCAGCGCTCGCGCAAGGCGCGGGACAGGCTGTCGTCGTCCAGTTCGATGAGATCGAGCTCGAGGTCGTCGGGCAGCAACTCGGCGACCAGTGCGGCGAGGCGGCGGCGACCGGCGAGATCGGTGCCGGAAACGCCCAGCAGCAAGCGCGGCTGCGGGCCGAGCGCGGGGTCGCGCAGGGCGGCGAGAAAGGCTTCGTGGATATCGAGTTCGCTGCAGGCGGCGCTCAAGGCCTGCTCCAGCGGAGGGTGACGCAGGGGTGCGATGGCGAGGTCCGGCGAGTCGCCGTAGACCCCGTCCCGGCTGTTGGATGGCGGCATGCCGATGCTCCTTGTGGGAAGACCGGCAGCCTATTGCCCAGGCACCGCGCTGTCGCGGCGCCGGGTCACGTTCAGGCCATCGACTGGGTCACGCCGGGACGCGGCGCACCGTGGCCAGCAGCGCGGCGGCGCCGACGAAGAGCACGGCGAAGCCCCGGTTCATGGAACGCTGCTGGCGCGGCGAGCGCAGCACCCGCAGGACCTTGGCGGCGAGCCCGGTGTAGCCGGCCATGACGATCAGGTCGACGGTGATCATGGTCGCGCCCATCACCAGGTACTGCTGCACCAGCGGCGCGTGCGGATCGATGAACTGCGGCAGCACGGCGAGCATGAAGACGATCGCCTTGGGGTTGCTGACGTTCACCAGGAAGCCGCGCAGCACCATGGTCAGCGGCCGGCCCAGGGGGCGCTCGGCGGAATCGGCGGCCAGATCGCTGGGCAGCGCACGCCATTGGCGCACGGCCAGGTACACGAGGTAGACGACGCCGAACCACTTGATCGCGCTGAAGGCCAGGGCCGAGGTGGCGAGGATGGCACCGACGCCGGCGGCGACGATGGCGATCTGCAGGGCCAGGCCCAGTTGCAGGCCGATGGCGTTCCAGTAGCCGCGCAGGAAGCCGTACTGCAGCCCCGAGGACATGGAGGCGATGGCGCCGGCGCCAGGGGAAAGGCTGATCACCCAGCAGGCGACCAGGAATGCGAGCCAGGTGTGCATGGCCATGGCGTGGTCCTCGGAAATACGGAAGGGGGGCCAGCAGACTACCCGCTGCGCCTTGCGCTGCACAGCCCCGGTCGGCGCCTCAGCGCCAGCGGCGTACCGCCTTCTGGAAGAACAGGCTGTTGGGCACCTGCACCAGCGCGCCTTCGGCGTTCTCGCTGAGGTCCTGCAGGGTGGTGTAGAAGAGGTTGATGGCCACCACGCGCCCCTTCACACCGGGCTTGTCGGCGCTCTCCACCACCTCCACCACGTCACCCATGCGGAACGGCCCGAGGGAGAAGATAAGCACCGCGCAGAACATGTTGGACAACACGCTCCAGATGGCGAAGAACGCTACTGCGGCGACGGCGGTGAACCCGGTCAGCGCCGCCCACAGGACTTCGGCCGAGACGCCGAGGCGCTCCAGCACCAACATGAAGGCGCTGCCGAGGATCAGCCAGCGCAGCAGACCGCGCAGGGGCAGCAGCAGCTCCTGGGGCAGCTGTGGATAACGTGCGCCGAGGCGGGTGATGCCACGGGTGAGAACGCGTTGCGCGAGCCAGGCGAGGAACAGCACCAGGAGCACCTGCGCCGCACGGATCAGCGGCTCGCTCCAGGCCGTCAACAGGACCAGGTCTTCCATCAGTCACTGGCCTCCAGCTGGCTCTGCAGGTTTTCCAGAAGCTCGAGGGCCTCCAGCCATTTCTCTTCCAGCTCGGCCTCACGGGTCTTGAGTTTCGCCTGCTCGGCGAGCAGGTCGCGCAGCTCGTCCTTGCGCGAGGCCTCGTAGACACCGGCGTCGCCCAGGCGGGTTTCCACGGCAGCGAGTTTCTCGTGCAGGGTGCCCAGTTCCTTCTCCAGCTTCTCGGCTTCGCGCTTGTGCGGCGCCAGTTGCTGGCGCAGCGCCGCAGCGGCCTGGCGCTGGGCACGCTTGTCGGTGCCGGCACCGCTGCCACCGGCCGGGCTGTTCACCGGCGCCTGACGGGCGCGGTAGTCCACCAGCCAGCGGGCGTAGTCGTCGAGGTCGCCATCGAAGGGCTGGATGCGCCCGTCCGCCACCAGGAGGAATTCGTCGGTGGTGCTCTTGAGCAAATGACGATCGTGGGAAACCACCAGCACCGCGCCGGCGAAATCCTGCAGGGCCATGGTCAGCGCCAGGCGCATTTCCAGGTCCAGGTGGTTGGTCGGTTCGTCGAGCAACAGCAGGTTGGGCTTCTGCCAGGCGATCAGCGCCAGGGCCAGGCGCGCCTTCTCGCCACCGGAGAAATTCAGCACCGGCTCGTCGCAGCGGTCGCCACGGAAGTCGAAGCCGCCGAGGAAGTCGCGCAGGGTCTGCTCGCGCTCGGTCGGGGCCAGGCGCTGCAGGTGCAGCAGCGGGCTGGCCTTGGGATCGAGGGAGTCCAGCTGATGCTGGGCGAAGTAGCCGATGGCGAGGTTCTCGCCCCGGGACAGGCGCCCGGCGACAGGCGCCAGCTCACCGGAAAGGGTCTTGATCAGGGTCGACTTGCCCGCGCCGTTGGGACCGAGCAGGCCGATGCGCGCACCGGGAACGAGCTGCAGCTTGACCTGCTGCAGCACCACCTTGTCGCCATAGCCGAGCTGGCCTTCGGCGACATCCAGCAGTGGGCTGGAGATCTTGTCGGCCTCGCGGAAGACGAAGTCGAAGGGCGAATCCACATGGGCGGGCGCCAGCTCTTCCAGGCGCTCCAGGGCCTTGATCCGGCTCTGGGCCTGGCGGGCCTTGGTGGCCTGGGCCTTGAAGCGGGCGATGTACTTCTCCATGTGCGCACGCTGGGCCTGCTGTTTCTCGTAGGCCTGTTGCTGCTGCGCCAGGCGCTCGGCACGGGTGCGCTCGAAGGCCGAGTAACCGCCCCGGTAAAGGGTCAGCTTCTGTTGCTCGAGATGAGCGACGTTATCCACCACCGCATCGAGGAAGTCGCGGTCGTGGGAAATCAGCAGCAGGGTGCCCGGGTAACCCTTGAGCCACTCTTCGAGCCAGAGGATGGCGTCGAGGTCGAGGTGGTTGGTGGGCTCGTCGAGCAGCAGCAGTTCGGACGGGCACATCAGCGCCTGGGCCAGGTTGAGGCGCATCCGCCAGCCGCCGGAGAAGTCGCCGACGCGGCGGTCCATCTGCTCGCTGGTGAAGCCGAGGCCGGCCAGCAGCTTGCGCGCGCGGGCATCGGCCGTGTAGCCGTCGGCGCTGTCCAGTTCGATGTGCAGGCGGGCGATGGCGGTGCCGTCATGGCCCGCCTCGGCCACGGCCAGCTCGGCCTGCACGCGACGCAGGTGCAGGTCGCCATCGAGGACGTAGTCCACCGCCAGGCGGTCGAGGGTGTCCACCTCCTGGCGCATGTGCGCGATGCGCCAGTCGGCCGGCACGAAGCAGTCGCCCGCGTCAGGGCCGAGCTCGCCGCGCAGCAGGGCGAAGAGGCTGGATTTACCGGCACCGTTGGCGCCGATGAGGCCGACCTTCTGGCCGGTGTGCAGGGTCAGTTCGGCGCCTTCGAGCAGGCGCTGAGGACCACGCTGTAGTGTGAGGTTCTGGAGTCGGATCATAATGGCGGCGGAGTTTATCAGCTTCATTCCCCCACCGCCCGGTATGCGCCATGCCCCCCGATCTATGGAATTTCGCCCTCGACCTCTACGCCCGCCCGGGCGTCGAAAACGCCTGCCTGCGCCTGCAGGAACAGGGTGCCGATGTGTGCCTGTTACTGGCTGCAGCCTGGCTTGGAAGGCGCGGCGTCCACTACGACCCCGTTTGCGCGGAACAGCTGCAAGGCATCGCCGGCCCCTGGCAACGGGATGTGGTGGAACCCTTGCGCAGGCTCAGGCAGGCATGGCGTGAAGCAGCGGGGACGGATACGGGATTGTGCGAGCTGCGCGACGGCGTGAAGCGCTTGGAGCTGGACGCAGAGCGACGCCTGCTGGCGCGTCTGGAAGAGATCGCTGCGCCCTGGCCGGAAGCCAATGGGCAGGATTGGAGCTGGCTGGACGTGCTCGCCGGAACGGCGAGGGAAGACCGCGACGCGCTGCAATCGCTGCGCGCCGCGGCTATCGAGGCTTAAGCCGACGGCGTGGTCGGTGCGGCCGCGCCATTGGCGGTCGACGGCGCCGGAGCAGCGGGGGCGGCGGCCGGAGCCGGTGCAGCAGGCTTGGCAGCCGGAGCGCTCACCGGAGCGGCGGGCTTGGCAGCCGCCTTGACCGGCGCTTTCGCAGCAGGCTTGGCAGCGGCCTTGGGTGCCGGCTTGGCAGCGGGTTTGGCAGCCGGCTTCGCAGCAGCCGGTTTGGCAGCGACGGGTTTGGCGGCAGGCTTGGCAGCAGCCGGTTTAGCGGCAGCGGCGGGCTTGGCGGCTGCGGGTTTTGCAGCGGCTTTCACCGGGGCCTTGGCAGCGGGCTTGGCGGCCGGTTTAGCAGCCGGCTTGGCGGCAGCGGCAGGCTTGCTGGCAGCAGCTTTGGCCGGCGCTTTCGCGGCAGGCTTGGCAGCCGGTTTGGCAGCTGCTTTCGGAGCGGCCTTGGCAGTAGGTTTAGCGGCCGGCTTGGCAGCGGCGGCTTTGGCCGGAGCCTTTGCAGCAGGTTTGGCGGCCGGTTTAGCAGCCGGTTTGGCGGCAGCGGCGGGCTTGCTCGCGGCAGCTTTGGCCGGCGCTTTCGCGGCAGGCTTGGCAGCGGGTTTGGCTGCAGCTTTCGGAGCGGCCTTGGCAGCAGGTTTAGCGGCCGGTTTGGTAGCGGGCTTGGCAACCGGCTTGGCAGCAGCGGTCTTGGCCTTGGCTTCACGGGTGACCAGCGCCTTGGCGGCCGCTTCCTTCACCTTGCCAACGCCCTGGGCCAGCTTGAGGCTTTCCTGGGCGTCACGCTTGAGGTCGGCGATGTAGGCACGGGTTTCGGCCTGACGTGCCTTCAGCGCATCGAGCAAGCCTTCCAGCTCGGCGATGGCTTCCTTGGATTTGTTCTGCGCTTTCGCCTTGCCGGCCTTGGCAGCGTCCTGCAGTTTGGTCCGTGCACCGTGGAGTTTTTCCTGGGCCTTGCCGCGCTGCTTCTCCAGTTTGGTGAGCAGTTTTTCGGCATCGACCAACGCTTGGCTGCAAGCGTTTTCGAGGTGTTCGATCAGGCTGTGGGAAAGTTGCTGCAACAGGTGCAGCGGGGTGCTTACGGGCTTCTTCTTGGCCGACATGGTGCGCCTCCGGGCGGACGTGGTTGCGCCCATACTAGTCGCCTGTTTGAGCCGTCGCTAGTTCCCCGTTATTCCAAACTGCATGGCTGTCATACTCGCCGGCATTTCACCCTGGGAGAATGTCCGATGCGCGCTGTCGTTTCACTGTGTCTGTGCCTGCTTGCGCTCACCGCCCAAGCCGCTGATGAAGAGAAGGATCTCGCCTACAGCATGGGCGTAAAACTGGGCGAGCGGCTGCGTGAAGAAGCACCGCAACTGCAGCTGGAATCCTTGCTGCGAGGCCTTACCCAGGCCTATCGCGGAGAGAAGCTGGAGCTGGATGCACAGCGCATGGAGCACCTGCTCGATGCCCATGAAGCGAGCATGGAACAGAGCGGCCAAGCCCCCCAGAAAGCCATCGCCGCCGAGAAGCGCTTCATCGCCCTGGAGCGTGGCAAATACGGTGTGCGCGAGCTGACCGACGGCGTGCTGGTGAGCGAGCTGCGCGCAGGCAGCGGTGCGAAGCCGGGTGCGCATTCGCAGGTGCGGGTCAACTACCGCGGGCAGCTGGCAGACGGCAGCGTTTTCGATGCGAGCGACAAGCCCCAATGGTTCCGCCTCGACAGCGTGATAGCCGGTTGGCGAAGCGCCTTGCAGGAGATGCCGGTGGGGGCCAAGTGGCACCTGGTGATTCCATCATCCCAGGCCTATGGCGAAGAAGGCGCAGGGGATCTGATTCCACCCTACGCCCCCTTGGTGTTCGACCTCGAATTGCTCGAGGTCCGGTGACTCACGCGAGCTGCGCGCCCTGGTTCTGGTGGGCGTTGTGCAGCACTTCGATGAGGCAGTCCTCCAGTTCGAAGCGCTCGTGCAGCAATGGGCCGAGTCGTTTGAGTTCGGTGGCCAGGCAGACTTCGCGGCTGTCGCTGCCATCGCAGCAATCGTTGAAGCCCAGCGCGACCTCGGTGATGGCCTCGATGCGGGGGTAGATCTGCTTGGCCAGATCCAGGCCGCGCTGATCACCGAAGGCCTTGGCCTCGTTGAGCAGCTGTTCGTAGACCTCGAAGTGGCCCGCCGACACGTAGTCGACCAGTACTTCGCAGAATCCTTGCAGGTCTTCCACCGCAGGCGCTTGTGGCCTGTCGTTGACACTGGTGAAGACCCGGACAAGTTCCTGGCGCTCCAGCAACCAGCGATCGATCAACTGGTGCACCCCACCCCAACGTTCCTGAGCGTTCTGGCAACTCTCGAGCATGATGTCCTCGCTTCCCTTTCGGTAATGCCTTGTTCGTCTGCTCCGAGACGGTTTTTTGTCGATCGGTGCAAAAACGGGGAAGGCGACGCGGAAACGGCAGCTTTCCGGCGTCACGTGCGGGCCAGATTATGCCCGTGACTGTTTGCCAGCAAGGCACCTGGTCGGGAAAATTTCATACGAGCGTTTAATCGTCACGCCGCAGCCGGCGTGGCTTCTGCATCAGAGGCGGGGAGGTGCGGCAAGGACGCGCGCCCGGACAGGAGCCGGGCGCGGCGCGGGAGGCGGTCAGCTGCGGCGCAGCATCTGGTAGAGCGAGAAGAGGATGCAGCCGGCGAAGGCCAGCAGGCTCCACTCGGGAATGCTCATGCCGAAGAGGGTCCAGGTGACTTCTGCGCAATCGGCGGTGCCGTGCAGCATCAGCTTGATGATTTCCTGGAAGGGCAGCGCATCCATCATGTATTCCAGGCTCGGCAGGCAGGCCGGGAGCTGGTCGGCGGGCACGCCCTGCAACCACACCTGGCGGCCAGCGGTCGCGGCACCACCGGCGGCGAACAGCAGCGCCAGCCCGGAGTAGACGCGACGGCCACGGGCCTGAGGGGCGTGCAGCGCAGCGATCAGGCAGACCACGCCGAAGAGGATGATGAAGATCCGCTGCACGATGCACAGCGGGCAGGGCTCCAGGCCCATCGCGTGCTCCAGGTAGAGCGCACCGCCCATGACGGCGACACAGGCGAGGAAGGCGGCGAAGAACAGGGAACGCGGGCTGGCCAGGGTCATGGCGGCTCCGAGGAGTGATGAGAGGCCGCTACGGTAGAGGAAGCCCCTTGGCCTTTCAAGACGACCGGCTAGTCTGCTGCGGGTACCCATCCGGAGAAGACTGCCATGCGTCGGTTACTGGCACTGCTGTTGTTCCTGCCCCTCATCGCCCTTGCCCAAGCGCCCCTGGAGAAGATCCGCCTGCCTCCGGGGTTCCGTATCGAGGTGCTAAGCGACCAGGTGCCCAGCGCCCGAGAAATGACCTGGGGCGCCGAGGGCACGTTGTTCGTGGGCAGCAATGCCGCCGGCAAGGTGTATGCCCTGGACACCCGCAGCGGCAAGGTCCGCACCCTCGCCAGTGGCCTGAAGATGCCGGTCGGCGTGGCCTTCCACGAGGGCGACCTGTATGTGTCGGCGATCAGCCGCATCCTGCGCCTGCGCGACATCGAGTCGCAGCTGGACGCACCGCCCCAGCCCGAGCAGGTGGGCCCGGCCTTCCCCGCCGAGACCCACCACGGCTGGAAGTTCATCGCCTTCGGCCCCGACGGCAAGCTCTACGTGCCGGTGGGCGCGCCCTGCAACGTCTGCGAGCGCGACCCCGACACCTACGCCGCGCTACACCGCATGAACCCCGATGGCAGCGGCCTGGAGCTGGTGGCCCGGGGCATCCGCAACACCGTGGGTTTCGACTGGCACCCGAAGACCGGCGAGCTGTGGTTCAGCGACAACGGCCGCGACCTGCTGGGTGACGACACTCCGGACTGCGAGCTCAACCGCATCACCACGCCCAACCCGCATTTCGGCTTCCCGTACTGCCATGCCGGCAGCGTCGCCGACCCGGAGTTCGGCAAGCGCCCGTGCAAGGAATTCGTTGCCCCGGTGGCCAAGCTCGGCCCCCATGTGGCACCCCTGGGGTTGCGCTTCTACACCGGCAGCCAGTTCCCGGCCGAGTACCGCGACAACCTGTTCATCGCCGAGCACGGCTCGTGGAACCGCAGCGAGAAGATCGGCTACCGCATCAAGCGTGTGGAGCTGAATGAGGACGGCAGCCTCAAGCGCCAGAGCGTGTTCGCCGAGGGCTGGCTGGAGAATGGCGAGGTATGGGGGCGCCCGGCGGATGTGCTGGTAGCGCCGGATGGCTCGTTGCTGGTCAGTGACGACCAGGCCGGAGCCATCTACCGCATCAGCTACCAGGGCTCTTGAGAAACGCGCCGCCAGGACGGCGGCGCGGCATCAGGCGACGCGTTCGCCGGGGAGGGGCAGCGCCGGCAGGTGCTGCACCAGACCTTCCTGGAACAGCTGGTTGCTGCGTTCCATCTCGCCCATCTGTGCCAGCAGGCGGGCCTGCTCGGCGCAGAGTTCCGGTTCGCGGGAGAAGCTCAGGCCGGTGTCGAAATACTCCCGTGCCTTGCCCCACAGGCTGTTCTGCAGGCACAAACGGCCCAGGGTGAGGAACAGCGCCGGGTCGGTCGGATGATCCTTGAGGAAGGCTTCGGCGGTCTGCAGCTGGCGGGCCGGATCGGCACCACGCAGGCGCCCGTAGAAGCGCACCAGGGATTCGTCATAGCCCCGCTTGAGGGCGATGCGTACCGCCTCTTCGGCCTCGGGCTCGGCGCCCAGCTGGCGCAGCTGATTGGCGAAGGCCAGCACCAGGCGTGGCTCGGCACGCTGTGCAGCGGAGAGATGCTGCCAGGCCTGGATCAACGGGTTGAGCGCGGTCTCGCCCTCGTTGAGGCCGGCCTGCCCGGCGTGCACCAGGCGGTCGCTCCACACGCTCAGTTCCAGCTGGTTGAGTTCGGACTCAGGCAGCGCCTTGTTCTTGCGCAGCTCCGGCAGCAGGCCCACCAGGGCCGCCGAATCGCCGCGCTGGCGATGCAGCTGCAACAGCTGGCGCAATACCTGGTGATGGCGCGGGTGACGCTCGTGCATGACCTTGAGCGTTTCCAGCGCGGCGTCGGTTTCACCGCGCTCCTGCTGCAGCTCGGCGTGGGCCAGGGCGATGGCCAACTCGGCCTGGGGCTGACGCTCCAGGGCGCGTTCGAGCATTTGATCGCTCTCCTCGTACTGGCCGATGCGGTTGGCCGCCCGGGCGGCGCCGAGGTAGTACATCAAGGGTTGCGGATCGGCCTCGGCGGCACGGCGCAGGTGGCGCAGCGCGCGGGCCCAGCGGCCCTCGGCCAGGTCCAGCAGGCCCTGTTCGGACGCCAGGCGCACACGGCGCCGGGCGTTACGCCGGGACCAGGGGTTGACCACGCCGCTGGAGACGAACACCAGGGTCAGCAGCGCGCGCACCAGCCACAGCAGCAGCCAGACCACGGCCACCAGGGCGAGGAAAGCCCAGAGGCTGGATTCGTAGCGGAAGCCCTTGTAGGCGAACAGGACATAGCCCTGGTGTTGGACGACGGCCATGCCGATCAGGGTGCCGGCGGCGGCCAGGAGCAACAGGATCAGGAGGGTGCGTCTCATTGGCCCTGGCCCTCCACCGGCGGTGCGGCTTCAGGGTCCTGGGAGGCATCGACTTCGGGCTCGGCGGCGGCCTTGGCAGCCTTGGGCTCGGCGAGGCGCTGGCTGCGTTGCAGATAGGCCTGGAGCGCTTCGAGGGAGGCGCCGAGGTCGGGCGTCTTCACTTCCACCGGCTGGGTGGCGAGTTCATCGATGCGCGCCAGCAGCGCACGGCTTTCGGGGTTCTCGGCGTTGAACTGCGAATCCAGCACCTCGCGGGCCTGCTTCAGCGACTGGCGATAGACCTGGGTCTGGCCATGCAGCGCAGCCCACTGGGCCTGCTCGAGGGCGAGGGACAGGGCCAGGCGTACCTGGGACAGGCCCTGGCCGGCGAGCAGCGGCTTGATGTTCTGATCGGCGTCGAACTGGATACGGAAGTAGTGGGAGAGCTTCTCCAGCCACTCGGCCCACCAGCTGCCGCCATCGCCTTCGGCGGCCATGTTGCGCAGCACGCCGCCCTTGTCTTCGAAGGCCGGGGCCAGGGGGTTGAGCTGAGCCGCCTGCTCGCGCAACGCGCCGAGCTGCAGGAACAGCCCGGTGCGGTCCGGCTGCGGCGTGGTGCGCAGCGCTTCAAGGCTGCGCGAGAGTTGCTCGCGGGCGGCGAAGGCGGCGGGGTCGTCCTGGTCACGGAGGATGTCATCGGCCGCTTCCACCAGGGCCTTGGCGCTGGTGATGTCCTGCAGCGCGGAGAGGCGCAGGCTGGCCAGGCGCAAGAGGTGTTCGGCCTCGGCCAGGCGCCAGTCCTTGCGGCTGGCACCGAGCACGGTTTCCAGGCGCTGGCTGAGGCGCTGCTGGTCGCCCTGCAGGTTGCCCAGCAGGCGGCGGCGCTCATCCAGTTCTTCGGCACTGGGCAGCTGGTCGAGGCGCTCGGTGAGCTTCTTCTCGCGCTGCTGCAGCGACTGGGCCTGGCCACGGGCGTCCTCGACCAGGCTCAGCTGCTGCTGGTCACGGGCTTCGAGGCTGCGGATCTGCCACAGGCTCCAGCCGGCGACGGCAACACCGGCGGCGCCGACCAGCAACGCCAGGATGGCCAGGCCACCACCCCGGGAAACCGGCTTGGCGGTGGGAGGAATGACGGGCTCGGAAGCCGGGGGTTGCTGCTCGGTTTTCGCCAGTTCTGCTTCGCTCACGTATCCATCCTTTGCATCAGGGGGCCGGGGCCGGATGATTTTCCAGCGCCGCCAGCAAAGCCGAGGCGCTGGCGCCCCGGCAGTCCACAACGATTTGCGCGCCCGCATCGCGGGCCAGTTCGGCCACGCGCGGACTCGGTACGAACAAGGGTAGACGGGCCAGGGCGGGCCAATCATCACCGGCCAATGTGTTCAGGTGCTCGAAACCCTGCCCACTGCTGACCACCAGCCCGTTCAGGCGTTCCGCTTGAATCACCCGCTGCAGGCTGCGCGGCGGGTAGTCGGGCAGGCGGCGGCGGTAGAGTTCCAGATAGTCCACTGCAACGCCTTGGCCGCGCAAACGCTCGGCGAGGAATTCTCGGCCACCCTCGCCACGCATGATCAGCACGCGCTTGCGCGGCGAGGCCAGTGCCTCGGCGAACGCCGGCAGCGCCAGCAGGGCCTCGCTGTCATCGCTGCCTTCCGGCCAGTGGGTGTCGAGGCCGGCCGCTACCAGCAGCTCGCCGGTGGCGGCGCCGACGCTGAACCAGCGCACGGCGGCAGACGGCTGCGGCCAATGCTGGGCGAGACGTTCCAGGCCGAGGCGGGCAGCGGGCTTGCTGACCACGATGACCGCAGCGTAGCGGTCGAGGCCGAGGAGGGTGGTGCGCTGTTCGGGGGTTTCAGCCAGCGGCTGGATGTCCAGCAGCGGCAGGCTGGCGCTGTGCACGCCGCACTGGGCGAGGGTCTCGCCCAATGCCGCGCTGTCGTCGGCGGGGCGCGTCAGCAGCAGGCGCCAGCCGGTCACGGATGACCGGCCTCACCATAGACAGCCTGGAGGATGGCTTCGGCGCCCTGGCCGAGCAGGTCCTCGGCGACGCGCACACCGAGGCTTTCGGCATCGCTGGCCAGCGCACGGGACTCGGCGCGCAGCAGGGTGCCGCCGTCGGGCTGGCCGACCAGGCCGCGCAGCCACAGCTGGTCGTCCTCGAGGATCGCGTAGCAGGCGATGGGCACCTGGCAGCCGCCATTGAGGCGCTTGTTCAGGGCGCGCTCGGCGGTGACGCGCAGGGCGGTATCGCGGTGGTGCAGCGGCGCCAGCAGGGCATGGATCTCGGTGTCGGCGGTGCGGCACTCGATGCCCACCGCGCCCTGGCCACCGGCCGGCAGGCTGTCGTCGACGCTGATGGAGGAGCGGATGCGGTCCTGGAAGCCGAGGCGGATCAGGCCGGCGGCAGCGAGGATAATGGCGTCGTATTCGCCGGCATCGAGCTTGGCCAGGCGGGTGTTCACGTTGCCCCGCAGGAACTGGATCTTCAGGTCCGGACGACGCGCCAGCAGCTGGGCCTGGCGACGCAGGCTGGAGGTGCCGACCACGGCACCGGCGGGCAGCGCGTCAAGGCTGTCGAAGGTGTTGGAGACGAAGGCGTCGCGCGGGTCTTCGCGCTCACAGATGCAGAACAGGCCAAGGCCATCGGGGAAGTCCATGGGCACGTCCTTCATGGAGTGCACGGCGATATCGGCCTCGTCCTCCAGCAGGGCGGTTTCCAGTTCCTTGACGAACAGGCCCTTGCCGCCGATTTTCGCCAGGGGCGCGTCGAGCAGCTTGTCGCCGCGGCTGACCATGGGCACCAGGCTGACCTTGAGCCCGGGATGGGCCTTCTCCAGGCTGGCTTTGACGAACTCGGCCTGCCACAGGGCCAGGGCACTCTTGCGGGTGGCGATGCGAATCTCGCGGGACATGGATGATGACTTCCGGAAGCAGGACTGCCCGGAATGATAACAGGCAAGACAGCCGCCGGCGCGCGGGTGGAAAACCCGGCGCCTGCGGCTATCCGTCCTAGAGGTTGTGCATCAGCTTGCGCACGCCGGCGACATGGCGGCGGCTCACCGTCAGGGCATCGCCGTTGAGGCCCTTGAGGAACAGCTGGAAGTGCCCCAGCGGGGTGCGCTGCAGACGCTCGATACGCTCGCGAGCGACCAGGGCGTTGCGGTGGATGCGCACGAAGCGGTCGCCGAATTCGTCTTCCAGCGCCTTCAGGGGTTCATCCAGCAACACCTCGCCGTGCTCGTGACGCAGGGTCACGTACTTGTGGTCGGCGATGAAGTAGATCACCTGGTCCAGGGGGATCAGCTCGATGCCCTTGCGGGTCCGCGCGCTGATGTGGGAGCGGGGCCCGGTGCCGCTTTCGGCAGCGGGACGGGTCAGCGCCGCCAGTTGCACCCGGTTCGGGCGCTCGGCCTTCTTCAGGGCTTCGGCCAGGGACTCCGGCCGCACCGGCTTGACCAGGTAACCCACGGCGCTGACCTGGAAGGCATCCAGGGCGAATTCGTCATGGGCGGTGCAGAAGATCACCGCAGGCGGTGCCTCCTTTTCACAGAGCCGCGCGGCCACCTGCAGGCCATCGAGCCCTGGCATGCGGATGTCGAGCAGCACGACATCCGGTTTCAGGCTGTCGATCAGGGTCAGAGCCTCTTCGCCGTTGGTGGCGGCGGGCTCCAGAACTCGGTATCCGTCGAGGTCGCAGACCAGGCGGCTGAGACGCTCTCGGGCAAGGGGTTCGTCATCGACGATCAGGACATTCATATTGCTCGGGCTTCCTGCGTGAGTCTCGCACAAGGATAGCGTAGACAGGTGAAGTGGCGACCGTCACGGCGCTCCACGCTGAGACTGGCTCTGGAGCCGAAAAGTGCCGTAAGTCGAGCATCGATATTCGTCAGTGCCTGATGGGTTCCGCGTGAAGGCTGGGGTTCCGCACCCGCATCGAAGGGGTTGCTCACGCAGAGCAGGAACACACCATCCCTGTACTCCGCTTCCACCCTGACCAGCCCACCCTCTATACGCGGTTGAATGCCATAGATCAGGGCATTCTCCAACAGGGGTTGCAGGGTCAGTTGCGGAATCGGCAAATCATCGGGCACATCATCAACCTGCCAATCCAACTGTAGCCGTTCTCCGAGACGATATTGCTCGATCGACAAATATCGTTTCGACAGCTCCAGCTCCTCGGCCCAGCTGACCAGGGTGCCGGGCTTGGCCAGGCTGGCGCGGAACAGGTCGGAAAGGTCGAGCACCGCCTGCTCGGCCTTGTAGGGGTCGATGACCACCAGGCTGGCGATGCTGTTGAGGCTGTTGAACAGGAAGTGCGGGCGGATGCGCGCCTGCAGCGATTCGATGCGCGCCCGCAGCTCGGCCTGCTGCTGCCTGCGCCATTGACTCTGCAGGAAGAAGTAGCGCAGCAGCAGCGCCGACATGATCAGGCTGATCAGTCCGTGACGCAGGTAAAGGTTGACCTCGCCGGCGCGCGGTAATGGGCCGCCCAGGTCGAAGTAGTCGGCCACGGCGGTGCAGGACAGGGTCAGCCCGACCACGATCAGGCAGCAGATGATCCCGGCCAGCGCCGCGCGGATGCGGGCCAGCAAGGGCCGCAGCTGGCACAGCAGCGCGGCGGAAAGCAGCACGATCCATTGCACGAAAAGCGAGGTCAGCGCCAGGCGCACCCAGTCGAAATTCGGCAGCATGGGCTCGGCCAGCACCAGCACCATCACCAGCAGCTCGGCGAGCAGCACGAGGCCCAGCAGCGCCTCGGGCAGGCACAGCTCCGGCAGGAAGAAATCATCGATGGACGCGGCGGCGCGCGCCTTGTTGCGATTGTCTGGAGGCATCCGGCCAGTTTCCGTAAGCGCCCGTCAGGCGGCAAGCCAGAGCGCTCCGGCCGGGCGAAATAAAGCACTGAAATGCTGTTGGCGATGAAAAACTGTGAAGCAGGCGACAATCGCCGACCGGCAGGTCAGTCGGACGGGACACGCCGGTTTTACGAGCAACGCTGTTATTATCGCCGGTAATTTTTCGGCCATCGGCCTTCTTTCACCGCCAACACCGAGCCCACTCATGAGCACCGACAAGACCAACCAGTCCTGGGGTGGCCGCTTCAGCGAGCCCGTCGACGCCTTCGTCGCCCGCTTCACCGCCTCCGTCGACTTCGACAAGCGCCTGTATCGCCACGACATCATGGGCTCCATCGCCCACGCCACCATGCTGGCCGAAGCCGGGGTGCTGACCGGCGATGAGCGCGACGCCATCGAGAAGGGCCTGAAGGAAATCCAGGCCGAGATCGAGGCCGGCACCTTCGACTGGCGCGTCGACCTGGAAGACGTGCACATGAACATCGAGGCACGCCTGACCGACCGCATCGGCATCACCGGCAAGAAGCTGCACACCGGCCGCTCGCGCAACGACCAGGTGGCCACCGACATCCGCCTCTGGCTGCGCGACGAGATCGACATCATCCTCGGCGAGATCACCCGCCTGCAGCAGGGCCTGCTGGAGCAGGCCGAGCGCGAAGCGGACACCATCATGCCCGGCTTCACCCACCTGCAGACCGCGCAACCGGTGACCTTCGGCCACCACCTGCTGGCCTGGTTCGAAATGCTCAGCCGCGACCACGAGCGCCTGGTGGACTGCCGCAAGCGCGTCAACCGCATGCCCCTGGGCAGCGCTGCCCTGGCCGGCACCACCTACCCGATCCAGCGCGAAGTCACCTGCCGCCTGCTGGGCTTCGACGCCGTCGGCGGCAACTCCCTGGACGGCGTGTCCGACCGCGACTTCGCCATCGAATTCTGCGCCGCCGCCTCCCTGGCGATGATGCACCTGTCGCGCTTCTCCGAAGAGCTCGTGCTCTGGACCAGCGCCCAGTTCCAGTTCATCGACCTGCCCGACCGCTTCTGCACCGGCTCCTCGATCATGCCGCAGAAGAAGAACCCCGACGTGCCCGAGCTGGTGCGTGGCAAGTCCGGTCGCGTGTTCGGCGCGCTGATGGGCCTGCTGACCCTGATGAAGGGCCAGCCGCTGGCCTATAACAAGGACAACCAGGAAGACAAGGAACCGCTGTTCGACGCCGCCGACACCCTGCGCGACTCCCTGCGCGCCTTCGCCGACATGATCCCGGCGATCAAGCCGCGCCATGCGGTGATGCGTGAAGCGGCCCGTCGCGGCTTCTCCACCGCCACCGACCTGGCCGACTACCTGGTGCGCAAGGGCCTGCCCTTCCGTGACTGCCACGAGATCGTCGGCCATGCGGTGAAGTACGGTGTCGAGTCCGGCAAGGACCTGGCCGAGATGAGCCTTGACGAGCTGCGCACATTCAGCGACCAGATCGACGACGACGTCTTCGCCGTACTGACCCTGGAAGGCTCGGTCAACGCCCGCGACCACATCGGCGGTACCGCGCCGAACCAGGTCCGCGCCGCCGTCACCCGTGGCAAGGCACTGCTCGCCGCACGCTGATACAAGGTCGCCCCGGCGACCGGCAGGGATGCCCATGCAGGACCACACCCCCGATAACTGGCCGACGCACGTCGGCCAGCGCATTTCCATCGTCGGTTGCTCGGGCGCCGGCAAGACGCGCCTGGCACAGCGCCTGGCCGCGCGCCTGGGCTGCCCGCACATCGAGCTCGACGCCATCTTCCACCAGCCCGGCTGGCAGCCTCTGCCCCGCGCCGAATTCCGCGAGCGGGTCGAGACGGCCCTGCAGGCGCCGCGCTGGATAGTCGAAGGCGCCTACTCGGCCGTGCGCCCGCTGACGCTTTCCCGGGCCGATACGGTGATCTGGCTCGACCTGCCGCGCCCGGTGGTGATGCGCCAGATCATCACCCGCACCCTGGGCCGCCTGCTGCTGCGCAAGGCGCTCTGGAACGGCAACCGCGAGAGCCTGCGCAACCTGCTGAGCCTGGACCCGGAGCGCTCGATCATTCTCTGGGCCTGGACGCGCCATGCGCTCTACCGCGAGCGCTTCGCCGCCGAGCGGACGGACCCGGCCAACGCCGGCATCCGCTTCATCAGGCTCGGCTCCAGGGCGGAGCTCGACGCCTGGCTGGATCAACTGCCCGGCTGAAACGCAGCCTCAGCCCCGTGCCCGGGCCTTGACCGCCTCGAGGAAGCTCGGCATCTCCCGCGCCTTGTCGGCGGCGATGCGCTGCACGTGCGGCTCGGCGCCCAGCTTGGCCAGCAGCGCGCGGGCGCTCGGCAGCTCGGCCAGCAGGTCGGTGTCGAACAGCTTCTGCGCCACTTCGCCGGCCAGGTCGATGCTGTAGAGGAAGTACAGGTCGGCGATGCTCAGCGCATCCCCTGCCACATAGGGCGCGAAGCGGCCATGACGCGCCAGGGCGGCGACGCCGGCCAGCAGCTCGGCCTTGCCCTTCTCGCGGATCGCCTCCGGCAGCGGCATGCCGAAGAACGCCTGTGGATAACAGCTGCGCGCCGGCAGCTCGATGTACAGCTCGATCTCGCGCACCAGCGCACGGACCACGCCACGCTGGTAGGGGTCGGCCGGCAGCAGCGGGCGCTGGGGGAAGCGTTCTTCCAGGTATTCGAGGATGGCGCCGGTCTCGTTGATGAAGCCCTGCTCGGTCTCCAGCACCGGCACCTTGCCGCGCGGGCTGATGGCGAGGAAGGCCGGCTCCTGGCTGCCGTGGACCAGCACCTCTTCGAAGGAATGCCTTTGGTCAGCAGCGCCAGCTTGACCATGTTGTAGTAGTTGCTGACGGAAAATCCGTGGAGCTTGAGCATCGGGGGCCTCCTGGCCGTGCGGGGTGGGCGTCCGTCGTTATAGACCCGGGTACCCGGCCGGCGCCAGTTGGATCAAGGCAGTGAATGCAGCGGCACGCCGTGGCAAACTGCGGGCCTGCACAACGAGGACCCCCCATGAGCGAGCATGACGACAGCGAAGAAGCCTTCGCCGAGGAAACCCTGATCCAGGCCATCGAGAACCAGCTGGAAGCCGGTAGTCCAGCGGCGGCCCAGGCGACGCTCAACAAGCTGACCCTGGTGGGCTACGAGCGCGAGGAGAGCGTCCAGCTCATGGCACTGGTGCTGGCACGGGCCATCAGCCGGCTGGAGCAGGACCAACCCTTCGACCTGGCCTGGTACGAAGCCGCCCTGAGGGCGCTGCCCGACCTGCCGGACGACGAAGAGTAAACTTGATCCACGCCGGGTTCCGCCGTCACGACAGGCACTAGCATCGCGCCAACCACCCGAGCGCCGTAGAGGCCCAGCCCCATGAGCCCGAGTCCGCTGCGCATCGCTCCACCGCTCCGCCGCCTGCTGTTCGCCCTGGCGCTGTTGCTGCCCGCAGCCAGCTTGGCCGAGACGCTGCAGATCGGCGCCGAGGACGACTGGTACCCCTTCACCGCCTTCCGCGACGGCGCGGTGCGGGGGATGTCGGTGGAGATCGTCCAGGCTGCGTTCGCTGCCGCCGACACGCCGGTGGAGCTGGTCCCCTATCCCTATTCCCGCTGCATGCAGCTGGCCCTCCAGGGCAAGCTGGCCGGCTGCTTCAATACCGCGCCGGACGCCCGCATCGCCGAGGCCTACCGGCTGCCCCGGCACCCGCTGTTCCGCGATGACATCCTGCTCTGGTCCCGCGTCGACAAGGCCACCCCGGTGGACGACCTGCAGCGCCTGGAAGGCGCACGGGTGGCGGTCACCATCGGCTATGAGTACGGCGCGCCCTTCGATGCCCTGCGTGGCCTGGAACGGGTCCCGGTGCGCAAGGACATCAACGGCTTCCTCATGCTCCAGCACGGGCGCGTCGACTATGTGGTGGCCTATCGCGCCACCACCGCCGAGCTGCTGCGTGAACACCCCGAACTCGCAGGCGCCTTCCAGGCCGTGGGCACCGTGCACCGGCCCGAGCTGTTCCTCTCGTTCTCGCGCCAGGCCCCGGGGGCCGACCGCTTGCTGCAGCGCTTCGACCAGGGCATGCAGCGCATCCAGGAAGACGGCCGCTACCAGGCAATCCTTGACCGCTGGCAATACGGCGAGCCGATCTACCCGGCAGACTGAGCCGGGCGGACTACACTGATCCGTCACACCCGCCCGCACGAAGGCGGGCCCACCAGAAGCCCAGGAGTCACCATGTCGTATACCCCCGAGCTGATCGCCGAGTTGGAACTGCTGACCCTGTTCAACCTGGACAACACCCAGGAAGGACTCAAGGTGCACAACACCGCCTCATCCGCGGTCATAGGCGCGGTCACCCGCCTGCACCAGAAAAAACTGATCACCCTGCCCGATGGCGGCTACCTCACCAGCCTGGGGCTGGATGCCGCTGAACACGCCCAAAGCCTGCTCACCATCCTCACCACAGAACCCGTTACCTCAAGCTGAACCGCGTCCGCGCCGATAACCCGGGCACAACCCTGCCCGGCCGCTTCGCCGGCTGGTAGGCTGTGCCCATCCATCCGGCAGAAGCTCCATGACGCGCACCCAGGAAATCCGCCCCGACATCGATGACGGCATCGACCGCAAGGTCCTCGCGCAGTTGCGTGCGCGCTTCCTCAAGGTCAACAGCGGTCGCCTGGAACGCGCCATGCAGGGCCTTTCCACGCGCCAGCAGTTGGTCCTGCGCCTGCTGCCGCTGCTGTTCCACGTCAACCACCCGCTGCTGCCCGGCTACGTCTCGGGGCAGACCCCGGCCGGCCTGGCCAACTACGAGCCGGATGAAAACGAGCTGGCCGAAGTCCAGCGGCTGACTCGCTCCTTTGCCTACAAGGCACGCCGGGGCAACCCGCCGATGCCCATCCACGGCCTGTTCCTCATGGGCAGCCTGGGCACGGTGGCGCAGGCCGAGCAGAGCGACATGGACCTGTGGGTCTGCCATGCACCGGACCTCTCCGCCAGCGAAGTGGCCGAACTGCGGCGCAAGTGCGAGCTGCTGGAGGCCTGGGCGGCGACCCTGGGCACCGAGGCGCACTTCTTCCTCATCGACCCCAAGCGCTTCGTGGTCGGCGACCGCGAGGCGCAGCTCACCTCCGACGATTGCGGCACCACCCAGCACTACTTGTTGCTGGACGAGTTCTATCGCACCGCCATCTGGCTGGCCGGTCGCACGCCCCTGTGGTGGCTGGTGCCGGTCTACGAGGAAGGGCGCTACGCCGAGTACACCGAGAAACTGCTGTCGCGCCGTTTCATCCGCGCCGACGAAGTGCTCGACCTGGGGCACCTGGCGCATATCCCTGTAGGCGAGTTCATCGGTGCGGGCATGTGGCAGCTGTTCAAGGGTATCGAGTCGCCCTACAAGTCGGTGCTCAAGCTGCTGCTCACCGAGGTCTACGCCAGCGAGCATCCCCAGGTGCATTGCCTGTCGCTGCGTTTCAAGCAGGCTGTCTACGCCAATCATCTGGACCTCGATGAACTCGACCCCTACATAGTCGTGTACCGCCGCCTGGAGGAATACCTCACCGCCCGCGGCGACCGCGAGCGCCTGGAGCTGATCCGGCGCTGCCTGTACCTGAAGGTCAACAAGAAGCTCAGCCGACCGCCGCGCAATCGCCGCAAGAGCTGGCAGCGCCTGCTCTTCGAACGGCTGACCCGGGAGTGGCAATGGGATTCGCGCCAACTGGTCATGCTCGACAGCCGCAGCCAGTGGAAGGTGCGCCAAGTGGGCGCCGAGCGCCGCGCGCTGGTCAACGAGCTGACCTACAGCTACCGCTTCCTCTCCGAGTTCGGCCGCAGCCAGCACGCGATCAGCTCCCTCAACAGCCGCGACCTCGGCGTGCTTGGCCGGCGCCTCTACGCCGCCTTCGAGCGCAAGGCCGGCAAGGTGGAGTTCATCAACCCCGGCATCGCCCCGGACCTGGCCGAAGACACCCTGACCCTGGTGCAGCACCCCAGCCCGGAAGCACCGAGCGAGGCCCAGTGGGCGCTGTTCCCCGGCAGCCTGAATGCCCAGGAATGGCGCGACTTCGCGCCGATCAAGCGGGCCCGCGAGCTGATCGAGCTGCTCGCCTGGTGCCACCGCAACGGCGTGATCGACCCCAGTACGCGGCTGTCGCTGAACCCCGGCAGCAGCGACCTGACCGAGTTCGAGCTGTCCAACCTGATCAGCAGCCTGCAACAAAGCATCCCGCTGCCACTGCCGCCGGTGGGCGAAGCGGCGCTGCTGCGCGCCAGCGCCCCAAGCGAAGTGCTGCTGCTGATCAACGTCGGTGTCGACCCGCTCAAGCAGCACAGCCAGATGAACGTGCACATGACCACCGAGCGCACCGACTCCCTCGGCTACTCCGGTGTGCGTGACAACCTGGTGCTGACCATCGACCAGGTCACCCTGAACAGCTGGAACGAGTTGCTGGTGACCCGCTACGACGGCCCCTTCGCGCCGCTGGATTGCCTGCGCGACTTCCTCAACGCCACCCCCGTGGACCAGTTGCCGAACCTGCGCGTGCGCTGCTTCTGCCGCAACCGGGCCCAGGCCATCGCCCAGCGCATCGAGGAACTGTTCCGCGACGCCCTGGCGCACCTGGGCAGCCCGGACACCACCCGCTACCTGTTGCAGGTGCGCCAGCAATACCACGTGCTCGAACTGCTCCCCGGCCAGGTCAGCCACACCGCCCTGGACGACCTGCCGACGCTGCTGGAACACCTGGGCGAAGACCTGCCGGCCTACAGCCCGCTGTTCCTCGACCGCTACGCCCTGGAAGGCGAGGACCTGGCGCTGATCCTGCCGCTGGGCCGGCCGAACTGCATCCAGGTGTTCTTCCGTCAGGAGGGCGACAGCGCCGAGCTGACCCTGCTCGACGAGCACAACGCGCTCTGGCGCCAGCGCCAGCCGTTCCGCGACCAGCAGAGCCTGCTCACGCCGCTGCAACGCTTCCTGCAGTCGGTGCTCTACCGGCGCAACGCGTTGCTGCCGCTGGACAGCCCGACGCCACCCAGCAACCTGGAAATTCTCTATTACGAAGTGTTGCCGTCACCGCCGCAACGTGCCCAGCAGGTAGAACGCCGCGCCGCGCCCCAGGCGCCAGTGAGCCACCCGTTCTACGACGTGCAGGCGATCGTCGAGCCGGCAGACGCCGATCGCGTTCATGTCACGCTCTACTGCAACCATCGGGAATTTTCGGAACTGGAATACGGCGGCGAGCTGTTCGCCTCCGTGGCCCGGCACATCCTCGCCCAGCGCAGCGAGGCCGAACGCTACCCCTGCTACATCACCGACCTGGACCTGTCGCGGGTCCTCGGCGAGGGCCATGCGCAGACGGTGCACTACCTGCGCTACAAGGCCGAGCTGGAGAAACAGCTCAACCAGGCCCTGAACAAGGCCTGACCGCCGGGGAGGCGGTCAGGGTCGTGGATCAGCGGTCGTATTCGCCAGCCGCTTCGGGCTGGTACTCCACTTCCAGCAGTTGCAGCTTGAGGGTCTTGCCACCCGGCGCCGGCCAGTCGATGTGCTGGCCGACGGACAGGCCCAGCAGGGCGCTGCCGATGGGCGCGAGGATGGAGACGGTGCCTTCGCCACCGGCGTCCTTCGGATAGACCAGGGTCAGGTGGTAGTCCTTGCCGCTGGCCTCTTCACGGCAATGCACGCGGGTATTCATGGT